>JAEXUB010000025.1 GCA_023453125.1 Bacteroidota bacterium
AGGAACATATTCTTAGCCACCTGCTGGCTTATAGTACTTGCCCCTCTTTGTCTTTTTCTTCTCTGGTTCTCTTTCATTGCCTTTTCAATCTGTTCAAAGTCAAAACCGAAATGTTCAAAGAAAACCTGGTCTTCCGATGCTACTACTGCCAGAGGCATATTAGGGGAAATATTTTTAAGAGATACCCATTCCTGTTTCGGAGTATCAAATGATACAATTTCGAGGGGAGAGCCTGATTTTAAAAGTATGAATGAGGAGGATACGGGATTAATCCATCTGAAAGCCAGAACAAGAAGGGCGGAGCCGGCTATGAATATGGAAATAGAAAAAATGGTGAATCGTATTATTTTATAAAACATTCAGTTTTTATCCAATTCAATCATACTAAGATAAAACATAATTCAAAAAAATTAAATTATTTTATTTCCCTCAGCCGGCTTCTATTTCCATTGGTGCATTGGTAAAAAAACAGTGAGGGGAGAGGCATCATTTGTCCTGTCGGACTGGTTTATCTCCGGCATAAACCGGAGAATAGGGGCAAATCTCCTTCTATTTGACTGCTTTTCTGCAAAAATAATCTTAAAATTATGAAAAAATATTTTATTATATAGAACCTTTTGCATTAATGGTTTGTTAATCGGGGAAAAGGCAGAATTTTTTGCAGAAATAAATAATACTTTAACGTAGATTTATTAAAGAGAATTTAACAAAACAAAAAAAAGTGAGGAAACTATGATGATCTCAAAAAAAATGCAGGATGCTTTAAACAAACAGATGAACCTCGAATTCTATTCTTCATATCTCTATCTTTCAATGGCTCTTTATTTCGATACAATTAAAATGCACGGCGCTTCAAACTGGATGCAGCTTCAGAGCAAGGAAGAATATGAGCACGCTCTTAAATTCATGCATTATCTCGGCGAAGTAGGCGCCTCGATTTCTCTCGAAAAGATTGAAAAGCCAAAGGCAAAATGGGGTTCGGCTCTTAAAGTATTTGAAGAATCATTGGAACACGAAATGATGATTACCGACAGCATTAATGATATTGCTACCCTGGCTCTAAACGAAAAGGATCATGCAACAGGTAATTTTATTTCCTGGTTTGTAAAAGAACAGGTAGAAGAAGTTAATGCAGTTCAACTGATTATTGAAAAATTTGAGCTTATAGGGGACAGCAAAGGAAGTCTTTATATGCTCGATAAAGAGCTCGGTAAAAGGGCTTAATTTTAATGAAAAGCGGCTTTTTAGCCGCTTTTTTTTTGACCGTCCGGATAATAATTTCAGCGAAAAACAGACAAAAACGGCATTCATGAAGATTTTTTTCGAAAATATTTTAATTTTTTAATTTTTTTGTGTAAATTCCGTGACAAAATTTTAAGAAATAGGGATTCAAGATGGCAAGAAAATGTCAGGTAAGCGGTGTAGGTCCAAAAAGCGGGCACAGTATTTCTCACGCTCACAATAAAAGCAAAAGGAGATTCTTACCTAATCTTCAGACCAAAAGAATTTGGGTTCAGGAATTAAACCGGTTCGTTACCGTTAAACTTACTGCTAAAGCGTTAAGAACTATTGCTAAAAACGGTACCTCTGAAATTGCAAAATTAGTCCGCGAGAATAAAATATAATTCGTTTCGAAATTTTACTCATCTGAAAGCTCAAATTTAATTTGAGCTTTTTTCTTTTAAACCTCTCCTTTTTTTGACTTTATTCCCCCTCTGATATATTTTCCAAATGTAAAATAGATAATTTGTCCTATGGAGGCCTATTGAAAAAGCAATTCTTTTTTCTGCTTACTCTAATTGTATTATTTGCGTCATCAAATTCGATATTCGGGCAGTTCGAAAAGAGCAGGCTCGAAAAATATAATTCCGTAGCCGATCTTCTCATTAAATCCGCTCTGCAGGAGGAGAAGGGATATAAAATGTTAAAGGAACTCTGTTCAATAGGGCACCGGCTGAGCGGATCTGAAACATCCCTTAAGGCAATCTATTGGGCTGAGAAGAAAATGAAGGAGGCCGGATTCGATAAAGTATGGCTCCAGAAGACTATGGTTCCCAAATGGGAAAGAGGCAAAAAGGAAAAAGCATTTATATCTTCATCCGGAAAATGGAAAGGGAGAAAACTAAATATTGCCGCACTGGGGGGATCTGCCGCTACTTCTTCGAAAGGAATTTCGGGGGAAATCCTTGAAGTGAAGTCAATTGATGAACTGAAGCAGAAGAAAGATCTGGCAAAAGGGAAAATCATTTTCTTTAACCGTCCATTCGATGTAACAATTGTAAACACATTCGGGGGTTACGGCGGCGCTGCAGACCAGCGGTTCTCAGGTCCTGTTGAAGCCGCAAAAGCGGGAGCAATTGGGGTTATTGTCAGATCAATAACTTCCAACAAGGACAACAATCCACACACCGGAGTAATGGGAAGCGAGGAAGGAATAAAGTCGTTGCCTGCAGTTGCTATCGGAATTCAGGACGCTGATTTTCTGGGGAATGCATTGAAAGAGGAACCATCTCTTAAAGTTACATTTCAGACTAACTGCAGAACATTGCCCGATGCAGTCTCATATAACGTAATCGGGGAACTGAAGGGAAGCGAGCTGCCGAATGAAGTAATTGTTGTAGGAGGGCATTACGACAGCTGGGATTTAAGCCACGGAGCCCACGATGACGGAGGCCCCTGCCTTCAGGCATTTGAAGTATTGGATTTGTTTAAGAGAAATAATATAAAACCGAAAAGGACAGTACGCTGCGTATTCTTCATAAATGAAGAAAACGGATTACGGGGCGGGCTTGAATATGGGAAATTTGCAGAAACCTCGGGGGAAATTCACGTAGCCGCAATCGAATCGGACAGGGGATGCTTTACGCCGAGAGGATTTTATGCGCAGACTTCAGAACCGCTTCTAAAGAAAATGCAAAGCTGGGTTCCTATTCTGAATAAATCCCTTATTGAGTGGGTCTTACCGGGAGGCGCAGGCTCCGATATAAGTCCAATTAAGAATGCCGCGGCGTTGATTGGATATGTACCCGATAATCAGAGATATATGGACCTTCACCATTCCGCAAATGATACATACGATAAAGTACATCCCCGCGAGATGGAACTTGGAGCCTCGGCAATGGCTATTCTTGTATACCTGCTGAGCGAAGAGGGATTATAGGCTTACAACAGACATAAAAATTTATTGATAACGGGGCCGGGAATTAACGGCCCCTTTTGTTTATGCTTGTTTCATTTTTTAATTGTATTTTGTTATGCCGGATTGGAGAGATTAAAGATACCGGCGGGAAAATAAACTATTATCAAAGGAACTCTTATGACACAGTATATCTCGTTGCTGCGCGGCATAAATGTTAACGGAAAGAATAAAATCCAGATGAACCAGCTGGCTGAATTGTATGCACTTCTCGGCTTTGAAAAAATTGTAACTTATATTCAGAGCGGCAATGTTGTCTTTGAGTACAAGCTGAAAAAAGGGAAGGAGATTGCTGAAATTATTGAAAAGGGAATAAAGAAGCAGTTCGGAATAAGCGTTCCCGCTTTAGTGATGGAAAAGAAAGAGTTTGAAGGGATTATTAAAAGAAATCCTTTTTTAAAGGATAAGAGTGTTGATGCCGCTAAACTGCATATTACATTTTTTGATGAAGAGCCGGTTAAAGAAAACCTGAATAAAATAGCTGCAATTGACGGGGGGAAGGATAAGATTATCATCGATTCCAAAACTGCATATTTATATTGCCCTGTAGGCTATGGAAGGACTAAATACACAAATACAGTAATTGAAAACAAACTGAAGGTAAAAGCAACAACCAGGAATTTGAAAACCGTTACTGCTATCAGTGAACTCCTTAAGTAAATCAATAAAACCTTATATGGACGCAGAATGAAAAAAATTATTCTCCTTCTAATTCTCGGGGCCATCGCATATGGCGCCTATGTTTTGTTCAGAAATCCGGGGGAATTAAACAGCATTACACCGCGGATAATAGATTATTTCGACTTCCCGGTAAAGGAAAATCCGTCCAAATATGTAAGGACACTAAAAGCGGCTGTTATATCGCTCCCTTCGCATCCCGATAAAAAGGAAAACATTGACAAAATTAAGAGTATAATAGAGAATACGCTGGCGGATGATATTGATGTAAAGCTGATAATATTCGGAGAGACGTCATTGGGGCTTTACAACGGCGGTGATAAATACCAGAAGAATATAGCCGAAACGATTCCCGGTCCCTTTACAAAGATTCTGGCTGATTACGCTATGCGTAATAATATTCATATTGCAGCCGGTATGGCTGAATGGAAAGAGGGGAAACTGTACAATTCTCTTGTTGTAGTGGATCCATTCGGAAAGATTGCTGCAGTTCACCGCAAAAGGATTTTTAATTCCATTGATGAAGCGAACGGATTTACAAAAGCGGATTTGAATCACCAGGTTGTAACGGTGGACGGATTCCGGTTCGGGCTGGCTTTGAGCGGAGAAGCTGATGATAAATGGCTCTTTGACCAGTATCAAAAGGAAAATCTTGACGCCCTCATTTGTCCCGTTTCCTCTGAGATTCCCTGGTACAGCAGATGGCTTGATTACTGGCCTTATGCCAAAAAGTATAAAGCCTGGATTCTAAGTCCTAACCGTGTAGGAACCGAAGGGGGAGTAGATTTTGACGGGACCGTATTTGTAGCCTCTCCCGGGGGATATATAGATTTCAGGGAAAATCCTGCAAATAATAAACTGGTATATTTAATTGGGAAATAAGGGATTAGAAAGTAAAAGAAGTTTATAAAAAAACCCGTCAGAGACGGGTTTTTTATTTATCCTAAATAAACCTTCAGGTTTTTGCTTCGGCTTGAATGCCTTAGTCTTAAAAGAGCTTTTTCTTTTATCTGTCTAACTCGCTCGCGTGTAAGATTCAATCTTTCGCCTATCTCTTCAAGTGTCTGTGAATTTTCTCTATTTATTCCAAAGTAGAGTTTAATTACTTCTGCTTCTCTGTCGGAGAGGGTAGAAAGTGAGCGTTCAATTTCGTAGCGGAGAGACTGCTTCATCAATTCGTTGTCAGGAGTCGATTCCTGCTCGTTAGACATAATATCTAGAAGGCTGTTCTTGTTATCGTCCCCCTGTTTCAAAGGAGCGTCCATAGAGACAGTTCTTCCGGCAATCTTAAGAGCGTAATCTACTTCATCAACGTCCATATCGAGTTCGCTGGCAATTTCCTCAGCAGATGGTTCGCGTTCATATTCCTGTTCAAGGGTACCGAAAGCCTTGCCTATTTTGGTTAAGGCGGCAACACGGTTAAGGGGAATACGAACCATTCTGGACTGGTCTGCAATTGCCTGCATGATAGACTGCTTAATCCACCATACTGCATAAGAGATAAATTTGAAACCTCTAGTTTCGTCAAATTTCTGGGCGGCTTTAATTAAGCCCAAATTACCTTCATTTATAAGGTCACTTAAGGGTAATCCCTTATTCTGATATTGTTTAGCAACGCTGACAACAAAGCGTAAATTCGCTTTGGTAAGTTTTTCTAATGCCTGACGGTCTCCTTTTTTGATCCGCGAGGCTAGTTCAATCTCCTCTTCAGGAGTAATGAGTTCAACCTTACCTATTTCTTGAAAATATTTATCTAAGCTTTGGCTTTCCCTATTCGTAAATTGCTTAGTTATTTTCAAATTTTACTCCATATTTGTTAATGATATAACCAAAGATAATAAGCCCTTGTTCCCGCAAAACTGGCGAAAATATGCCAAAATCGGGAAAAAAGAACATTTTATCCTGCAAATATAGTAAATTTTACCAACTTTTTAAACTAAAAAAGCCGGTTAAGAAAATTTAATTTCCTAACCGGCCAAAGTGAGTCTTTGTTCAATTAATTCACTTTCTGGGGAGCTAATAAAACATTTTCAATTACTTCCTTAAAAGTTTCCTTAGGAAGCGCCCCTGCTGCCATCTGAGGCTGTCCATCCATCGGAATAAAGAGAAGGCTCGGTATGCTTCTTATTCCGAATACCCCAGCCAATTCCTGCTCAACTTCCGTGTTAATCTTGTAAATCTTTATCTTATCCTTGTATTCATCAGATAATTCTTCCAATATCGGCGCAACCATCTTGCAGGGCCCGCACCAATCGGCGTAAAAATCAATAATTGCAGGTAAGGAACCGGCGTATTTCCAGTCTTTTTCTGTTTCGTAATTAAAAACCTGTGAAAGGAAGGTTTCTTTTGTTAAATGCTCTGTCATTTCTTTTTCTCCGTTATTTTTAATGGTTGGATGTTTTAAACAAAAAAAGGATTCAAGTTTTTCCCCCTTTTGCCGATAATATCATCAGAACTTGAAAAAAAAACAGAAATAATAGAATGACCGACAAAGAAAAAGCAAAATGGTTTGACCTGGCAATAAAGTTTATGCTGGCCAAAAATATCTATCTGGTCATGAAATCTCGCGTAAAGGGAGATGCCCAGTGGGCTATTATAGATACACAGAATAATAAAGTGCTTAATTCCAATCTGGAATGGGAGGATGAGGTGCCTCTCGATAAGAGGGATGAAGCCTTTAAGATTCGCACAAGGTTCAATTTTGAACAGGCTTCAGGATTATACGAACAGTATAAGATGTTTGTAGGCTGATTAAAAGGAACCGGAAAGTTGAACGCTGATTATTATGCCTGAACATAATAATGCAGCGTTCTTTTGTTTATACCTATCCGGCTTGTTATCAAATGTCAAAATCGACCCCGCCGCATTCTTTCAAATTTTAGAACCGGACAGCAGGGTCGCAGTTCCATTACCATATTTCATAAGTCCGGCTCGATTTTTTTTATTCACTTCCCGTTTTTTGACTGAATACTTATGAATTTATGCTATATTTGTCATTGAGAAAAAAGGGCTTTCTTAAGCCGAAAATTTACTAATAGTTTCAATTTTAAAATCTTGGAGATAAAAATGAAAATTAAACCATTATATATCTATTTAATCGGTTTTGTGCTTTTTGTTGGAGTTATTATTTTCTTCTCAACGCGCAAGGAAAAGTCGGCAATGCCCGAAGATGCCGCTCACAGCGGAATGCCTCAGGACGATATCCATAAAGGAATGGGCGGTATGGAAGGAATGGGAGCTATGAGCGAAGCTTTCAAGAAAAGAGAAAACGAACTTAAATCCGCATTGGAGAAGAATCCTGCCGATACTCTCAAAATGAGAGAATATGCAGAATTCCTTATGGCTGCCCACAAACCGGTTGAATCTTTAAAGTATCTTCTCCAGATAGTTGACAAGGACCCGAAGAGAATTGATATCCTCTTGAATGTAACATTTATCTATGATATACAGGGAAACGTCTCAGAAGCCGAAGCAACAACACGCAAAATTCTTGCAATAGATCCTAATAACCAGCCGGCTAATTTTAACCTTGGTGTTTTGATGGATAAGAAAGGGGACAAAGAAAAGGCAAAACAGATTTGGAACGACCTTATAAAGAAATATCCGAATTCGGAAATTGCCAAACTTGCAAAAGAAGCTCTCGATGGTATGAATAAAAAATAAGTTTCAGGTTTATAATGTAAAATTGAACCCCGGATTCCGGGGTTCTTTATTTTAAAGAGTAATTTTTTTGCATTGCCCCCGACTAACCGGTTTTATAAATTTTGATAGAGCAATTAAGGAGGGAGAATGAAAAGGTATTTACTGTTTTTATTATTGGCAGTTTCAGCGGGATGTTCCAGTAATACTGCGCCTGAGAATCAGCTTCCTCTTGATTCAATTGTTAATGCGGGAGAAAATGTAAGGATTGGGGAAAAAACTTATATACTGAATACTTATCTATACCGCGATTTTATGCCTGTAATTCCCCCCGGGGGAAACGGGCTTATTGCAATTGCAAATGTTGAAACAAATGATAAATCTCCGGCAGATTCCGGTATTGACCCTTATGAAATTTATATTCTTAATAAAGGGACTATATATAGTTCTTTTTTCACGGATGAATCCAAGCCCCCTTTAACGCAATATCCCTACAGGATAGAGAGAATTATGAGAAACGGTCCAATGCTTGAGACAGGAATATTAGTGGATGTAGTTGTAAAAATTAAATATGGAAACAGGGACTACTTTTTAAAAGCTTACAGACAGTCAGTTTATCGAACCGATTAGTCCGTAATGAGCTTATTAATAAATTCTTTTTCTACTATTTCGAAATAGGTATTACATATCTTAACTCCCGCGGGATGATTTTTCCAGACCTCCGCGGGATTTTTAATTTCTTTCTTGAAGCGTGAAGAATCAGACAGCTTTGATATGTCCGCTGCAGCAAATAAGGGTTTTTTGTAATGCCGGCAAAGAATTGCAAGGCATTTGCTTCCGGTTTTGTTCACTATATCTCCTCCGGGGAAAATTTTATCCGCCCCTATTAACGCGCAGCCGCAATTTTCAACAAACTCAGGGAGAAGCGCTTCCGTAATTAATTCAACCCTTATTTTTTTACGCGCAAATTCTTTTGCCATCTGCCTTCCTTCGCAGACCGGCCTTGATTCGGATACAATTACTTTTAGGCCATTCCTTTTAAGGGCAAGCCTTTTAATAATTTCAATTACGGTTTTGCTGTTGGAGAGGGTAACAATTGTTTTATGTTTTTTTAATAGGGGATACGCATTTGCAAATATCCTGTCGTATTTGCCTTTTTCAGATTGACTGAAATCTTTGAGAAAGGCTCTGATTTCCTTTTCGCCTTTAAGGCTTTTAAATTTGTTTAAGTATGCGGACACGTTTTGGAAATTGGAGAGTTTAATTTTTATTTCATTCAGAATATATGCCGGCATCGGAAGTCCGGAATAATTGGCGGAAATAAAGGAGTTTAGTTCTGATAATAAAAAACCGCTTCCCGATTTATTATCGGAGAGAATTTTTTTCAATTTCTCCGGAATTTTTTCCTTTTTATACAAAGGAAATTCTACTGTTTATATTGAAATCCTTTAACGGGTTCCCTGAGAGTAAGCACCGGGCAGGGGGCTTTTCTAACAACCTTTTCCGCGGTGGAACCGAATAAGAGGTGTTCAACTCCGGTATGGCCGTGTGTAGCTATTATAATCAGGTCAATATCCTTTTCCGATGCAGTTTCATTAATCTCTACAAAGGGCTTTCCGCTTTTAATTATAGTTTCAACCTCAATGGAGGATTCTACAAAGGACCTGGCGAGTGAATCTAGTTCGCTTTGTGCCCTGGCATTCATATCAACATCGGGGGTTGGAATAGTAACCTGGCCAATACTGAAATCGGCCGGATAAATGACCGGTTCAATAACGTAGATCAAATAAATTTTAGCTTTAAAATTCTGGGCAAAATCCGCTGCGTATTTAAGCGCGTTTTTGGAATAATCGGAGAAATCGATCGGAACTAATATTTTACTAATCATTAGAAACCTCCTTTTATCCTGTCTTTCAATAAAACTATGTAATCCTGGTTAACACCTCTCAGCCGTGCGGCTAAAATCTGCGATATGCCTGTTAATATCTCAATTCCTTTTTTGGGATATCTCTCAATATATTCATCCAGATCGGGTCTGAAAATAACGGCAAGACTCGAAGAGCGGGTTGCAATAGCCGAAGCGGAGCGGGTCCCTTCATCCATTAACGCAATTTCTCCAAAAAAATCTCCTATACCAAGAAGCGCGAGATCGTAATTCTCTCCGTCTTTATAAGTCTCGGTTATTACGACTTCGCCATCAATAATAATATACAGTGCAATACCGGGATCCCCCTGATGAAAGATATATTCTCCCGGCGCATATACTCTGTTGTGAATTATCTTAAGGAAATCATTAAGATGCTTTTGATTGAATTTCTTAAATGGGGGCATAGCCATCAAAACGTGTTCGAGGTCGTTTTTTGTAGAGGGAGTCTTAAAAAGATTTTCCCAAAAACTGCTTCTGGTAATCATTCTATTGTTAACAGGCATTTCATCCTCCGTTAGAAAATACCCGATTCGGCAAGTCTCCAGATCTTTTGGCATGAAAATTTATTTTCATACAAAGCCCGCCCGATTATTACCGAATCTATTCCAAAATCTTTCGAAACTTCCTGAACATAAATTAAATCTTTATAATTGCCAATTCCCCCCGAAAGGGTAACTTTGCCTCCTGTAACTTCGGCAATTCTTTTAGAAAGTTCAATATTGGGGCCGTTCATCATACCATTTCTTTTTACATCGGTTACTATATACCGGTTAGTGCCTAAATCCTTAAGACGCACGGCGAATTCTTCGGGGGTTAATCCGGTTCTCTTTCTTCTCCCCGATACTACTACTTCATTATCTACAACATCAATTGCGGCAACAACCTTATTCGCAGAGAATTTCTCAACAATTTTTCCATATTCATCCGGATTCTCATATGCAAGGGTTCCGATTACAACTCTATAGACGCCTATACCAATCAGTTCTTCAACTGACTCAGAATTATTTATTCCACCACCGTACCAGATTGGAATTACTACCGATGAACAGATATCTTCGATTATTTTTCTGTTGGTTCTTTCCTTAGTAGCTGAGTAATCAAAATCTACAACGTGAATGCATTTAGCGTTTTCGGCACGCCATATCATTGCCATCTCAACCGGATCGTTGCAATATTCCTTGCATCCCAGTTCCGGTATTCCCTGAACTACCCTTACGGTCTTGCCGTTTTTTATATCAATTGTCGGTATTATCAGAATTTTCTGCATAGTAATTCAATAAATGTTCCTGAAAGAAAAACAATAATTAAAGTTAAAAGGTTTATTAAACTCTTATCCTAATTTGAAAATTAAAAAGGAAAGAAACAAAAAAAATCGGTATCGGCAGGCAAAAGGGGGTAATGGCAGTGTAAAAAGGGAAAAATTTCGATTTGGATGCAAAAATGAGGTTTTACTTAATTTTTTTTGGAAATTATTCAAATCCTCAAATTCTTGACTTTTGGGCTCTCAAATTGCATATTTTGAGTATGCAGCAGGAAATTATATATCCGTTAAGCAATGGAGAGTCCCTCCAGGTTTCGCTTTTTAGAAAAAATGAGGCATTTGAAAAAAATACTCTGATCTTTGTCCATGGTTTTAAAGGATTCAAAGATTGGGGATTTTTTCCCTATTCTGCACTTTACTTCGCAGACCGGGGTTTTAATTGCTTTACTTTCAATTTCTCTCATAACGGAATCGGTGATATTAAAGATGAATTTACCAGACTTGATAAATTCGCAAAAAATACTGTTTCAAGGGATGTTTACGAACTGAAGGAATTGGTATCTGGAATTAAAAATGGATTTTTCGGCAAGGAATTCATCGGCGGCAAATTGGGAATAATAGGGCATAGCAGAGGGGGGGCAACAGTTGCTGCACTCCATAACCTGGTTGAACCGGGATTTTCTGCTGCAGCTTTATGGGCCAGTGTTGCAAAATTAAACCGCTACAGCGAAAGACAAAAAGAAGAGTGGAAAAAAGCAGGATATTTTGAGATTCTGAATACACGCACTAATCAGGTTATGAGACTTAATGCTGAACTTCTTTATGATATTGAGGAAAATTCAGATGCCCTTCTAAATATTGAAAAGGGGATTAAGAATATTAAATGTCCTCTCTTTATTGCGCACGGGGGGCAGGATTTAACCGTGCCCATAGAGGAAGCAGACATATTATACGGCTGGTCCGATAAGGAAAAAACAGAATTATTTAAACTTCCGACGGCAGGGCACACTTTTGACGTTGTGCATCCGTTTACAGGTACAAACGAAAAACTTGAAAGGCTTTTAGAAAATACTTATAGATTCTTTAAAAATAACATGGATTAATTTAACAAGATCAGGATGCAGTTAATGGATATTAAGAATTTGTTTTTTATACCGGTTTTTATTGCGGCATTTTCATTCCTCTTTTACAATTTAAAAAAGAAATATGATTTTATGATGCTGGGGCAGAAAGAGAACCGATTTGACAATATGCCCGCCCGCTATGATAATGTTCTAAGACTTGTTTTCGGACAGACAAAATTATTAAGAGAAACTTCGGCAGGAATAATTCACTTTTTAATCTTTTGGGGATTCGTAATTTTTCTATTTGCTGTTGTAGAATCAATTTTACAGGGGTTCTTCCCCTCATTTTCTTTTGAATTCCTGGGGCCTGTTTTTACTTATATCTCTCTGGCTCAGGATACATTAGCATTATTCCTCTTTATTGCTATTCTCGCGGCTCTTTACAGAAGATTTATTAAAAAAGTTGCAAGACTTCAGGGGGATGAAAAAGAGAAACGGGATGCTCTTATAATTCTCGGACTGATTTTAGTGGTAGTAATTACAATGTTCGGCCAGGGGGCAGCTCTTATAGGTAAAGAAGGTGCTGCACATCTTGCCAAATACGAATTCCGTCCATTCTCCCAGTTTCTTGCAGGATTGTTATTCGGCGAAGGGGGAAGCAGCGGAGCTGCTGTTGTTTATGAAATCTTCTGGTGGCTGCACATACTTACAATTTTTGTATTTATGAATTATCTCCCTTATTCAAAGCATTTTCACGTTTTTACCTCAATTCCGAATGTTTATTTCAACAAAATCGGTAAAGAAAAATACGCCTTAAAGAAAGTAAATCTTGAGGATGAAAATACAGAACAGTTCGGCGCGGCAGATTTTGAGCATCTCTCCTGGAAGCAGATTCTTGACGGCTATTCCTGTACCGAATGCGGCCGCTGTACTGCCGCCTGTCCTGCCAATAATACCGGAAAGGCATTGTCTCCGAAAAGAATTATGGAGATGATTAGGCATAGAACCGAAGAAAAAGCGCCAATAATTATTAAAAAAGAGGAAAATCAGGAAATTCTTGAAAAAACTCTGGTTCATAATTATATAACAGACGAAGAAATATGGGCGTGCACCACCTGTAATGCCTGCGTATACGAATGTCCGGTTGCAAATGAACATATCGATTCAATTGTTGATTTCAGGAGAAATCTGGTCTTGATGGAATCTTCATTCCCGGCAGAATTAAACCCGGTATTTAAAAACCTTGAAACAAATTTTTCTCCCTGGGCATTTAATCCTCAGGATAGGGCAAATTGGGCCGAAGGAATGGAAGTAAAAACCATGGCAGATGACCCGAATTGCGAGTATTTGTTCTGGGTTGGGTGTGCCGGCTCCTTTGACGCCAGGTACCAAAAAGTGACAAAAGCACTTGCAAAACTGATGCAAATTGCCAATATTGACTTTAGAATCCTAGGAATTGAAGAAAAATGCAATGGCGACACAGCCAGAAGATTAGGAAATGAATATCTGGCACAGTCTTTAATGCAGGAAAATGTTGAAACTTTAAATAATTATAATGTTAAGAAGATTGTTACTGCTTGTCCTCATTGTTTCCATTCGCTAAAGAATGAATATCCTCAATTCGGAGGGAATTTTGAAGTAGTACATCATTCAGAATTAATTGCGGATTTGATTAAAAACGGCAACTTAAAGCTGAAAAATGGTGTTAAAAAGAATGTAGTTACCTACCACGATTCCTGTTATCTTGGCAGGTATAACGATATTATAGATCAGCCCAGAGCTATTCTTGAATCGGTTAAAGGGGTTGAACTGGTTGAAATGGAAAGAAATAAGGATAAAGGCTTCTGCTGCGGTGCAGGGGGCGGAAGAATGTTCCTTGAAGAATTGGAAGGTACACGAATTAACGTAAACAGAACCGAAGAAGCGGTTAAAACTAAAGCAGAAACTATTGCTTCTGCCTGTCCATTCTGTATGACAATGATGACAGACGGGCTTAAAACGCTTGAGAAAGCGGATTCTGTTGAAGTTAAAGATATAGCAGAAATTGTTCTAGAAAACCTAAATTAATAACAAATTAAAGTAAGGAGTTGTACAATGAATGAAAAATATTACAAACTCGTTGAATTTGTAAAGAGCCTTGAAGTTGATGTACACAAATTTTATGAAAAAGGACAGGCAGCTGCCGGTACAAGACTTCGCAAAGGATTGAGCGATTTAAAGAGAATGGCTCAGGAAATCCGCAATGACGTTCAGGAAGTTAAAGCTCAGAGAAAATCTCCTGAAGAAACAAAATAATAATTTTTTACCCCGGCTTTCCCGGCTCTGCCGGGAAAGCTTACTTTATATGACATCCAGAATCCTTCTTTCCATATCGGCAATAATTTCACTCCTCATTTTCAATCATTCGGTTTTTCATAAGACTGAAAGAGCAGAATTGAGCCTTTCGTCTGAGGTTACATTTTCCGCTGTTGGAGATTTAATGTGCCATTCCCCTCAGTTTGAATACGCCAGGACTTCAGACGGCGGTTTTAATTTTGAGATGAATTATTATTATGTGAGAGAAATAATCAGCCGATCAAATATAGCTTTTGCGAATTTCGAAACAGTATTGGCAGGACGGGAAAGAAAATTTTCGGGGTACCCGACTTTTAATACCCCCGATGAATTTCTGCAGGCCGTTAAAAACGCAGGGTTCGATTTCCTCTTTACTTCCAATAATCATTCTTTTGACAGGGGAAGGGAAGGAGTAAAAAAGACAATCCTTAAAATTAAAAAATCGGGATTAGGTTTTGCAGGAACATCGCTGTCAGAAAAAGAAAGCGACTCGCTGCGCATAATCAAAATAAATGATGTAACGGCAGGAATTCTTTCTTATGCCGATCATTTGAACGGCTTTAAATTACCCAAAGGGGAGAACTATCTGGTAAATCTTATAGATTCGGCCAGAATTAGAAGAGATATATTACGCCTCAGGAAAGAGAAGCCCGACCTGGTTATCTTATATTTCCACTTCGGCGATGAATATCAGAAAGAACCGTCCCGTTATCTAAAGCAGATTGTAAGAACAGCCATAACGGCCGGTGCAGATATAATCCTTGCAAGCCATCCCCACGTACTGCAAAGAATAGAGACATTTAAGCCGGTAAACTCGAGCCTCGATACCGGTTTTGTTGCCTATTCTCTCGGGAATTTTATTTCAAATCAGCGCTGGCGTTATTCCGATGCGGGAACAATTTTAAATTTTTCAATAATTAAAGAAAGCGGTAATTCCATTAAACTGAAAAAAATAGAGATAACTCCCACCTGGGTTTATAAAGGAAAGTTTATACTGGAAAACATCTTTGCCGTTCTTCCATCCGAATTGGCATTTCAGGATAAGTACCCCCCATTTCTTAGTAAAAATGACCTGATGAAAATGAGAGAGAGCTATCTGGATGCGGAGAAGATTCTTCTAAAAGGTTTCCGATTATCCCCGTCAAAAATCATACTTAAAAAATTTCCCCATTTAAATTGAATTATATAATTTCCCTATTAGTTATTAATTTTGTGCTTTCAAATTCAGGTAAAAGATGAAAAACAAGGCTTCACTATCGGTAATTTTTGTTACAGTTTTCATAGATTTGTTAGGATTTGGAATCCTTATACCCCTGCTTCCCACATTCGGAAGCAGGGAACTGCAGATTTCTGACCTGGCAATTGGCATTTCGGTTGCAGTCTATTCCTTAATGCAGTTCCTCTTTAATCCGATTGTAGGGAGATTAAGCGACCGTTACGGCAGAAGGCCGGTAATTCTGATTTCCCTTTCCCTTACAGCCTTATCCTATGTAATATTCAGTTTTGCAGATTCATTCTTTCTCCTACTGCTTTCCAGGATTCTGGCAGGTCTGGGAGGGGCAAACATTGGCGCGGCTCAGGCATATATTGCCGATATTACCCCTCCTCACGAAAGGGCAAAAGGGATGGGGCTGATCGGCGCGGCATTCGGACTCGGATTTGTCTTCGGCCCCTTCCTTGGAGGTATCCTTTCCAAGTTCGGTTATTCTGTCGCAGGACTCGGAGCGGCTGCTTTTTCCTTTTTGGCGCTTATTTATGCCTTCTTTTATCTGCCTGAATCAAATACAGAAAGAAAGGATACCAAAATACACCTTAAGCTGTTTGAATTTTCTTACGCCAAAAAAGTGCTGTCGCATCCCGAAATCGGGATTCTTATAATCTATTACTTTATCGTAGTCTTTTCGATGGCGAATATTTTCGGAACCCTTTCCCTGCTTGGCTATAAAGTATTTCATTTTACCGACCAGCAGAACGGGTATATATTCGGTATAATGGGAATAATAGGTGCTATCATCCAGGGGGGATTTATTCAGCGCCTATCAAAGACCTTTTCCGAAAGGGGAGTGCTTATGATAGGCTCTCTTTTTATGATGGTAGGGCTGGCGCTTCTACCCTTTGAAAAGAGTTTTCTTGAGGTAGCCGTTGTCATTTCAATTTATGGAATCGGCTCCGGTATCCTTCAGCCTGTTGTTGTTAGTATGGTATCAAAGTACGCACCTGAAAAGGAGCAGGGAGCAGTACTTGGATTAAATCAGTCCATAGGCTCATTTGCGCGGGTTCTCGGCCCTATCTGGGGAGGCTTTGCCTTTGATTATCTTGGCTATCAGTTCCCATTCCTAACGGGAGCAGCGTTTACCTTCGTCTCCTTTTTAATTGCTTATTTTTTACTCAAAAGGAAATAGTCCCAAATGTTCAATGTTGATAATATAAATTTAGAAAAACCCCTTCTTCTTGCTCCGATGGAGGATGTAACCGATATCGGTTACCGTAAACTTTGCAAAGAGCTGGGAGCAGATATAGTCTATACCGAGTTTGTCAACTCTGACGGATTGATTCGCTGCAATAAGAAGACAGAAAAAAAACTGATTATTACGGATGAGGAAAGACCTGTTGGTATACAGATTTACGGCGGAAACCTTCAACCTATGATTGAAGCGGCAAAGATTGCCGAGGAGAAAAATCCGGAAATTATTGACGTTAATGCAGGATGCTGGGTAAAGAAAATTGCCACCAGAGGTGCCGGAGCAGGATTGATGAAAGATCCTGAATATCTGCAAACGATGATTTCGGAAATAGTTAAAGCAGTCAATCTTCCTGTGACAGTTAAAACAAGAATCGGCTGGGATGAGAATAGTATTAACATACTTGAAATCGCCAAGAGAATGGAAGATGTGGGGGTAAAAGCATTAACCGTTCATTGCCGGACCAGGAGCATGGGGCACAGCGGTAGTCCTGACTGGAGCTGGATTCCCAAAATTAAGGAAATTGTTAAGATTTCGGTTGTCCTGAATGGGGGAGTAATGACTCCCTATGATGTCGTTCAGGCCTTTAATGAAACAAATGCAGACGGGATCATGATTGCACGCGGCGCAATTGACCATCCCTGGATTTTCAGGGAGGCTAAGGAATTGATGCAGTTTGGGGAGATAAGAACTATACTTACCCCGGAGGAAAGAGTTGAAACAGCCTTGAGGCACCTTAAGTATGAAATGGCAATCAAAGATAATTTAAGACACGCAATTATACCATTTAGAAAGTATTACAGCGGTTACCTAAAGGGATTATATAATGCTTCCAGGGTAAGACAGGTACTGGTTAGGCTTGAAGAATATGACCCGATTGAAGATACCCTTTATTCTTATTTAAAGGAGCTTAATGGGGAGCATAGCAAATTCGGCTTTTTAGAGGATAAAAATAAAACTGAGGAGTAAAATATGGAGTTAAAGGAGTTAATCAGGTCGGTTCCCGACTTCCCCAAGAAGGGAATTATGTTCAGGGACATAACAACACTGTTAAAAGATGAAAAAGGGATTGCCGGGACTTTAGATCAGCTTTATAACTTGGCTAAAAATAAGAAGATAACCAAGGTTGTTGGAGTTGAATCGAGAGGTTTTATTTTAGGCGGAGCACTGGCCGTAAAGCTGGGAGCAGGCTTTGTTCCTATCAGAAAACCGGGTAAATTGCCCGCTGAAACAATATCGGAAAGCTACATTCTTGAATATGGTACCGATAGAATTGAAATCCATAAAGATGCAATTCAGCCGGGGGATATTGTCCTGCTCCACGATGACCTTCTAGCTACCGGTGGAACGATGGAAGCAGCCTGTAAACTGGTAGAAAAATTGGGAGCAAGGGTGGAGCAGATTTCATTCCTAATCGAGCTTTCTTTCCTTAACGGAAGAGATAAGCTAAAGGGATACGAGGTTCACGCACTGGTCGATTATGATGGTGAATAGGGAGCATGGCTTGTTTCCCGGACTGCCTGAATCGGATCATTATTGAGCGCATCATATTGGTAAATTAAAATGGGAATTTAATGCAGAAGATTCTTATAATTTTTAACACGGAACCGTACGATAACACTGACGTTACCTGGAACGGGCTCCGCCTGGCAGAAACCCTAAGAAAAAAAGGGGAGGAGGTAAGAATCTTCCTTATGAATGACTCGGTAGATATGGCGCGGGATGTGTGCAAACCCCCGGAAGGGTATGACCAGGATTTATCCAAAATGCTGAAAGATCTTATTTTCAACGGGGTGCCGGTTAAGGTCTGCGGAACCTGTATGTCCAGATGCGGAATTTACAAAAACCACCCCTATTTTGAAGGGGCCGAAAAATCCACTATGGCTGCACTTGCCGACTGGGTGACGGAGAGCGATAAGATTCTAACTTTTTAGGCAGGAAATTAAAGCGCCGGGTTTAACCGGCGTTTCTTTTTTCTATTCTCTTTCAATCCATTCTTTTGGAGAAATAACCACAACAAATTCCCCTTTAATTGTTTTCGTTTCAAATTCCGAGAGTATTTCCTCGGGAGTTCCGCGCCAGGCCTCTTCAAATTTCTTTGTCAGTTCTCTCTGGACAACGATGCTTCTCCCCGGCATATATTCTTTTAATTCCTCTAATAGCTTTTCAATCCTGTAAGCCGATTCATATAATACTACAGTCCTGTTTTCTTCTGCCAGCTGCTTAAGAAGTTTCTGTCTTCCTTTTTTCTGCGGAAGAAACCCCTCGAAGATGAATGAATCGGTCGGGAGTCCGCTTATTGAAAGTGCAAGAATGGCGGCATTTGCCCCGGGAATTCCGCAGACTTCAATTCTTTTTTTAATAGCCGCATTTACAAGTCTTATTCCCGGATCCGAAATGCAGGGGGTACCGGCATCGGATACCAGAGCGGCAGATGTCCCTTCGGAGATCCTTTCAAGGATTCTTTCAATCTTATGGCTTTCGCTCTGGGCATTGAAGGAGACGAGCTCTTTTTTTATCTCGAAATGGTTCAATAGGTTCGATGTTACTCTTGTATCTTCGCAGAGTATAAAATCGGCTCCTTTAATGGTTTCTATTCCCCTTAAAGTCATATCCCCCAGATTTCCTATCGGGGTGGCGACTACGTATAGTTTCCCCTGATTCATATTTTTCCTAAAAATAATACCCAAAGATAAAAAGGTGGAAGTAAGGAGCCTAATTATTTTTGAAATAGTAATCATAAAAAAGCACTCTATCAATTTCATTTTTTGCCGTCTGGGATATTCTTATTATTTTTAATCCCGACATTTAAAAAATGAAGGGGGCCCGCGTGACAAACCAAACCGGTTTTGACAATGAAAAATACCTGAGCGAACAGACCGAAGAAATCCTGAAAAGAGTTAAAAGATTTGATCAGAAACTTTACCTTGAATTCGGGGGTAAGCTTCTTTTTGATTACCACGCCGCAAGGGTACTCCCCGGTTTCGACCCCAATGTCAAAATGAGGCTTCTGCAGAAACTGAAAGATAATATCGATGTAATATTGTGCATTTATGCGGGGGATATCGAACGAAAGAAAGTAAGAGCCGATTTCGGGATTACTTATGATGTTGATACACTTAAAACAATTGATGATTTCCGTGAGTGGGGAATTAAAATTAAAAATGTGGTTATTACCCGGTTTGAAGGACAGCCTTCCGCAGCGGCATTTAAAAACAAACTCGAGAGAAATGGCATCAGGGTATACACACACAAGTTTACCAAGGGATATCCTACAAATATAGACCTGATTGTGAGCGACGAAGGATACGGCGCCAACGATTACATCGAAACCACTAAACAGATAATTATTGTAACCGGCCCCGGGCCCGGCAGCGGCAAACTGGCTACCTGTCTAGGACAGCTCTACCACGAATATAAAAGGGGAATTAAGGCGGGGTATGCCAAGTTTGAAACTTTCCCGATATGGAATCTCCCTTTGAGCCATAAGGTTAATGTAGCATACGAAGCGGCAACTGTGGATTTAAAAGATGTGAACCTGATAGATCATCACCATCTTGAAGCATATAATGAAAAAACTGTTAATTATAACAGGGATATTGAAGCATTTCCTTTATTAAAGAAAATAATTGAAAAGATTACGGGTGAAACGTCATTCTATAAATCGCCTACCGATATGGGAGTAAACAGGGCGGGATTCGGTATTGTAAACGACCGTGCAGTTCAGGATGCGGCTCATCAGGAGATTATCCGCCGCTATTTCAGATGCGCTACAGAGTATGCAATGGGATTTGTTGATTTGGAGACACTTCACCGTTCAGAGCTGATTATGAAGAATATCGGCGCTACCGTTGAAGATAGAAGTACAGTAATTCCGGCGCGCGAAGCCGCAATTCAGGCAGAACATAAGAATAAGGGGAACGAAGGTATTTTTGTGGGGGCAGCAATAGAACTAAAAGACGGGGCAATTGTAACAGGAAAGAATTCCCCAATTATGCATGCAGCCGCAAGCCTGATACTGAATGCCACAAAACACCTTGCCGGATTGCCTGATACTCTTCATCTGCTCCCTGCTAATATTATGGATTCATTGAATTATCTGAAGAAAGAAGTCCTTCTTGGAAAGGTTGTAAGCCTTGACCTTGAAGAGGTATTAATTGCCCTAAGCATAAGCGCTACAACTAATCCTGCGGCACAGATGGCTCTTGAGAAACTTAAAGAGCTTCAGGGATGCGAGGTGCATCTAACTCATATTCCTTCGAGAGGGGACGAAGCGGGACTTAGAAAACTGGGAGTTCACCTCACCTGCGATCCCGATTTCTCATCGAAGAGGCTCTTTTATAAATAGGAAGATGTATGGATAAGATAGCTTTTAAAATGAAACTAAAGCCGGGATGCAGGGAAGAGTATATAAGAAGGCATAATGAAATATGGCCCGAACTAAAGGCTCTTATTAAGCATTCAGGCGTAAGCGATTATTCAATTTTCCTGGACGAAGAGACTAATATTCTTTTTGCAGTTCAGAAAATTGAGGGGAATACATCCCAGGAGCTTGGTGTTCACCCAGCCGTACAGAGGTGGTGGGCATTTATGGCTGATATTATGGAGACAAATACAGACAATTCTCCAATCTCAATTCCGCTTGAAAAGGTATTTCATCTTGATTAAAGAGGGGTTATGAAAAAATTATTTTTATTACTCCTGCTGGGGCTCACTTTTAACATTTATTCTCAATCAATTGAAGAAAAAGCCGCCGCCGGGGTACTTACAAGGTTATTGGGGAAGGAGAAATCATCTCTATTCAAGATGAAACTTTCAGGCAATCCCGAAGAAAAGAAATTCTTCAAAGTTGAAACCGTCGGGGGGAAAGTTTTAATAGAAGGGAATACTGCTGTTTCTTTAACACGCGGGGCATATGATTATCTGAAGAATGCCTGCAGTTCCATAATTTCCTGGTCAGGCAGCAGAATAAATATCCCCAAGAAAATCCCGGCATATAATATTCAGGTCAACTCTCCATACAAATACAATTATTATTTCAATGTAGTAACACACGGATACACAACTGCGTATTGGGACTGGAAAAGATGGGAGTTTGAGCTTGACTGGATGGCAGTTCATGGAATAGATATGCCCCTTTTGGGAGGAGCTCACGAGGCAATACTCTATAGGGTTTTTAAAAAAATGGGGATGGATGAGAATGAGATTAGCGCCTATTTTACGGGCCCGGCATATTTCCCCTGGAACAGAATGGGCAATATTACAGGCTGGAACGGCCCTCTTCCGAAAGATTACTTTGCAAAACAGGTAAAACTGTTTCACCAAATATTGAAAAGGGGAAAAGAACTCGGTATGCGCCCTATTATTCCCGCATTTGCGGGATTTGTACCTGAAGGAATAAAAAGAATTTATCCGGATGAAAAACTAAGAGAGCTTAAATGGGGAGGATTTGATAAAAAATATCAGGCTTACATACTCGAACCGGGGAGCGCATTGTTTGAGAAAATTGGCAGAGAATACATAATTGAATGGGAAAAGGAATTTGGCAAAGGGGAATTCTATCTGGCCGACAGCTTTAATGAAATGGACGTGCCTGTCTCACCTGACCATTCCACAGCGTTAAAAGAGCTTGCCGGATTCGGCGAATCGGTTTTTAATTCAATAAAATCGGTTAATCCGGATGCTGTTTGGGTTATGCAGGGATGGACTTTCCCGTTCCATAGGGATTCTTCGGGAAAATTATTCTGGACTAGTGAAAGGCTGGAAGCACTCTTCTCCAAAATTCCGGATGAGAAGCTTTTGATTCTTGATATGGCAAATGAATATAACCGTCTATGGTGGAAATCGGAACCCTCCTGGAAAATGTATCCCGGCTTCTTCAATAAACAATGGATATATTCTTTCATTCCAAATATGGGGGGAAAGGTCCCGTATAATGGAATGCTTGATATTTATGCTGCTATTCCGGTTGAAGCGCTTAAATATGGAAATAAGAAGAATCTTGTTGGTTTCGGGTTTGCGCCGGAGGGGATAGAAAATAATGAAATTATATATGAACTCCTTTCCGATATGGGCTGGCGTGATTCGGCAATTGACCTGAACAAATGGATAGAGAAATATTGCACTCAAAGATATTCAGTAGCTCCTCCCGAACTTATTAAGGCTTTTGAATACTTTAACAAATCCTGCTTCGGAAGTTTTACGGATCATCCGAGATACCAGTACCAGCTGAATCCAAAATTCACCAGGGGAGCAACTGTAAATAAATCCCCCGAATTTGCATTGGGAGTAAATGAATTTCTTAAATGCACCGAAAAACTGAAAGGGAGCCCGCTATATAAGCTCGATGCAATTGAAATTGTGTCCCAGTTCCTCGGTCTAAAGGCAGATGAATACCTGATACGGTATAAGCAGGATGGAGACGAAAAAATGCTCGATACGGCACTAACAATATTGTCTGAAACAGACAGGCTCCTGGAATCCCATCCCAATTTAAAATTAAGCCGTTGGGTTGCTTCAGCAAGAAATTGGGGAAGCAGTCAAAAGGAGAAAAATTATTATGAAGCAGACGCCAAGAGGCTTCTGACAACCTGGGGAGGAAAAATTAATAATTATGAAATTGACGATTATGCCGCCAGAAGCTGGAGCGGTTTAATAAGAGATTATTATATGCCCCGTATTAGGCAGTATGCCGACGGAAAGAAACAGAACAACGGATTTGATATTGAAAAATGGCAGGAAGAATGGATAAATAAAAAGGGCGTTTCCCGAATTATGCTTTTTCCGAATCCCCTGAAAGCAGCAAATGAGCTGTTTAATAAATATTACAATGGAAATAAATGAAAGAGTATAAATCCGGAAGGTTCACTTTTATCCCGTCCGATTTAGAGTTATTAAAATCGGAATTGGAATCGAATCAAAGTCTTTCATCCAGGCTTAGGGCTTTTGTTTTTGAAAGCTGGCCCCCGGGGGAATATGACAGAAATGCAATCGAATATTTTATTGAAAAACTTCGCTTAAAAGGTCCTGCAGCAGAAGGGTGGTTAGGATGGTATGTACTGGCTGAAACTGACTCTGGTAAAAGGGACCTGATAGCTGCCGCCGGTTTTTTCGGTCCCCCAGATGAGGAGGGGAGTGTTGAGATCGGTTATTCAATTGTAGAAGAATGGCGCGGTAAAGGGGCAGCAACAGAAATTGTGGAATTTCTTGTAAAAACAGCATTCGGATACGAATATGTAAACTTAATTAAGGCCCGCACCAGTAAAGACAATGCAGCATCTATCAAAGTGCTTCAGAAAAACGGATTCTTTTTATCGGGATCAGGGGAAGAGCCTGATTCCTTAATATTTCACCTCAAAAAATAATTTTAAATTCCCGTTACCTTTCCGGCACTATCTGCGTCTAAACCTCTGTGAATAAAAACGGGAGATTAAAATGCAGAAGATTTTACTTGTATTCCTTGTAGCCCCTTTTCTTTTGTCATTTACAATGTATCTGGATGACGAAGCGATTAAAAAGGAAATTATTGCCAATGCCCATAAAAGCGCCGAATATTGGAATAAGGGGGATGTTGAAGGATATATGAATATCTGTTATCCTCAAAGAGAGGACATTCTTATGCAGTCAACTAACAGCAGAATTTACGGTTACAAGAAAATTTATGATATGTATGCCAAACTTTTCCCGAATGAAGCAGCGAGGGGAGTTCTCTCTTTCTCCGAAATAGAAGTAACTGTAATTACCCCCGATACGGCTATGGAAATAGGTAAATTTCTTTTGGAATATAAGGACGGTAAAAAGAGGAGCGGTTATTATACGGCAATACTAAAGAAGTTTCCCGGCGGCTGGAAAATAGTTCACGATCATTCCTGACAGCTTAGAAAACAAATGGTGATTGCGATAATAAAAAAGGCGGATTTAATCCGCCTTTTTTATTGAATCTTTTGTGTTGCGTTTATTTTTTCAAAACGCTTCTTACAATATTAAGACATTCATCAATTTCATCAATTGTAACCGTCAATGGAGGACGGAAGCGGACAGAGCGGCTTCCGTTGCCGAGCATTATTATCCGGTTTTCATAAAGTTCCTTCAGGAAATTATTCCTTGTCTCTGTATCGGGCATATCGAATGAACACATCAATCCGAGTCCCCTTGAATTGGAAACGGTATTCGGGAATTCTGCCTGTAGCTGTTCAAGGTTTTTCAATAAATATTTTCCAAGGTTTGCAGAGTTTTCAACCAGTCTGTCTTCTTCAATTATCTCAAAGTAGCGGGTGGCGCGTACCATATCTGCAATATTGCCTCCCCAAGTGGAATTAATTCTGCTCGATTTTCTGAAGCAATGCTCTTCAACGTCGTCAATCCTATCGCTTACCATAATACCGCAGGTCTGAACTTTTTTGCCGAAAGAGATGATATCGGGTTTTACGTAATGTTCGTGAGCCCACATTTTGCCGGTAATGCCAATACCCGACTGAACCTCGTCGAACATAAGAAGGATTTCATTTTCGTCTGCAATTTCTCTTAGTTTAAGGAAGAATTCTTTACGGAAGAAGTTATCTCCCCCTTCTCCCTGAACCGGTTCAAGAATAATAAGGGCAATATCATCCTTGTTGTTTTTAATTGCAGAATAGATTTCGTTTATTGCCTGTTCCTCGAGTTTAATAACCTCATCAAGGTTCTTCTCAAGAGGGAATTTAATTTTAGGATTGGTGATTCTGGGCCAGTTGAATTTTGGATAAAGGAGAATCTTGGTAGGATCGGTATTTGTAAGAGACATTGTATATCCGGAGCGTCCGTGGAATGCTTCCTTGAAGTGGATTACCTGATGCCCCTTTTCCTCTTTATATCCTTTAGCGAAATTCTTTCTTACCTTCCAGTCGAATGCTACTTTAAGGCCGTTTTCAACGGCAAGAGCGCCTCCGTCAATAAAGAACATATACTTAAAATAGTCCGGTTTGGCAACCCGGCTGAATACATCAACAAATCCGGCCATTTCGGAGGTATAAACATCCGAATTGGATGGTTTGTTCATTGCAGCCGCGCCAAGTTTTTCCCTGAATTCGGGAGTGTTTAATTTTGGATGATTCATTCCTATTGGCGAAGAAGCGAAGAATGAGAAAAAATCAAAATATTCGTTTCCTGTCCTTGCATCTACTAATCTTAAGCCATGGCTTTTCTGAAGATCGAGCACAAAATCGAAACCGTCTACAAGCATTGATTTGCGTAATACATCGTGTACGTTTACCGGGTCAATTCCGGTATTTGAAATACTTTTGTTTTCGAAGATGACATTATTCATAATATCCCCGATAAAATAAATATAAAAACCTGTTATTTAGAGTTTGAATAAAATAGAGATACGATATGGAAGGGTTTATTAAAAAACCTGTTCGAAGCGGGATACGAGGTAGCTTCTTAAATTTTTGAAGCCTTTAATTTTGTAGAATAAAATAAATTTTTTCATATTTACTGCAGGTTTAATAAACAAAAATAACTTTTACAATAATTTTTTCCAAAAAGTATTTTATGAAAATACAAAAGGCTGTTAAAACGGGCTTGATTTTACTGTCTATATCGGTTATGATGTCCTTTAATTCGTGCAAATCGAAGAGCGGAAATGAATTTGAGGAAGTATCAATTGATGTGGACACGAACAGGATAGGGAATGAATTTGTGGAAATGAACCTCAAATTCAAATTCAATCCTCC
This sequence comes from Bacteroidota bacterium, assembly GCA_023453125.1. Classification (GTDB taxonomy): domain Bacteria; phylum Bacteroidota; class Ignavibacteria; order Ignavibacteriales; family Melioribacteraceae; genus JAEXUB01. Next base: position 26,272 of record JAEXUB010000025.1, read on the forward strand.
AAAAGGCTGGATGCTCAAACCTTCGGAACTTACGGAAAAAATTGTCTCAAGGCAAAAATCGGTAAAGGAGGCTGGGGAGAGCTTTTTATACAAGCCTCTTTACGTCTTTTTCAGCGATTCCACCAAGGGCATTCTTACCATCGGTACCATTGAAACCAATGATACTCTTAAAACCCCTATCCAGATTCAGCGTTATATTGACGAACTCATCCTCCGGTTTGAAAAACCGAATGTGACCGTAAGGAATTTTGTGAAAGACAAAATTATGATTTCACACCTTACAATTGCCAAACAGTCAATAATAACGCAGAAAATGGTTTTCAGGAACATTATAGGGAATTATATTCAGCTTGATTATACGCTCCAGAAGGAAATGGCCGGTACCGAAGAGAAAGCTATAGAATCCTCGCTTGGCAGCCTTAAACTTGTTAAATAATTACAGCAGATGAAATTCGACTGGAAAAAGGAATTTTATTCAATTGTCTCTTCTGCAAAAAGTCTTGACAGGAAGACTCTCGTTATACTGCTGTCGGTGCCTGTTCTGCAGACTATTTCCTGGTACCTCACTTCAAGGCAGTTCTTCCGTACCAACTTTTATTATTCGATGTTTAATCTTTATCCCGATGCTGATTTGTATGAGTTTATTTACTGGTTCCTCGGGGATTTTATTACCATTTTTTTACTGCCGGTATTAATAATAAAAACCATTTTTCGGGAAAGCATTGCCGGCTATGGGCTCAATTTAAAGGAAATAAATTTTGGATTAAGAGTTACGGCGGCATCCATAATGGTTATGCTTCCGGTAATCTGGATTGCATCGGGGACATCCTCTTTTATGTCTGCATATCCGCTACTTGAATCGTCAAAATATGACTGGGGCAAGTTCTTATTGTTCCAGGCATTTCTGCTTGTATTTGTTTTTGCCTGGGAATTTTTCTGGAGAGGATATATGCTCTTCGGGCTTAAAAAGGAATTCGGGTACTACTCAATTATTCTGCAGATGATACCTTTTGTTATTCTTCATAACGGCAAACCGTTTATGGAAACATCCGGTGCAATATTCGGCGGGCTTCTGCTCGGAATAATAGCATTCAGAACGGGCTCTTTTCTATATGGGGTTGTAATTCATTATGCCGTCCTCTTTTTTATCGATTTTTTCTCGATTTTGCGATTCAGAGAAGGAGATATAGTGGCCGGGACAGATTCTCTTTTTCGGATTTTCTCAAAATTATTTTAATTTTACATACCAAATATTTATAAGAGGATTTTATGCGTTTTTGTTTGAATGTTGACCACGTTGCCACACTTCGTAATGCAAGGGGAGAAATGCAGCCCGATCCGATAACATTTGCTTTAATGGCAGAGCAGTTCGGCGTAGATGGAATTGTTGTACATCTGAGGGAAGACAGAAGACATATAAATGACAGAGATGTAAGGCTTTTAAGGGAATTGATAACTACCAAACTTGACCTTGAAATGGCGGCCAATGAAGAAATCATAAGGATTGCATGCGAAGTCGGCCCTGAACTTGCTACTCTTGTGCCTGAAAAAAGACAGGAGCTTACAACCGAGGGGGGATTGAATGTTATTGATAATATTGAACATTTAAGGAGCACAATTTCTCGCCTTCACGACGCCGATATTGCAGTTTCCCTCTTTATTGAACCTGATATTAACCAGATTGATGCCGCAGCTGAAATCGGCACTGACCTGATTGAAATACATACCGGCAATTATGCAAATGCCGTTGGTGAAGAGAATATATACGAAGAACTTGATAAAATAAGAATAGCAGCAAAGCACGCAAAAAAACTGGGGCTTGGCGTTAATGCCGGACACGGGCTGAACTATCTTAACATCAAGGAATTTGTAGCAATTGAAGAGATTGACGAAGTAAGCATCGGGCAGGCAGTTATTGCACGCGCCGTTTTTGTCGGCTTGGAAAAGGCCGTAAAAGAAATGCTTAATGCAATTAAATTTGCTACCGTATAATTGCATTGTTTTGCTCCCGCAGTTGAATTAAATTTAAAGCTGAACATTTAGGGGACGGGTGTATGAATTTCAAGAATCTGCTTTTAGT
>JAEXUB010000030.1 GCA_023453125.1 Bacteroidota bacterium
ATGAGGATATCTCGTCTGCGGGAACTCTGAATGAGAAAGGAACCGGATTGGGACTTATAATCTGCAAGGAATTTGTGGAGAAGCACGGAGGAACGATTAAAGTTGAAAGCCGCGAAGGAAAAGGAACGGCATTTAATGTTATACTTCCTGTTAAAAAATAAATTTACCAGACACTAAATTGTAAATCATTTTGAAAAATATCCTTACCATAATATTCTGGCTGATGGCAGTCGTGCAGATTAATAGCCAGATAAATCTGGATAGTCTCGAAAAACGGCTTCCTGCCGTTAAGGATGGCGAGAGGATTGACCTATTGATAAAGCTGTCAAATGAGTATCGTCTTATAGATCATTCCAAAGGATTGAATTACGGGCTTGAGGCTCTAAATATCAGCGGCCCCGATACGGAAAAAAGAATACAGGCTCTGCTGGCGGTTGCGCGCAATTATGAGCGGGGAGGTAATAATGAAAAAGCAATTGAACTGGCAAAGGAAGCCCTTAATCTTAATATAACCGGCAGGGATAAATTCAATATTGGAAGGAACTATTTAACGATAGGGAGCTTTTATGCTGTAACCGCTGATAAAGACAGCGCATTCCATTATTACACCAGAGCTCTTGAGTTATTTTCCGGACTTAAAAATGAAGAATGGGTATCGAATACTCTATTAAATATAAGCGCCGCTCTTTTTGACAGGGGGGAATTGGAAAAAGCCCTTGATAATGCTTTGAAGGCATATGAAATTAAGAAAAGGATTACCGGGGGGAATAAAATGCACCTCGGTAGCCTTATAACAAATATCGCCGCCATTTATCTCAACCTGAAGCAATACAGTAAATCAATAGAATACAGTCTTGAAGCGAAAAAACTGTTTCAGGATGTAAACTCAATTGACGGAGTCGCAAACAGTGAACTGAACATTGCTCTGGCCTATGTGGAATTAAAAAAATATGATAGGGCAGAAGAGGCTTATCTGAACTCAATCAGATTGTATTCTGTAATAAAATATAAACCCGGAATAAGGGACGCATATCTATATTACGGAATAATGAATAGAAAAAGAAATATACCCGGAAAGGCCCTGGACTATCTTAAAACTGCGCTTGTAATGAGCAATGAACTGAAGGATTCTCTTGTATTCGCCAAGATTTACGGCGAGCAGGCATTGGTTTATGAGATTTTGAATGATTATAAAAAAGCTTACGAAGCTAAGAAGAAATGGGAAGAGGCTTATATCTATTCGGTTGAGAAACTGAACAGCAGAAAACTTATAGAAGCTGAAGCAAGACTGGGAGGGAAACAGAAAGAGCTGGAAAACATAGCTCTTAGAAAAGAAAATGAAATTCATTTAGAGACATTGAGGGCAAATAGAATATTGACTACTGCAGGCGCAGTTGTCCTTATCCTGATTGTTATAATACTATTCCTTCTTTACAGGCACGATAGAAAAATAAAAAGCGCTCTTAGCCTTGTAGAGCACAAAAACCAGGAGATAGAAAAGAAGAATATTGCTCTGGAGCAGATGATTGAGACAAAAGATAAATTCTTTTCAATATTAGCGCATAACCTTAAAAATCCCTTTATGTCAATAATGGGATTTACCGGAATGCTGGAAAATGAATATGATCTCTTTGATGAAAAAGAAAGAAAAGAGATGATTGTAAGAATAAATGCCTCATCAAGCAATGTATATCATATGATGGAAGATCTTCTTAATTGGGCAAGAGCCCAAAGAGATTCAATCAAACCCGAATTGAGCCCCCTCTCGCTCCATATTTTAATCAATGATTCAATTAAGCCCTATTTGAATCAGGCCCTCAACAAGGGGGTTGATGTTGTAAACGATTCCCGGGAACACGTTATAATAAAAGGGGACCGGTTTATGCTCGAGACAGTAATTGGCAATTTTACCGATAACGCAATCAAATTTTCAAATCCTGGAGGTAAGGTTATAATTGCCGGAATTGAAAAGGAAAATGAAGTTGAGATTAGCATTTCCGATAGCGGCGTTGGTATGTCTGCGGAAAAAATAAGCAAGCTCTTTAAAATTGATGAAAAAGTCTCTACAGAAGGTACAATGAAGGAAAAGGGGACCGGTTTCGGCCTCCTTATAAGCAAAGAATTTGTGGCAAAGCACGATGGTAAAATTATTGTAGAGAGCAGCGAAGGGAGAGGAACAACTTTCCGTATCCTTCTCCCATCCAATCAGAATTCCAGCAATGCATTAATAGGAAAATGATCCGAGGGATATCTCCCATTCCTGTTTGTCCGGTTAATTTCAGCTCCCGATACTTTAAAATCTTTTGTACAGAGGATATAGTCTATTTTATCCCCTTTTGTCCCCCCTTTGAAAGCGTGATATGTTGAAGCCTCTTTTACATCCGGATGAATTTTCCGGAATGAATCCTCGAAACCAGCCTTAAGAAGAATTTTAATTGCCTGATTATCTTCCCCTGCATTAAAATCGCCGGTTATAATTGCCGGGAGTGTTTTGCCTTCGATGTATTTCAATAGCAGCTGGGAGCTTTTTTCGCGCGAGGTCTGCGATTCGTGATCCAGATGAAGGTTATAGAAATAGAATTGCTTGCCAGTACTTTTTTCGTTGAAAAGAGTCCAGGTGCAGATTCTGGTTACATTATTGCCCCAGGTTTTTGAGCCCGGTTCATCCGGTTTGTCTGAGAACCAAAACCATCCCTTCTCTGCAATTTTCAGTTTATCTTTTTTAAACAGAATAGCGGCATATTCCCCTTTGGCAATACCGTCTTCTCTTCCTACACCAATGCTTTCATATTCGGGGAATTGGGCAAGAATTTCTTTAAGCTGCCCGTCCAGTGCCTCCTGAAGTCCTATTATATCTGCATTTTCCAAACGCAATAGATCAAACAGCTGCTCCTTTCTGAATTGCCAGCTGTTTTCCCCGTCATTGGCAGTCCCGTAACGGATATTAAAAGAAACTACTTTAAGATTAGAAACAGAACTTTTTCCCCATATGACGGGGTTATTAATTGAGATGAATAGAAATACAAATAGTAAAAAGTATCTGCGCGTCTTCATATTTTCTGCAATATTATTGTAAAATTTTTAATTTGGTTAAAGAAAATGAAAAATTGTCAAAAAAACAAAGCAAATTTATGAAAATAGGTAAATATACATTACACGAAGTTCAGACCGGATATATTGGTCTTGACGGGGGCGCTATGTTCGGCGTTGTTCCAAAACCATTATGGGAAAAAACCAATCCGTGCGATGATACAAACCGGGTTACACTCGATACCAGGTGCCTTCTTCTTAAAAACGGAGAAAGGCAGATTCTTATTGATACCGGGATCGGGGATTTCTGGGAAGATAAATTTAAACAGATATACAGAGTTGAATATTCCAACATATTAAACGACTCATTAAAGAGGGCCGGAACCTCGGCTGAACAAATTACAGACGTGATTCTTACCCATTTGCATTTTGATCATACGGGGGGGTCTTCAAAAATGGAAAACGGGAAATGGGTTCCCGCTTTTCCCAATGCAATGTATTATGTTCAGAAAAAACATTTTGACTGGGCAATAAATCCGTCGGACAGGGACCGCGCAAGTTTTATTCAAAACAGGTTTCTTCCTCTTATTGAGAATGGAGTTTTAACATTGATTGACGGAAATAATGAGTTCGACGATGAAATAGAATTCCTGCCTATTAATGGACACACATTCGGACAACAGATGGTTAAGATTTCTGACGGCAGCAATACACTTCTTTACTGCGGAGATTTAATGCCTTTTTCATCTCATATTCCCCTTCCTTATGTAATGGGGTATGACCTTCAGCCGATTGTAACAGTTGATGAGAAGAGGGGAATTCTTCAAAGAGCCGTTGCCGAAGAGTGGAAGCTTTATTTTGAACACGATCCTTATTTCGCGGTTGCTACTGCAGCTAAGACCGATAAAGGCTTTGTGCATAAAGAAAAATTTAAAACTCTGGATTTGGTAAAATAAAGAGGAAAACAGATATTTATTTTAGTAATAAATCATAATCTAAATCTGAATGAGGAAAATGAATGGCTGTCCCATCCGGTTTTATTAAAATCTGCAGATTTTCGGAATTGAAAGAGAATGCAGGATTAAGATTCATAGTTGACGACGTTGATGTTGCTGTCTTTAAAATTGGAGAAGAGATTTTTGCGATTAATAATCTTTGCCCTCATCAGCACGCATCAATACTGCACGACGGATTTATAGAAGAAGAATATGTAACGTGCCCGGCTCACGGCTGGCAGTTCAGCCTGCGGACAGGCAAAATGCCGGAAGGGAGACGGGGAGTAAATATATTCGAAACTTGTGTAGAAAACGGGGATGTATACGTTAAGGTATATAAGAAAGAGCTGAACTGGTAAAATGGCGGGACTGGATAACAATAGAGTTATTGAGCTTGCAAAAGAGTACGGATTCGACCTGGCCGGATTTGCCAAAGCCGAACCCCTTGTTAAAGAAGCTGAACACCTGAAAGTCTGGATTGATAAGAACTACGATGCCTCTATGGAATATATGTCCCGGAGCTTTGAAAAAAGAAAAGATATAAGGCTTGTATTTCCTGAGGCTAAAAGCGTAATCTCGCTTGGAATGAATTATTATAATCCCTCAGACTTTGAGAATAAACCGGGTACAGGTAAAATCTCGCGTTATGCATGGGGAAAAGATTATCACCTGATAATTTGGGAAAAACTCGAGTCCTTGATTGAAGACCTTCAGAATATTGATCCGGAGTTTAAGGCTGTTGAATATGTTGATACAGGTCCCGTTATGGATAAAGTTTGGGGAGTAAAAAGCGGACTGGGATGGCAGGGAAAAAATTCTAATATTATTTCGAAAGAGATTGGAAGCTGGTTTTTTATTGCAACTTTGATTACCAATTATGAATTTGAATATTCTCCTCCGGTTGGCGATTTCTGCGGCAGCTGTACAGCCTGCATCGATGCTTGTCCTACCAATGCAATTGTAGCTGAGGGAGTTGTAGATTCAAACAGGTGCATATCATTTCTGAATATTGAAAATAAAGGGGAAATAAGGAGCGGATTCAAGG
>JAEXUB010000092.1 GCA_023453125.1 Bacteroidota bacterium
ATATATTTATTTGTTGCCATATATTCTTCGGTAACGGTTTGTCTGTCGATTCCTGCAAGGAGCTGAAGAATGGCCGAAAGAAATCCTGTTCGGTCTTTTCCTACCGTACAATGTATTAAAGAGGGGAGATTCCTTTCATCCGAGAGATAAGTTAAGATTTCCTTAATCTGCGAAGTGCATTCGAATGCGGTTCCGAAATAATGTTCTTTAATATACTTTTCAAAGTCGAAGTCTTTTGATTTCTGTATCAAGAAAAGAAAAAACTGAATCTGTTTTAAGTCCTGGTTTTTATGGTCAATGGGGATATTGCGGATATCAATTTTGAGATTCGCGGGGAGGCGGTCCTTTTTCTTCTCCCTCTCTTTAACTCCGCGGAGGTCAATTATGCTTTTAATCCCCAGTCCTTCAAAGATTTTTCTGTCGTTAAAGCTGAGTTTCGAAAGTTCATCCGAGCGGAAAAGGATTCCTTTGCGGAATTTTTTCCCGGAGAGGGAGGTAAGGCCTCCGATTTCCCTGAAGTTATAGGCATTGTCAAGTCTTATATACCGTGTATTATTCATATCATTCAAATATTGAAAGGAAAAAAAATGTATCCAATGATATTAAATCCCGGTAAGGCTTGCAAAGAAAAAGGGAATAAAGGATAAAAAAAATCCCCCTAAGAGGGGGATTTATAAAACCTGATTAGGGGATTGATTATTTGTAGTAACCGCAGGAGAAAATAAGATTTTCTGCTTTTTCAAAATAGGTCTGTTTCGATTCAATCTGTTTTGAAGCCGGATTGGTCCATTTGTAGCTCTGCCATCCTGAAACTGCGGATTTAACTGTTTCGAGACGTTCTTTAATGAATGCCTTTCCATCTGCATCCTTTAATTATGTCCAGTCTTTTCCCATCATTTTAAGGTTTGCGCCGTGAGCAAGACATTTTCCGGTCATGTCGTATACAGTTACATACATTTCACCATCAACAAATTTGCCTTTTGCATTGCTGAAGTCGAGTAAAGCTTTATCGTGACCGACACTGCGATAATAGGTTATTGCTTTTTTTACCATTGCTTCGGCATCTTTCTTTCCCTGAGCAAAGGTTGTTCCGAATAATAAAACTACTGCGAGACAGGTAAGTAAAAACGATTTCATTTAGCTACTCCTTGTTTAATTTAACTGGTTATAATAATCATGTCGTACATAATATGTGACATTGTTACTACAAAAATAGTTTAATTTGATGAATGATTTTATAGTTAATTCGACAAAAAAAATAAAAAGAAGATTAAATTTCTTTTAATTATTTAATTTCATTTGAGATTAAATTTGTAAAAATCTTTCAAAGAGCGGGTAAAAAAGTCCCCCTCAGCCGAAGGGGGACTTTTTAGGGTGCTATCTGTTTTTTTTAGGGTTTCAATCTTTTGCCGCCGGAATGGGAAATCCTTCCGAGATTAAATTTAAGAATAAGTTCCTGCAGATTTGTAGTAAGGCGGCTCAGGTCCTCTGATGCTCTTGCAACCTGTTGAATACCGGTTGCGCTTTCCTGAGTTACATTATTAATTCCTTCAATATTCCTGCTTATTTTTTCTGCAGCCTCTGCCTGTTCTTCGCTGGCGTGTGCAACCTGGTTAACCATTTCTACAACTTTCTCGGAGCCTGAAATAATCTGTCTGAGGGAATCTCCCGCTTTGTTGGCGAGTTCTTTTCCTTTTTCAACTTCGCGCGTTCCTTCCTGCATCGAAATTACCGCCCCCTTTGTATCTTTCTGAATCTGGGTAATCATAGTGGCAATTTCTTTGGTAGCTTTGGAAGTCCTTTCGGCGAGTTTACGTACTTCGTCGGCCACAACTGCAAAACCGCGTCCCTGCTCGCCTGCCCTGGCGGCTTCAATTGCTGCGTTTAGGGCAAGAAGATTAGTCTGGTCGGCAATGTCGTTAATTACCTGGACAATTTCTCCAATCTGGTCGCTGCTTTTCCCAAGTGCCTCAACAGTATCTGCAGATTTCTTTACTACATCGGCAATCCTGTTCATTCCCTCGATTGTTTCATTTACAATTTTGCCTCCGTTCCTGGCAATCTGTCCCGCGCTTGCTGCGGCTTCGGATGCAGTGACTGCATTTCTTGAAGATTCAAGAATGGTCTTTGTGATTTCCTCTATAGAGCCGGCAACTTCCATTGTCTGGGAACTCTGTTCCTGTGCACCGGCGGCCATTTCCTCGGTACTGCTGGAAATCTGGTTACCCGCGCTTGCTGTAGCGTCAATTGCCTCGGTTACTGAAATAAGAGCGTTCTTAATATTGGCGACGGCAAGATTGAAACCGTTAAATAATTTTCCAATTTCGTCATCATTCATCGCATCTAGTTTAACAGTAAGATCGCCGTTGGCGAATCTTTCCATTTCGGCAAGAATTTTATTAACGCTGTCATTAAGGTAAATTCTCTGTTCTTCAACATCTCTTACAGCTGCAATTACTTTTTCCTCTACATTCTTTTTCTCTTCCAACAGCTGAGTATTCATATTCCGGATATCATCGGCCATCAGCTTAAAGCTCGCCACAAGCTCTCCAATTTCATCCTGTGTATCGGTCTTAAGATCTACATTCAAATCCCCCTGCGAGATCTTTTTGGCGGCAATATTTAAATCGAGAACGGGGCGGAGGATGGATGAATTAACTCTTGGTACAATAAGGTAGGCAAGCAAGCCCGAAATCAGCATTGCTATACCGAAAATTACAAGTACGCGTATAAAATTATCCTTTGAGTCGCTGAATTCTACATCGCTTCTGCTGTGCATTTCTGAAAGTATAGAGTTAAACGAGGCTGCAAGCGATGCAAATTTTTCTTCGGCGGTGCTCATTGCCATCGTCGCTGTATTTAGGTCCACCGATGCCATATCAAATACGGTTGAAGCGGCGGTTTTATATGCCTTCAAATCCTCAAAGGCTTTACGGCACTGCTTAACCATTTCTTCATCTTCATTTGCTTTAATGGCCTTATCGAGGGATTCAATAGTTTTATCAATGCCGGCAATCTGTTCCCTGCTCAAGGCATCAAGTTTGGACTGCTCATAGCCGGCTCTTGCCCAGGTGATGAATTTGTAAATGTTTCCCTGAACTATGGCAATAGTCCTGAAATTTTCTTCTTTCTCAATTGTTGTTTTGAAATTTGTATTATAAATAGAATTAATTGAAAGCTGCTGCTGAAGCAATGCAAAAAAACCGATTGTGCCATAGGCAATTAAAAAGAGAAGGATAAGGCCGGGTGCTACAAGAAGTTTTTTTGAAAGTTTTAATTTGTTTAACCACGCATTCATCATAACTCCATAATTATCATTACTGGTAACCGGAAATAAAGAATTCTCCGGAGGGGAATTTTGCTCAAATATTATTTTTAAGAAAACCCCATTTTAAAAGAAGCTGCTCTCCGCTGGGAATAAAATCCAACTTCCAAATATATTATCGGATTATTATTACGAATCTTAAATCATTTTTGAAAAAACTTTGCATTTCCCGCATCAAAATGATTTAAATATTGATTATTGAAATTGGATGATATGCTTACATTACGGTCAAAAAAAATCCCCCTTGGCAGGGGGATTTTTAAATCAATCTTTAATTATGGCTATTTATAGAATCCGCAGGAGAAAATTAAGTTATCAGCTTTTTCGAAATAAGTCTGCTTTGATTCTATCTGCTTGGATGTCGGATTAGTCCACTTGTAGCTTTGCCATCCTGATGGAGCCGATTTTACGGTTTCGAGACGTTCCTTAATGAATGCTTTTCCGTCTGCATCCTTTAATTCTGTCCAGTCTTTTCCCATCATTTTAAGATTTGCTCCGTGAGCCAGGCATTTTCCTGTAAGGTCATATACGGTAACATACATTTCGCCGTCAACAAATTTTCCTTTGGCATTGCTGAAATCGAGCAGTGCTTTATCGTGCCCGACACTTCGGTAATATGTAATTGCTTTTTTTACCATTGCTTCTGCGTCTTTTTTTCCCTGTCCGTAGGATGCGGTACTTATAACAAGCATGGCCAATAGTGCATAAAAAATCGATTTCATCTTTTTCTCCTTTATTTTATTATTATTTTCACCGATTATAGAAAGAACTATTCAATATATATAATCGGAAAAAATCGGCTTTTTTTAATAGGTAATGTTCTTTTTTTATAAACAAAATTGATAAAATAGATATGATGTCTAAAAATATTTCTGTTCCTGGAAATGCTTATTATTAAGCTGAATTAGAAGGAAAAAAAGGAATTAAAAGGGGATAGGCCCCCTTTTATCTTGTAAATTTTGTAAATAATCAGTTTATTTCAGTTCAAAATGGACTTACTTAATTAAGTTATTGAAGGAAAAGATATGTTAGATCATTTTTCATCCGAAGTAGAAAATTTTAAAGCTAATTTAATAAAAATGGCTTCTCTCGTTAATAAGCAGGTAGAAAGAGCATTTGAAGCCCTTGAGACGGGGAATGTTGAACTTTGTAAGGGGATAAAAGCAAAGGACCTGGAGATTGATGCCTATGATAATCTTCTCCAGACTGAATGCGAGAATATACTCGCATTGTTTCAGCCTGTAGCAACCGACCTCCGTTTTATGATGTCGGCATTAATGATTAATAATCAGCTTGAGAGATGCGGAGACATTGCGGTAAATATCTCTCAGCGGGTTAAAAAGACGCATGAACATCACAATCTCATTGTCGAATCTCAGATACTAGAAATGGGGCGCCAGGCAAAGGTTATGGTAAAGGACGCAATAGATTCATTTGTTAACCAGGATACGGAGCTTGCAGAGAAAGTGCTTGCGAATGACGAAATAGTAGATAAATTCAATAAAACGATATTCAAGTTCCTGGTTGCAAAAATGCAGTCTGATAATTCCGTAATAGAACCCTGTTCCCATTTAATTGTACTTACAAGACAGATTGAAAGGCTGGCAGACCACGCTACAAATATTGCCGAGGATCTGATATTCTATGTTAATGCAAAGGTTGTCACCCACCGGAAAAAACTGGATAAGTTCAACGAACTAAACTGATGGTTCTTATCCGTATTTTCCCGAGATGTATTCTTCGGTAAGTTTATTGGCGGGATTTGTAAATATGGTCTTGGTTTTATTGAACTCAATCATTTCTCCAAGGAGCATATAACCTGTATAGGCCGAAACACGTGCAGCCTGCTGCATATTATGAGTTACAATGACAATGGTATAATTCTTCTTCAGGTCAATCATCAACTCTTCAATTTTCATTGTTGCAATCGGATCGAGAGATGAGCAGGGCTCATCCATTAAAATAACTTCAGGCTGTACCGCGAGAAGCCTTGCAATGCACAATCTCTGCTGCTGGTCCAGAGGGAGTTC
>JAEXUB010000140.1 GCA_023453125.1 Bacteroidota bacterium
TTTCCGAAGAGGCCAGGCGGGCGAACAGGGGAGAATTGCTGTTGAACTCGAATATCAGCTTATATGTATTCTTTCCCTGCAGGCTGTTCATTTTTATTTATTAACCTTAATCAGTTTAGCGAATGACTGCTTCAAAGATAAGAAAGAGACAGACGCGAAACCGAAGAAGAACATAAGCTGGAACGGAAGAGCTGCAATTTCCATAAAGAATATTGAAGCCGCAACCCCTATTAAACAATAAACTGCAAGAAGTAGCTCAATAATTGCCGAGCTGTCAACTTTCATATTGGTGAAATATTTATTCTTGTTAGCGTTATCGTCTTTTGTCATAATTTTGGATTTAGGAGTGCGTACGAACTCGCTCTTTCTGTCCAATAAGCCTTCAATAACCGCACGGCTGTTGTTTAATGCCAATCCCATTGAGCCTGCCATAAAGAGGGGGAAGAGCACAATTCTTTTACGCCAGTCCGCGTGAACGTCTTTCTGGGCATACAGGTAGAACATAAAGCTGCCGATGAATGCAATAACAAAAATGGCCATAAAATTAAAGAAGGGGCTGTAGGGGCCGCTGTTCTTAATGAATACAAGGGGCACGTTCAAAATTGCGGCCATCAGGGTAAAAGGAAATACTATGTTGCTGCAGAGATGAACTGTTGCCTGCCATTTAATTCTTAAAGGCATCTTGGATTTCCATACAACAGGAAGAATCTTCTTCATTGTCTCAATGTGTCCTTTGGTCCAGCGGAACTGCTGAGCCTTAAGAGCATTAATTTCGTGAGGCAATTCAGAAGGAGTGGTTTCGTCTCTAAGATAAATGAATTTCCATCCTTTAAGCTGAGCGCGGTAGCTGAGGTCAAGGTCTTCAGCAAGAGTATCTGCATGCCAGTTGCCTGCATCTTCAATACATTCTTTTCTCCAAACGCCGCCGGTGCCGTTAAAATTGATAAAGAAGCCGGCTTTATTGCGTACAGACTGTTCAATAACAAAGTGTCCGTTAAGGGCAAGAGCCTGAATCTTTGTAAGAATGGAATAATCTTCGTTTAAGTGTTCCCATCTTGTCTGAACGCATCCTATTTCGTCGCTGTGGAAATATTTCAGAGTTTTCTTCAGGAAGTCGGGTCTTGGAATAAAATCGGCGTCGAAAATAGCAACATATTTGCCTTTAGCGGTTTTAAGCCCTTCTTTAAGGGCGCCTGCTTTAAATCCCTCGCGGTTTGCCCTGCGCACGTGCTGAATATCGAAACCTTCTGCCTGCTTGGCGGCAACAACTCCGGCAACGAGGTCAACTGTTTCGTCTGTGGAGTCGTCAAGCACCTGTATTTCGAGTTTGTCTTTAGGATACTCAATTTTGCATATAGCATTTATAAGCCTTTCAGCAACGTACATTTCGTTGTACATCGGGAGCTGAATGGTGATAATGTCGTCATTTGAGAGAACTTCTTTCTTCTTAGGGGTGCGGTGCCCGTATTTTCTGTGATAGAAAAGCATAACAAAGCCGTGAAGCCCGAATAGAAGAAGAATAATAAGGGAGAATATGTATGAGAAAAGTACTATTTGATCTAATAACATAATTTGTCCTATGTTTTTTTTACCAATTTGAAACAACGCCTAACAGGATATCTTCGGCAACAAGCTTAACGGCTTCCGTTATAGCTTCCTGCCGCGCGTTGGAAATATCCCCCGAAGTGGAATAATCTTTGTAGCCTGTAAAGGTCTTCTCGAAAACTGTTTTTTTATTTACCAGGTCCTTGAAAACAACTTTTACATTAACAGTAAAACGGTTGGTTTTAATTGTCTCCCCGCCTGCAATCTGCTGCGGTGTATCGGAAGCGGAAGTTATAGTCCCTTCAACAATACAGTTGGCATTGGATTTTTCGGCTACCAGGAGAGAATTATCCTCAACAAATTTTTGTGTAAGAACGGCCGTAAGTTCCTCTTTGAGGCGGAAGATTCCGGAGCCGCTTCTGTCTTCCATCATCGGTATGGCAACTGTCTTTAAGTGTGCCGGCACCGAGGCTCCTGTAAAAGAATAATTACAGCCTTTAAAGTTAAACAGTGCCACGACAATAAACAAAAAGAGAACATTAATTTTAAATTTAATCAATTCCATATTCCTCAATTTTCCGATATAATGTCCTCTCGCTGATATTCAATAAACCGGCGGCTTTTCTCTTATTATTGCGGGTATACTTTAAAGCCTTAATTATAGCTTCTTTTTCGACTTTTTCGAGTGGAATTATCTCGGTTACGCTTAAATTTTCCTCATTGGCAGGGTGTTCAAGCTTTCCGTTTTGAGCCAAAAAGGCCTGTTTAAGGTCTATTAAATCTTTCTTAATTTCTATTAATGCACGGTAAATCATCTCCCGGTCAAGCGCCTCTGGGGATTTATTAAGGTGTACCGGCAGATTCCTGTATTCCTCTTCAATCCTTAAATCTGCCATAAGGGGGAGAAATGAATCCTCGGTTAATAAACCGTCCCTGTTGAGGGCAATGGCCGTTTCGAGAATATTCTTAAGCTCTCTTATATTCCCGGGCCAGTAATAATTTGTAAGGAGTGTATAAGCGCCGGTTGTAATCTCAGGC
The DNA here is from genome assembly GCA_023453125.1 of Bacteroidota bacterium. GTDB lineage: Bacteria > Bacteroidota > Ignavibacteria > Ignavibacteriales > Melioribacteraceae > JAEXUB01. The sequence continues at coordinate 2,584 of JAEXUB010000140.1, forward strand.
AGGGGAATACTGTTCTCTGCGCAGAATGTTTTTGTAAAATAATCGGCAAGGTCAATTATATCCTCTTTCCTTTCGCGCAAAGGGGGAATTGTAAGAGTAACAGCCTTAAGCCTGAAGTAGAGGTCGCTGCGGAACCGCTTTGCCTCAACTTCCCTTTGAAGGTCTTTATTTGTTGC
>JAEXUB010000168.1 GCA_023453125.1 Bacteroidota bacterium
TCCCAGTCAGTCCGCTTGCAAGAAAACCCGATTCGGCTTCCACTATAAAAGCACCTCTTAATCTCAGTTTGCTGATATTATTTCTGGCAATGGGATTATTATACATATCAACATCTGCGGCAGGGGCAACAACCATCGGGCACCTGAGAGCGCATACAAGTGTTGTAAGGGCGTTATCGGCAAATCCGTTTACAATCTTAGCTACAGTATTGACTGTTGCCGGGGCAATAATCATCAGGTCTGCCCAGATAGCGTATTCAATATGCCAGGGTTTGGCATCGGCGCCGTCTGCCTGGCTCTGCGGAAATACATTTACAATAACTTTATTATTCGAAAGGGCAGAAAGAGTAAGAGGAGTAATAAATTCGGCTGCCGAAGGGGTCATAACAACTCTTACATCGGCACCGCGCGAAACCAGATTGCGTACAAGATAGCAGGCTTTATAAGCCGCAATTCCGCCGGTTACGCCGACAATTATCTTCTTCCCTTTAAAGGAATCCATTATTGCTGTTCTTCGTCTTTGAAACGGTATTCTACTTTATTTTCCAAAAGCTCATTTAAAGCTTTTATATGGGGTTTCTGTCTCTTCTCGAATTCAAGAGAGATCTTGAGCTGTTCCGGATTAATGCGGTCTTCAAAATCGTCGTCTGTTGCCGGGGCAACTGTGCTTACGAGAGAATTAAATTCCATTTTGGTTTCATCATTTATAGCGCGCGCTCTTTTAGATGCAACAATTACTCCTTCGTAAATGTTGCTTGCGCTGCTTTCTATCTTTTTAAGATCAACAGGTCTTACAGGCATTTTGTTACTCCTTATTTATTTCTTTTCTTATTATTTCTTCTATTGTTTTTTTCGCTTTTTCAAGATCGTCATTAACAACCTTATAATCAAACTCTTTCTTAACGGCATAGCTCATTTCCATTTCGGCTCTTTCAATTCTTTTCTTCAAATCCTCGCTGTTTTCGGTATTTCTCTTAATAAGCCTGTTTTTAAGCTCTTCAAAGCTCGGGGGCATAATAAAAAAGAGAACCGAATCGGGATAAGCCTCTTTAATTGAAAGCGCGCCTTTAACATCAATATCAAAAAGAACCGAAACTCCTTTTTCTATATGGCTGTCAATAAAACTTTTCGGGGAGCCGTAATAATAGTCGTAAAACCGCTCCCACTCGGCAAATTCATTATTCTCTATTTTCCTCTTAAACTCATCCTCCGTAAGAAAATAGTAATCTCTGCCGTCAACTTCACAATCTCTTCTTTTTCTTGTAGTAGCCGAAACCGAAAAAACAAAACCGGGAAACTTTTCAAGAACGCTCTTAACAATAGTAGTTTTACCCGAACCGCTCGGCGCTGCAAATACAAACAGCTTTCCTCTATTCATTTTCAAAATTTACTCGATGTTTTGGATTTGTTCTCTGATCTTTTCGAGTTCCTCTTTAATCTGTATTCCCAAATGGGAAATTTCCGAAGAGACCGACTTGCTGTTAATTGTATTAGCTTCGCGGTTAATTTCCTGACTTATAAAATTGAGTTTTCTTCCCGCGTCATCTGAATTGTTCATAGCGTCTTCAAACAATTTAAGATGGCTGCGGAGCCTTACGCACTCTTCGGTAACATCATATTTCTCCGATAGCAAAGCAAGCTCCATATTAAGCCTGTCCGGGTTATCAATCAGGTCCGAAGTTAATTCCTTAGCCCTCATTTTGAGTTTATCGAAATAAGCCCTTATGGCCTCGGGATTTCTGTTTTCAACTTCGGTAACCGCGTTTTTAATCAGGTCGAGACGTTTGCGGAGATCTTTCTCAAGCTCCTTCCCTTCCTGCTTTTTCATTTTTTCAAATTCGTCAATAGCGGTGTTAAGCGCTTTTTCAACCAGTTCAAAATAATCTTCGTTTCCGTTCTCTTCGTTTTTTAGGAACATTTCCTTCAATTCGAGGATTCTGTCGAGTGATACTTTATCCTTAATCTTTGCCTGTTTCTTAATTTCCTTAATAACCGAAAGAGTATCTTTCAATCCCTCTTTGCTGAGCTGAATTTTGCTTGACTGGGCAGAATCGGAATTAATATTAACCGTAAAGAAAACTTTTCCCCTATTAATTCTTTTTCTTATTTTTTCTCTTATTTCGAATTCCCGGTATGCAATATTCCTGGGAAGCCTTATAGAGAGTTCGAAATAGCGGCTGTTTAAACTCTTAATTTCCGCTTCAATTGTAAAATTGCCCGATTCAACAATGCCTTTGCCGTATCCGGTCATGGATAAAATCATAGATGCCTCAAAAAAAAGGATTTAAAAAATAACGAAATTCGGCGTATGTATCAAAGATTAATTGGAGAAGATGAGGGGAAAAAGGACATATTATCCATTATGGATTAAAAAGCTTCCCCTATACCGAACTGGATTTCAAAATTCTCCTTAAAAAGCTCCCCGATTGTCTTATTAACATCGAGCCTCTTTTTGTAGGGATCGTATAATTTGAAGCCGAAATCGAAGCGGAGAGGGGGTAAAAGAGGAGTATATATCCTTATTCCCAAACCTGTTGAAATTGCCAGTGAATTCAGCGAGATATCTTTAAGCTCGTTCCAGGAATTGCCGTAATCCAGAAAAACCGCCGTCCCGAAATTATCATTCAGCATTGTTCGCATTTCAAGTGAACCCTCAAAAAGGAGAAATCCTCCGGGAGAGATTCTCTTGATTATAGCGTCAATATCCTCATTTGTAGTATTGGATCCAATTGTAAATGAAGGAATCTGGGGTACCAGCTCCCTGCTCTTCCAGCCTCTTATGGAATTGCTGCCTCCCCCGTAAAAACGGCTGTTAATCGGAATATCGAGCTTGTTTCCCCGGTATGTAAAAATTGAACCGGCTTTTATCTTGTAGGCGAATGCGGTAGTCCTCTCATCCCAAAGAGGATAATAATTTGAAAAATTAAATGTTGTCTTTAAGTAAAGAGGCCTGCTGAATGAATTGTTGAATAATTTATTGAGCAAATATAAGACCGAGTTACCGTCTTCAATAATGAGGGACATCGAAATACCCTCGGTCGGAAAATTTATTCT
>JAEXUB010000179.1 GCA_023453125.1 Bacteroidota bacterium
CACGTATCAAAAACCGTTAAAGGAGAGAGCCTGATTGTACTCCTTAAAGGGGCTCCGATATTTGATGAAGATGAATTCAAAGGGGGGCTGCTTCTCCTCGAAGATATTAAAGGGGAAATAACAGCCGGTAAGGAAGAGGGAATAAAGAAAGAACCCCTTAATAATTTTCTTGCAAGCGCAGCACATTTTTTTGCCCTCGCAGACAGCAAAGGGAAAATACTCTTCAAATCGATAGATAAAAAAGCAGAAAACCTTTTCAGCTTGTACAAAGATGACGCCGTATCTGTAGATAGCCTGTTCAAATCATCGGAAGAATTCAATCTTACTGATTTTTTTAAGGAAGCGGTAAAGGTAAAAGAACCGCTTGATAAAGAATTCGAATTCGAGCTGGAAGCAAAAACTGTCCTCTTCAAAGTCATTTTTATTCCTTACCCGGCTGAGGGACCGAATCTTACCGCATTGTTTATTGATGAATTCTGTTACGAAACCGCTTCATCCAGTGCGGCAAATGAAGAAGCCGAGGAGTTAAGAAATTATTTTAACCTCACTGCTCCGGTTGTTGACGCAATAATAGGAATTGATATAAAAGGGAAAATTACTTATTGGAATGAGCCTGCCCAGGAGATTTTTAAATACTCCAAGAGTGAAATATTCGGCAAGTTTATAGGAAAGGTTTTCCCTCCTCTTACCGAAAATTATTTCGATAAATTGAAAGAGGAAGTAATAAGGAATAAATCGTGGAAAGGGGAAATAAGAGGGGAGAAAGGGAATCAGCCGAGAATCTATGACTGTAAAATAAAATACCTCGAAGACCTTAAGGAAACCTCCTTTGTTTTTCTCTGTTCTGATGTAACCGAAAGAGCCTTCTCCGAGAGAGAACTGAGGCGCTCCGAAGAAAGATTCCGTAATATTGTTACTAACTCGCACGAATTTATCTGTACTCTGGACCTGAATGAAAAAATCACCTATGCAAATCCCGAGTTCCTTAAAAAACTTGAGTATTCAAGGGAAGAACTTGCAAAGGCAGACTTTAAGGATTTTATAGAGAAACAATTCCTGGCGGGAAAAGAATTCAGAATTAAGGATATCAGCAGAAAGAAGGATAATTCCTTAGAAATACCTCTTATTACCAAGAGCGGTAAGAAAATAATTGCGTCGGCTGCATTTAATGCCGTACTAAATTTTAATAATGAGATCCTCTACTTCAACGCAATTCTTGCCGATATTACACTCAAGAAAGAGGCCGAAAGAGACCTTATGCTTATCCGTTCGGTATTTGAAGCGTCTAAAGACGGCATAGGGCTCTTTAAAAACAGAAAGCTTATCTTAAACAACGATTCATTTGCCGGAATGTTCGGCTACGAGCCGGAAGAGATTAATGGAATTGATCCGGTAAGGCTTGTATATGGTGAAGATGCTCCGAGAATTGACATTTATACTGCGGCAAGGGAAAAAGGGGATGATGCACCAAGCCTTTACGAGTGCACTGCGCTTAGAAAAGACGGTTCCACTTTCTATATCTCAAACTCTGTAAGCTCATACGAAATTGAAGGGAGCATTTTCATTCTCTGGGTTACAAGAGATATTACAGAGACAATGGCTGCTCAGAAGGCTATCCAGGAATCGGAGGAAAGATACCGCAGCATTACTGAAAATATCGGAGAAGCAGTCTGGACTGCGGAAAAAACAGATAACGGAAAATATTCCGTATTTTATACTTTAGCTATTTCTAAGATCACCGGATATACTAATGAAGATTTTACCGCTAATCCTTTCCTATGGCACAGGATTATTCATCCGGACGACCTGAAAGATGTAATTGCAAAACTGAAGAGGTTTTATAAGGACAGCTCACGGTCGAATTTTGAAATTGAATACAGAATACTCGATAATCTTGGAAACATTATCTGGATAAGGAATAAGATAAAGGTTATAAGGACCTCCAAAGGGGATGTATATAAAATATTCGGTCTGGTAGGGGATATAACAATTCAGAAACATGCCGATGAGGAGCTTAAAAAATCCGCCGAATCACTGAAGCAGCTAAACGAAACAAAGGACCGGTTCCTCTCGATTATATCGCACGATCTCAGGACGCCATTCAGTTCAATACTCGGATTTACAGATATTTTACTTTCTGATGAAAATATGCCTCCTGAAAAGCAGAGGGAATATGTTACCTTTATTCAGGATTCGTCAAAAAGCATGCTTGCTCTGGTAAATTCGCTTCTCGACTGGACCCGCCTGCAGACAGGCAGAATGAAATTTGAACCGGACAGGGTTAATGCCTCGTTTATAATCAGAAGAGCAATACAGATGCAGGCAGGGCTGGCTATTGGCAAAAATATCAGCCTCCTGTTCGACGATTCCAATAATTACTACGTCCATGCCGATGAAGGACTCCTTTTGCAGGCATTTAATAACTTATTATCCAACTCAATTAAATTTACCAATGTCGGTGGGGTAATATCGGTTCAGGTATCCCCGCAGGTAGATAAAAGAGTTATCCGTTTTTCCATAAAAGATAATGGCATTGGAATAAGGGAAGATGATATTCCCAAGCTATTTAAAGTCGATTCAAAATTTACCACATCGGGCACAAAAGGGGAAAAAGGGACCGGGCTCGGATTATCTCTGGTTTATGACATTGTTCAGAAGCACGGCGGCGATATCTGGGTTAAGAGTACATTCGGGCTTGGCGCCGAGTTCTTCTTCACAATACCAATTTCTTCAACCAATATTCTACTTGTAGATGACATGAAGACTGACCGGATGCTTTATTCCAAGCTTTTCAAGAGCCTTATACCGGGGTATACGGTTACTGAGGCAGGCAACGGAAGGGAAGCTCTGGATATGATTAAACTCTCTTCCCCCGCTCTTGTTATAAGCGACCATCGAATGCCTGTTATGGGGGGGTACGAGCTTGTTAAACAAATTAATCTTTCGGACCTTAAGATAAAACCGCCGGTAATTATTTTAAGCAGCGATATAAATGATCTGGTTGAAGAGGAATATAAGGAACTTGGAGTCGAATATATTTTCCAGAAACCGGTTAACCTGATTGCCTTTAAGACTGCAATTGAAAGGTGTCTGAGGCAAATTACTACCGGATAAAACTTATTAGGAAGATATTTCAGCTAAGGCTGTTCCAGACTGAAATTGCATCTTCAAAGGGCTCAATGGCTCTCGGCATTGCCCCGTGTATATAAGAAATAGCCACGCCATAGTTAACAATTGGAACCTCCGCATATTTTGCCTGCTTAATTCTTACCTGCATTGCCTTTCTGGTAAGCATGCATCCGCCGCAGTGAATTATAAGCGCATAATCTTTAAGGTTCTCGGGATAATCGTGCCCGTTTCTTATATCAATCTGTAGTTCTTTTTTAGTATGATTCCTCAGCCAGCGGGGAATTTTAACCTTTCCTATATCGTCTTCCTGTGCATGATGAGAGCAGGCCTCGGCAATAAGTACCTTATCACCATCCCTCAGTTCTTCTATTCTTTTAACCCCTTTTATATATTCGGCCAGGTCTCCTTTATAACGTGCCATGAGTATTGAGAAGGTTGTAAGAGGTACTTCATCCGGCACATCCGCCACAACCCTCATTATGGCCTGACTATCGGTAACAACAATTTTTGGAAGTGAGCTCAATCTGCTAAGGGCAGACCTCAGTTCTTTATCCTTTGCAATAACAACAATTGCATCCTCATCAAGCGATTCTCTAATTGTCTGAACCTGGGGCATTATAAGCCTTCCCTTAGGGGCTCCGAGATCAATGGGAACAACAAGAACAATTACGTCGTGCTGCTTAACCAAATCTCCAACAAGGGGCTGCTCCTCGTCGCCCGGAATCATTTTGGAAATCATTTCTTTGAGTTCGTAGATTCCCAATTCGGCGTTGCATGAAACAGGCAAAAAAGGTATTTGGAGAAAGTTCAATTCCTCAAGAAGGGATGGGTTGACTCCGAGGTCTGTCTTGTTAACGGCAGCTAAATAATTTACTCCCATCTCTCTGAGGTGCTTAAAGAGGGATTTCTCATTTTCGTCGAGCTTATATTGGCAGTCAAGAACTACAATGGCAAAATCAGCTTCCGAAATAGCCTTCATCGTTTTGCCGATTCTTTTTTCTCCCAACTCTCCTATATCATCAATTCCCGCCGTATCAACAAGTACAACGGGCCCGAATGGAAGAAGCTCCATTGCTTTTTTAACCGGATCTGTTGTTGTGCCCGGTGTGCTGCTTACAATTGAAAGATCCTGCCCGATAAACCGGTTTACAAGAGATGATTTGCCGGCATTCCTTCTGCCGACGAATACAATATGCTTTCTTTCTGACTGCGGAATACTATTCAATTTTTACGCCCATTTCTTTGGATAAAATCAGCAGAAGTTCCTTCTCATCCAGCAGCTTGCTCTTCATCAGCGCTTTAACAAAAGGCATTTTGTTTTCGTGCGCATAACTCACAAGGTCCGATATAGCGTCGTACCCGAACGTGGTAATAAGAGAGGCAGCGATAGCAGAGGAGCTTATAAGATTCTGACGGCACCGTTCGGTGTTAGCTTCTATTCCGTCTATACAATTTTTAACAAGGTTGTAATTGGAATCCCGTAAAAGGGTAAAAGATTTAAGAAATGTATGAGCCAGCAGCGGAATAAAGGCGTTAAGCTCAAGGTTACCGTTTCCGGCAAGATTAGTAATAATTACGTCATATCCCTTAATCATTTCAGAAATCTGAATTGCGCTTTCGAGAATTACTGGATTAACTTTTCCCGGCATAATGCTTGAGCCTGCCTGTTTTGGGGGAATGGTAATCTCGCCAATTCCTCCCATCGGACCGCTCGACAGGAAACGGAGGGCATTGCATATTTTAATAATTGAAACCGCCCCCGATTTCAGAATGCCGTGCACTTCAACAAATATATCAAGATTCTGAGTGGCATCCATCAAATCTTCATTCTTAGCAATCGGTAGTTTTGTTATCTTTTTTAGAATGTTGTTAACATTCATTACATATTCTTTGGTTGCTGATACAGAATTACCAACAGCAGTACCGCCCAGATTAACCGAACGGAGTCTTTCCTCGGCATTATACAGGCGCCATCGGTCTCTGGCTACCGCCTGCGCATATGCGCCGAATTCCTGTCCGAGTGTTATTGGTACAGCATCCTGGAACTGGGTACGTCCCAATTTTAATATATTGCGGAATTCCGTTTCCTTTTTTTGAAGGCTGTTCTGAAGAGAGGCAAATGATTCCGATAGTTCTCTTATGAGGTAAATGGAAGCAATCTTTACTGCCGTTATGAATGTATCGTTTGTAGATTGGCTCAAATTAACGTCGTCAAGCGGATGGAGGGAGGAATAGTCTCCCGGTTCCTTTCCCATAATTATGAGAGCTTCGTTGGCAATTACCTCATTGATATTCATATTTAGGGAAGTACCCGCACCCCCCTGAATAGGGTCTACGATTATTTTTGAATAAATGGAATCGGATTTCCGCTCAATTGCCTGCTGAGTCTCGTCAATAAGTTTCTCTGCAGCCTCGTGGATGGCGTCATATTTTTCCTTAAAAAGGAGCCCGCACTTATAATTTGTTTCGGCCGCCGCAAGCTTTACCTGCAGATAGGCCTTGATAAGATAGGGGTGAGTAATTTCCGAGGTGATAGGGAAATTGCCGATTGCCCTCAAAGTGTGAATTCCGTAAACCGCTCCCTCCGGAATCTCCATTTGTCCCAATGAATCTTTTTCAATTCTCATATAAATTCCAAAGCTGTATACTGAAATATATTAAAATTAGGGAATTATTTAAGCGGGGGGTAAAAAGAAAAAGCCCCCGTTTTTGGCGGGGGCTTTTTATAGGGTGCTTGAAAAGGATTACTTCATCAATAACATTTTGTTTGTCATTTTAAAGTTATCAGCTTCAATTCTGAAGAAGTAAACGCCTGATGCGAAGTTTGTAGCATTCCACTGAACTGTATGGGAACCGGCGTTCAACTGTCCGTCTACCAATACGGTAATTTCTTTACCGATTGCGTCATAAATTGTCAGCTTAACTTTTGATTCTTTCGGCAAGCTGAATTTAATGTTGGTTGTCGGGTTGAATGGGTTAGGATAGTTCTGGAATAATGCAAATTCCTTAGGTGTTTCTTTTGTTTCTGAAGTAATACCAACAGGTGTACCGCCTACTTTCTTGTAGCTCTGGTCTAAAACCCAGGCAACTAATTTCGGATTGTGCATACCCATTGATTTGTCTTCGAGAATCATATATAAATTGAAGAGAACCTGTTTTTCTGTAAGTGTCCAGGAAGCTGTTGGTCTGGTGCTCATAATAGCTGCATTTGCAGGTGTTCCAACAGGAAGTCTTGCAAAGATAAGGTTAGCGTAACCTTCAACTTCGGCCATAAAGCCTTCAGTTGTTCCGTCACGGTCTAAATCGCCAACGCCTGAATAGTAGAATCTAACGTCGCTGAATTTAGCGCCTAATGAATAGCCGTGGCATGTAGCGCAGGCTTTCATATTGCTTTCGCCTTCCTGTGAGTTCATGTTGAATGTATGTCCGCCCATTAATTTAGGTCTGTGGTTTGAACCCTGATCAGGCTGTGACATATGGCAGTCAACGCAGCCGTCTGTTAAGAGATCAGCATGTTTTGTCTGCGGAGGTGTCATTCCCCATGTAAAGAAGTTTGTACCTAAGAATACGTTTGAGTTTGGAGTATGGTGAGGACCGAAACGGGAGAAAGTTGAAGCACTAACATATGTATCAGTAGCAGCTGTTCTTGCTTTGTGGCAGTTCATGCAAAGACGGCCTGTGCCCCCTTTAGTAACCGGGGTTGTATTGTCTGTTGCTGTAGCAGTAACTGTTCTTAACTGATAAACATTTGTTTTCTTATGAGGATCGTGGCAAGCTGCGCAGCCAATGTTGCTGTAGCTGAGGTCGAAATAAGGATCAGATGTTGACATACCGGCTGTAACCTGAGCAAAACCTTTACCCTGGTGACATTTAGCGCAGTCAGCGCGCCCTGATTCATCAACCGGGGCTGCATGTTTCGACATTGCGAACTGTTCCCCTTTTACGTGGTAGTGAGCGTCGTCATGGCACTGGTTACAAACTGCTTCGTCCCATGATGCCTGCATTCTTGCGTTTGTTACACCGCCGAGGTGTCCGCTACCGGGACCGTGGCAAGCTTCGCACTGAATGTTAGCTCTCTTCATAGCATCAGGATAAGCTGTTGTTAAAGCAGCATAATTTCCTGCCTGAAGAGTTGTCGGGAATACGAATGTAAAATCGTCAAAACCATCGTTCTTTGCGGTTGTATTCTTGTCATAACCTGTGGTATGGCAGGAAATACAGCTGCCTGAATAGTAAGCAGCAACCTGACCGTTAACTCCGCGTTCAAAGAAATTGGAGTGGTCGGTTCCCTGCCAGTTGGTGTATGTTGAAGGGTGGCAGCTCTGGCAGTCAACGCCAGCTGTACCTTTATTATTAACACCTAAGAATTTTGCCGAGTTGAATGTTAACTGAGCAGTATAAGAACCGTCGGTAACCTTAATTGTAAAGGTTCCCAATACGTCAGGTGTAAAAGTAAAGATGTATGTAGCATCGTCAACTTTCTTTTTTGGGCCAAAAATCTTAGCGGCGCCGCCTGATGTTGCCGGTATAGCTACTGTACCCATAGTAGGGTTTACTAAGTTCATACCAACGCCGGTAACTTTTAAATATACTCTTGTTCCAAGACCTACGTTCTGTAAGCCGGAATAAGGATATTTGTAAAGGCCGGTATCGGCGATAGCTCTTTCGGCAACCACTGCTGGTGATACGCCATAAGGAACCATCTGGATGGATGTTGTCTGTGCGAACAGAACACCCGTTGTTGCGAATAAAACAAAGAGTAGAAGAGTAAATTTACGGACCATATGATAGCCCTCCTTGTTTGTGTTTAGTGAATTAGTTGTTTTTTTATTAAGAACAAAGATTCTTCTTAGATCAATATAAAAAGAAATATTTAGATAATAAAGTCTTTTGGTCTAAAATAATATTTTTTTTTCTCTTTCAAAACCTTTGTATTTTTGTAATTATAGAATAGCCTATTATCGAACGATTAAAATCGGAGTTTAGATGCTGATTTACAATACATTTTCGCGGAAAAAAGAGGAATTTGAGCCAATTTCGAAGGGTAAAGTAAATATGTACGTCTGCGGACCCACAGTTTACGGCTATTTCCATATAGGTAACGGGCGTACCTTTCTAATGGCTGATATCATTAGAAGATACCTCGAATATAAAAAATATGATGTCAATTTTGTTATGAATGTTACGGATGTCGACGACAAGATCATTAAAAAGGCCAATGAGGAGAAAGTTGACGCGGCTGTAATTGCCTCCCGGTATACTGAAGCTTTCTTCGACGATATTCAGAAACTCAAGATTAAAAAGGCATCTGTTAATCCAAAGGCAACAGAACATATGCCGGAGATTATTGACCTGATAAAAGCTATGGAGCAAAAGGGCTTTGCCTACAATGTTGACGGAAATGTTTTTTACGATGTGAAGAAGTTTAATGAATACGGCAAACTTAGCGGTAAAAATATAGATGAACTTGAATCGGGGGCGCGGGTTGAGATTAACGAGGATAAGAAGAATCCGCTCGATTTCTCGTTATGGAAAAAAGCTAAAGAAGGAGAACCATACTGGGAAAGTCCCTGGGGGAATGGAAGGCCGGGCTGGCATATTGAATGCTCTGCAATGAGCGGCAAACACCTTGGGAAGACAATTGATATTCACGGCGGCGGGAGCGATTTGATTTTCCCCCACCACGAAAATGAAATTGCGCAGAGCGAAGCTGCCCACGGCGAAAAATTTGTTAAATACTGGATTCATTTCGGCTTTCTCAATTTTCAAAATGAAAAAATGTCTAAATCTCTGGGTAATTTCTTTACAGTAAGGGACGTAGTTCAGAAATTCCCGGCAGAGGTAATCCGGTTTTTCTTTAGTCAGGCTCACTATGCCGCCCAGCTTAATTTCAGCGATGAACTCCTTTTATCGGCACAGAGCGGGCTTGAAAAAATACAGACTCTTTACGATAAGTGTGTTCTTGAATCTAAGAACAATCCGGAAGGGAAGTGCGATTTTGATTTTGCCCCATTCTATAAAGAGTTTGAAGAGCCTATGGATGATGATTTTAACACTCCGCAGGCAATTGCCGCAATATTCAATTTTGTAAAGGTTATTAATAAGAAAATTGCCGAAGACTCTTCAGTTGGTTCCGGATTCTACCGTGAGGCAAAGAAATTTCTTGATCTTACCGCCGGAGCTGTATTGGGGATTATTAATGATTCCAAATCGGAAGGCAATGTTGAATTGGAAAACAATTTAGTAAATTTACTCATCGAATTGAGAAAAGAGCTCAAGCTGCAGAAAAATTACAAAATGGCAGATGAGATAAGGGACCGTCTTCTTAATCTTGGCATTCAGCTGGAAGACGGGAAGAACGGAACAACATTCAGGAAAATTGGATAAGTAAAGAATAAGGGGATTTTATGAAGGGTGCAAAATATCTTTCAGTTCTTTTGATTGCATTTACAACTTTGGCATACGCACAAGGGACCAGCGGTTCCGATGCAAAGTATGAATACCGCAATCTGATTGATTTCCCCACTGCGGGAATGCTCCAGAAAGGGCAGGCTGCAGTATCGATGAATCTTCTCCCATTCGGTTCCCTTATGACCAAAGTTGAAGTGGGGGTATTCCAGAATTTCAGTTTTGGAATCTCTTACGGCGGCGAAAATCTTATAGGCACCGGTAAGATAAACTGGTATAAACTCCCCGGAATAAATGTAAAGCTTAGGATTCTTGATGAAACCTTTGTAATGCCCGCCTTTTCTCTCGGGTTCGATTCTCAGGGAAAGGGGAGATATTTAAATGAGTTTGACCGTTATGAAATTAAATCCCCCGGTTTTTATGCCGCAGTGTCAAAAAATTTTGAAATGCTCGGATATCTGGGACTGCACGGCATAGTAAACTATTCTCTGGAAAGGGAGGATGGGGATAAAGACCTTAACATTGCCTTTGGGGTAGAAAAAACATTAGGCGCAAGAGTATCATTGTTATTGGAATATAATGTTGCTTTCAATGATAATACAGCCGACGCAATAGGGAACGGAACCGGCTACCTGAGTATGAGCCTTAGGTATTCTGCGGGAGAAGGGTTTACCATCGGGCTGGATTTACGCGATATGCTGCACAATAAGACAATCACTGGGGATAGGGTAGACAGGGGGGTATTTATAGAATATGTAAGGCCGATTTTCTAGTCTTTTGTAGGTTTTTTAACACATACCGTATATTAAACTATACATACCGGAAAAATGCATTTCATTTTTTCTCCTCTTTTCGTACATTTTCACAGGCATAGAATTTGTTAAATTTTAATATAAATCAACAGGTGGCGTTATGAAACGGATTATGCTTTTTTTAGTTTTTGCGGCAGTTTCGGTTTTCTTATCCGGGTGTTATACCCAGTTTGCCGTCCAGGAACGTAATTACGATGATGATAAATACGCTCAAAGGGATGACCGGGATCTATATGAAAGAGAATATGGGGTTACCGACTCAACCCAGGCCGGCTACAGATATTATGATGACTACAGGGATTATCATTTCAGCTATTATAGTCCGATGTACAGCAGATTCTACTGGGGATACTATCCCGGCCGGATCGGTTTTTACGATTATGGATTCATGTGGGATAATATGTGGGCCTATGGATGGTATAACGATCCCTTCTATTATAATTACTTCTGGCATATGGGATATCCCTGGAATAACTCTTATTACAACTGGCCCTATTACTATCCAAGATATTACGGCGATTACTGGTATGGAGGAGGCATTGGGAACGGAGGCTCTTATTACGGTTACAATAGCTTTTCCAAGGAAAGACGCAATGACGGTGAACGTTTGACCGGCAGATCTTCATTTGAACGGCTCGGCGGCGCCAGGACATCTCTTACAGGTACATCCGGTTTCGGGCGTGTTGTGGTTGGCAGAAATTCAGGATCTTCTTCCTCTAAAGAAACCGATAGAAACGGTAATACGACGTCAAGCGGAACAAGAACAAGAACCGGTGAGAAAATTTTCCGCGATTATAATGACGGAAGAACACGTACCAGCGATGCGACAAGAATTTCTACTCCGAACAGGCTTAAGGAATATACTCCTCCTGAAACAAGCGGAAGCAGAACATCTTCTGACAGATCAGGCCGTGTAACTACCGGCTCAGGATATAATGGCCAGGGGAATTATTCAAATCCTAACCGTTCCGGTTCATCAAGCAATTCAGGCTCTGTTGGAAGATCTTCATCCGGCACCAGTTCCTCGTCAAGCGGTTCTTCTTCAAGAGGCAGCAGTTCCTCTTCGAGCGGTTCTTCCAGAGGCAGCAGTTCTTCAGGAAACTCTTCAAGAGGTAATGAAGGGGGCGGAAGAGGCAGAGGTTAATTTTTGAAGATAAATTAAACTGATAAACTGAGGATTTTATGAAAAACAGAATTTTAGCTGTGTTAATGATTATTACTTTAACCGCTTCTCTATACGCTCAGAATTCAAACGATGCGCTTAGATTAAGCGAACCGGGCATTCTTTCAAGCGCCCGTGCTCTATCAATGGGAAATGCTATCGGCTCTGTTGGAGGGGATTTCTCTTCAATCTTTATCAATCCGGCAGGATTGGCCCTATTCGATTTCTCCCAGCTCTCAATATCCGGATATAATAATAATTTCAGCAACAACACTTCCTATTACGGCAATTCAATGAGCAATTCTCTTAATGCAATGAATTTCTCACAGGCCGGAATGGTATTCAAACTCCCGGTTTCAAGGGGGAGTATGGTGCTTTCCGTGGGTTATAACAGGACAAAGGATTTTAACCGACTTGTTCAGTTCAGCGGATATAATTACGAAAATCATTCATTAATTCAGGATCTTACTTCAAAGAGAAGCGATTTCGCCTATGAATCGGGAGTAAGCTACGGCATAACAAATGACAGAGACACTACTCTTGTAAAAGGAAGGCTTATGCAGAGCGGAAAGACTACTGACGAAGGAGGAATTGATATCTGGACGTTCGGAGGCGCAGTTGAACTCCAGAAAAATCTTTTTGTCGGTGCTTCGGTAAGCGTTATCAGCGGCAAGTTCGACAGAAGAAGACAATTGAATGAATCGGATCCGTATGGTATTTATACGGCAATCCGTCTTGATCCTTCTGAAATTGGATCCATAGGATTCAGGCAGTTCTCCTATTTCGATTCTATTAACTGGGAAATTTCAGGCTGGGATCTTATGCTTGGTTTTATATATAAAGTTAAGGAAAAGGCATCAATTGGAGCGACAATTAAATTCCCGAAACAAATTACAATTAAAGAAAACTACAGAATAAATGCTTCGGGGGAATTTGCATCAACCACTTTCCAGGCAACTCCCAGCAACTCTGCGTATGAATATGAAATCTCTACTCCATTTGAATTTACTCTGGGCGGATCTTACAGGGTAGATAGAATCCTTTTAGCAGGTGAAGTAAAATATATAGATTATACACAGATGAAGTTTACTGCAGGACTTAATGCTTTTGACAGGGATGACATTAACTGGGGCATTAAAGAGGATTACAGGGGCGCATTAAAC
>JAEXUB010000189.1 GCA_023453125.1 Bacteroidota bacterium
TGGGAAACAATGGAGTCTTGCTGTCTTCTAATTTCTGCTTCATTCAAATACTTGGTATTTATAACTATCAACTTTTGTTATAGTCAATAATACGGGTTTTCTAAATAATATCAAAAGGTCTTAAGATGTTTTTTAATAAGATATTTAATCTCATTTTTGCCCCCGGGCTTCCTACTTGCACTATAACTGTTGTTTTTTACTGATTTTCGAATATTTTAGAAACGGGGATAATTCTGAATAAAATATATTGAAACCAAATCCGCATTTTGAGAAATACAGGAAGCCTGTTTTTCGAATGAGTATTCGATTCTGATTATCAGATTGGTATAGTATCGCTTATTTGGGCTAATTATTTAAAAGATACATAAATCTTTGATACTCTTATGAAGGTAAATATCTTTTTACCGGTAGCTATAAATACTCTTCTATTTCTCTCCCATTTATACCCGCAGCACATAACAAATAATGACAGGATTAATTTAAAAGAAATATTCAACCGGACCATCAAAGGTTTTGAGGAAATAAACAAGAATCTTAATATTCAGTCTATTAAAATCACCTCGTTCAACAAAGCTGATTCAATTAAACCAGCTCTTATTTTTGACCCTAACAATTCACCAAAGGATTTTTATATTTCTAAAATAAATAATATGCTAATTTCCAACGACACGCTTTTTTTGGTAGGAATCAACGAGAATCGCATTTTTTTGTTGGATTTAGATGGTCGACCAATGGGATTTATTGGGAGATATGGGGCTGGCCCAAAAGAATTTATAAACCCAACTCATATTATGAAAAACAAGAACTATTACATCGTAAACGATTTTGGCAATTCAAGAATTCAAATATTAAATCACAAATTTAAATACATAAAATCGCTACCTATTTCCATAAGCCCATCAATTAAGAAATTTTCTGTTAACGACCAATATTTGTTCGTTAACACAAACAATACGGTTCCTCATATAATTGATGCCTTTTCTCTTGAAAACCTGTCATTTAAGAAGTACAAGGTCTTTCCCGAGAAATTTGGATATTTCAAAGACTTGGGCAAATATAATCAAGTCTATGAAATGAGAGTGGATTTATCAAATCAGTATTTAGTAGTATCTAATTCTGCAATTCCTTTCTTTTATGTATTTAATTCACAGTACAAACCACTCTATTCGGTTAATTTTGCGCTCGCGGAATATGACAAATATTTACAACAAATAGAACCTGCATTTGTCAAATTTTTAAATGATTTTTTAATCGCAGGGAATAAACTCATAACATTTTATCAGACTCGTATATATATATTTGATCTGGAAAAGAATAATATCCACAAAATCTATGCACTCCCCAAAGGGCTTTTTATGAATTGTTTTGCCCTAAAAGGCAGCACTCTTTTTATAGGTACACATTATGGCAAAATATATAAGGGCCAGATAAGTATTTAAAATGCGATTTTTTCTGACAGCAAATAGTATTGAATATATCTAATGTATATCAATAAAAGAGGGCTATAAATGATAACTAACATAATATGGGTCAAAATAACAATACTATTTATTGCCCTCCTTCCAAGCATTCATTATGCTCAATATGTTGTCAATAATGACAAAATAAATGCCGCGGAAATAATCAACAAAGCATCTGAAGGCTTTCTTGAGATTAATAAGAACTTAAATATCCGTTCTTACGATATTCAGGCTCCCGGCAAAGTTGATTCTCTCAAGTTAACATTGATTTATAATCCAGAGAATATTCAGAAAGAATATTTTATTTCGGATGTTAGCAATATGCTGATTACCAACGATACAATAATAATAGTCTCAAGAAAAGAGAACTGTTTGCTTTTATTAGACTTAAATGGGAAAGTTAAAGGCATAATCGGTCGAGAGGGGGCAGGCCCAAAAGAATTTCGCAGGCCCAGTCATATTGTTAAAAACAAGGATTATTTTTTCGTTAATGATTTTGGCAATTCAAGAGTGCAGGTTTTCAATCACAAATTTAAATATATTAGATCAATGCCCCTGTCTCTCTATCCAACAACAAAGAAAATAGCTGTTAATAATAATTTCCTATTCGCTAACACAAATACAACGGTTCCATACGTTATTGAAACTTACTCGCTTAAAGATCTCTCATTTAATGAGTCTCAGGTATTTCATTCTAAATTCGGCTATTTCAAAGATCTCAATAAGTATAATCAGGTATATGAGATGAGAGTTGATATATCAGCCAACTACACAATTGTGTCAAATGCCGGTCTGCCATATTTTTATATTTTTGATTCTAATTGCAAGCCCTTATATTCAGTTCATTTGAAATTAAAAGCATATGAACGTCTGAAAAACGACGGCCCAATCCCGGGATTTGTTATGCTAATGAATGACTCAATGCTTGACGAGGACAAATTTTACATACATTTTCAAAATATTATTTATATATTTGACATAACTAAGAAGGCGATTATCCGCGTTTTTGCTATCCCTAAAACAGCCAATATGCGGTGTTTAGAAAAAAGAGGAAACACCCTTTATATCGGTTCATCCTCTGGTGAAGTTTACAAATGTCAGATAAATCAATAGATAGCTTCTTATAATTATTGACAATATTTCCCCAATTCGTTAAAATGCATCCGCAAGCAGGAGGAGCAATGGAATTTGAATACAAAGGAATGAAATTCCAAGTGGGGATACTTGTGCCCCATAACCTTATAGCCGCTACCCGGACTGACAATATGAAATTTAATGAATACCAGAATCCGCAGACAGGACAGCCGATTAGGTCCTACAGATATGCTGATATTTTTTCGGTCGACATTCCTATTACAGATGTCTACAAGGGGGAAATGAAGGAACAGGCTGTACTGGACAGCTGCTATAACGAGCTGAGGGACACAATTATTGAAAAGCTGTGTATTAAAATCGACAGCCGGCTTTCAACCTGACGGTTGGATTATAAGCCGGTAAATTTTCCAAGGTCTTCTTTAGAATTGAGGTTAAAAAAGATTTCCCTGCCGAATCCGGGAAGGGAGTCGAAATCTATTGTTTCATATCCGGTAACGCTTATAAGGTCATAGGGACTGGCGCACTTCTCTTTCTCTTTAGTGGCTTCAAGGAGCCTTTCAGCTTCGGCAAGAATTGAGGTGTGGTAAACTCCGCACAGGTAATGTTTTTTTCCCCCCGACGAAGGAATTATGACGGGCTTTTCTGTTTTGAATCCGGCAATATATTCAATTGCATCCGTGGTAATGGAAGGAAGGTCGCAGGAAATAATAAATGCTTTTCCCTTCCCCGCGTGTTTTAGCACGGTATGTATACCCGCAAGGGGGCCGCAGTTAAAATAAATGTCGTTAATGCATTCAAGATTAAGGAACTCATATTCCTTCTCTTTGGCTGTAACAACAACAATATTATTAAATACTTTTTTAAGTTCGCCGGCGACAATCTCAATAAGCTTTTTCCCATTAATCTCAACAAGGGCTTTATCTGTCCCGAACCGGCTGCTTTTTCCGCCGCATAATATGTAGGCGGGCATATCAATCATTTAATTCCATTCGACGTGAGTTTCAAAATTTTCCTTATTCATCACGGAGCATTCTTTCAATCCAAGCAGTTCAATTATGCCGTCAACGCATTCTTCCCTTACCACAATTACAAGGGAAACATCGGAGCCTTTAACGGCATTTATAATTCTCACAAGAAGCTCGTAGAAACCTTTTTTATTAAGTTCCAGGGGGCCAGCCTCATCAATTACAATATATTTCAATTCAGAGAAATCGGTTGCAGCAATAATTCCCTCTGCCCATCTGAATGCTGAACTGTCGAAATTAAAGCGTCCGATTTTCTGAATCTCGCCGTCGAAAAAAAGATCCGTTTCAAATTGATGTTCCATTTTTCCCGGCAGGCTGAAAAGAATTCTCTTACCTTCTTTTGTAATTGTAAGAATTCCGGCGGCATCTCTCCTTTCACCGAAGAGATTTAACAGCATTGTGGTCTTGCCGCTTCCTTTTTTACCGGTAAGGATTATGAATTTCTTATTTGAGGGATTTCTGTTCATTTAATCCTTATAAAAAAAAAGGACTTCCGGAATGCCGGAAGTCCCGTAATATAAATCAAGCTTATTAATTATTTACCGGTTCCTTCCTGTAAAGATACCATATAAGCCATCCGAGCAGGATGCTTTGAATCATCGAGAATAAGAACCAGTAAAAAATAACCACATATGGAAAGGGGCTTAATGCATAAGTTTTAATTGAATTTACGAATCCGCAGAATACACCTATGTATGCGCCGTATTTCAATCCGTCAATAAGTCCTCTCTTTCTGAATCCCTTCAGGTAAATAGTAATAAAGAAGAAAGACCAGACCAGATCTGCAAACCAGATAAGCCACATATTTGCACCAAGCTGATCGTGAGGCCTTAGAATGGTTTTGAATGACTCGCTGAGGTATTCATCCCTCAGGAAAACCATATGAATAAGATACCCCGAAAGCTCAAGCGCAATCCATATGATTAAGAGACTGATAAGAAATTTCTTCCAGTTCAATTTACCACCTTCCGGCTATACGTGATACCAGATAATATCGCTCATATCGAAGTCTTCGTCGAAGGCTCCTTTTTTAATTATTGTCTGGAGCTCTTCCCTCTTGAATTTTCCTGTATTCTCAAGAGCCGTGCAGAGGGCATTCATATAACCGCGGGTCATATAGAAATTGCCAAGGTCAAAATAGTTGCTTAGGAGAATGGCGGTATTCTGGAATTCTTCAACATTCGGGAAAATATCCGAATCCTTCTTAGGAATAATATAGTTCCAGACAACCTGCTTATCTATATGAAGCGCATAATTAATCTCAGCCAGAGGAAAACCTTCATTAAATCTTTCAGAACCGATATTCTCAAAAAACTTTTCGGCCTTATCGTCTTCCCTGCCGGTCCTAAGCCAGTTAACCATATTTTTGAAAACACTCTCTTCGCGAGAAATTACCTTTTCCTTGTCGAGCTTAGCGTAATTTTCCATTTTGTCGCTTTTAAGAATATCTTCGTAATACTTTTCCGCCATATGACGGATATCTTTTTCGATTGCGGCTATTAAATTAGTGAAATCCATATTGCCTCCTGAATATTTTGTGGAAAAATAAAGGATTATAGGCACGTTGTCAAAGGAAAAAATCGGGATTCATTGAAAAGGGAGAGTCATTTATTCAAATCGGTAGGTTTTTTCGGTCCAGTATTCAACTACTTTCCCTTCAAGTTTTACAGGCTGCCATTTGGATTTATATGCAGCCTGCAGAACACGCGATAGGCATTCCGGGCTGCCGGTGGTGTTTTGCACAACCTTATGGTCTTTTACAAGTCCGTCCCTGCCAATCCTGACAGAAAGTTTAATAACCCCCTTAAAGCCGGATTCCCTTTCCGGAATTACCTCAAGAATCTGCCTCGGTGTAAAAGTAAGAAGAGCAGTGCCGTCCCCTGTTCCTCCCCCTCTGCCGCTTCCAATTCCGCTCCCTGAACCGGTTCCTTTCCCCGTTCCGCTGCCGCCCCCTTCACCTGTTCCAAAACCTTCTCCCGGCTTAAGTCCGACATTTTTTAAAACTGTGTCAGAAGGAATAATGGATTTATAACTAAAATCAACCTTAACCGGTTCTGCAGAGGGAAGAGGAATACCGCTCAATAATTCCTTAGCCGGGCCTTTTCCATCCGGGTCTATACCGCCACCTCCGCCTCCGCCGCCGCCGCTTCTCGGAGTTACCTCATATCTGAAAGCGCTAATCTGAGTCAGGTCAATTTCTGCTGACCGGGAAGATAGAGAGCCTTCACGGAAAAAAAAATCATCCTTATCTCCACCGCTGAAGAGTGACGGGAAAACAATAATAATGAGGTGTGCCAGAAGACTTGCGGCAAGTCCGATCTTAAGATTTTTTTCTATTGTATTTCTATTTTGCGTGTAATCCACTTTCAATCCGTTTGTGATATTTCTCAGGCATCCAGCCTCGTGGAAGCATATTTGAAACACCCAGATTAGCCCAGTATCCGTAACAGACAAAGGGAAGATGATTATCTGCAATACCGTAAGCATCTATGGTAAACATTGCAAAGCGGCTCTTAACAAAAGAGAGCTGCATATTATTGTATCTGATTCGGAGAAAAGCATCGAATGAAATAACAGGATCGGACATAAACTGCTGGCCGTACATAATATCCTGCCAGGTCTTAACCTGCCTTAAAGGAGCCTGGCTCCTCTGATCGGTTGAAGGGGCTATATGGACAAGAAAATTTTCATCGGGAAGCCTATTGTTTCTCAGAGCCCATAGAAAGTGAACAGGGCTACCCATAAACGCCTCTTCCCTGTTATCCTGCCAATCCTCAGCCTCATCTTTATCCTTAGGTGTAAGTTCTTCAAAACGGGAGAAGATTGAATATTCCTGATAGGAGGTGACTGGATTATATTTATACATTACTATTTCGCATATAACCTTATAGCCAAGAAATCTATTAATTACAGCAACCGGTTTTTCGGCCCAGGCAATTAATGTATCGCCGCTCATTTTAAAATTTATTAATTCTTTATTCTCAATTTCGCATTTATCAGCCGCTTCGAGAGTTCCCAGGAACTTGCGTGTAAATATTTTAAGATTATTTCTCCATTCGGAGCGGTCCTCCCCTTCAACTTCAACTGTTTTTACATCAAGCGGTTTCTGCATTAGTTTAATATTGAAGTTATATTCCCCTCCTGCCTCAATTGTAATGTTTTCCTTTTTTACCGAATAACCGACCATAGAAACAATCAGTTCATAATTACCCGGTTTGGATGTCTCAAGTCTAAATGAGCCATTAATTGATGCCGTTGTCCCGATGGTTGTTTCAGCAAAATAAACACTGGCTCCCGCAAGCGCCTCACCCGTCTCACCGTCGGTAACCTTTCCTTTTATAACAGAACTCTTATTCTGCGCCGAAATTGCGCAGAAGGTAAAGAACAGCAGAGCAGATAAGGCTAATCTAATATAATTCATCATAATCCTTAATGTTAACTATGGAAATTAAGATAATCGCGCCAGATTTTATAAAGTTGAAATGTAGCCCTTATATCGCCGGCACAGTAAATGGCAATATCCTCAATTCTACCGGCGGAATAAAGCTCCTTTATCTCCATTCCCGTCACCCCCTTTCCTTTAGGGGATTCTATTCCGAATGACCGGCAATAGAAATCGAGATTGAATTTCTTAATCTGTCCGTAAAAAGTTAATTGTTCCAGAAGGTCAATATGGCGCGAAGTATCGTACCTGTTTCCGGTAAAATTGATTGTGGGCTTAATCCTGTTGACTGCGGAACGGAGCATCAGAAAGGGAATGTCGAAATTTCTTCCGTTAAAAGTAATAACTGTATCAAATTTTTTAGCAAGGGACCAAAAATGTTCCAGCATTTCATTTTCCGGCATCCCCCTGTACTTTATCTTTTTTTCCTTGTTTTCCCATTCTTTTGGAACGGCGCTTTCGAAAAGGATATAAGAATTTTCTGTTTCTGCATTCAGCATTCCAATTGCAATTACTTTTGCGGTAAATGGATATAGGCTCAAATACCTTATTGCTTCTTCCCTTTTCTCTTCTCTAAGGGAAGGATCCTGTTCCTGTTCCGCGCTTCTCAGAATATATTCCTGCTGCGATTCGCTAAGGCATTCTAAGCCGTAGGCGGTTGTTTCAATATCGAGAACAGTTTTCATGGCTATCCCCTCTTCCTGATTAAATATACGTAAAAACGAATTATAATTCAGTGTAATTTTTTATCCCCTTAGCCCCCGGCATATTGAAAAATTACAGGCTTACCCGTATTTTGCGCTTGCCTTTTTAAACGAGTGGAAATGGAAGCCAAAAAACGTTTTACCTTTATTGACCTTCTCAAGGGGTGGGCCCTTCTTATTATGATTGAAGTCCACGTGGTAAATGCATTTATTATCCCCGAAATTACATACGCCCCCTGGTTTTCCATTGTAGATTTCATAAACGGGCTAGTAGCCCCCTCTTTTACTTTCATAAGCGGTTTTGCATTCATAATTTCTTCAAAGAACAGTCTTGAAGAATTACGAAGCTTCGGCAAAAAATTCTGGACCAAGCTGGGAAGAATTCTTCTCCTATTTGTTGTGGGATATTCGCTTCATATGCCCGAATTCTCACTCCAAAACATAATTAAAAACGCCTCCCCCGAAAGTCTTAAACTTTGGGCCAATTCGGATGTACTGCAATGTATTGCACTTAGCCTTCTCATAATGTTTTTGAGCCGCCTGGCAATTAAATCCGATAAGGTTTATAACCGCTTTCTGCTGATTATGGCAATCGGCATTCCTCTTGCAAGCCCGTTAGTATGGAATATCGATTTTGCAGAATACCTTCCCCTTGCCGCAGCAGCTTATTTTAATGAGGTTAACGGCTCATTCTTTCCAATATTTCCCTGGATGGGATTCCTCTTTGCCGGAGGATATGCCTGTACATTGTATATGAAATTCCGGGAGGAGGGAAAAGAAGAAGTATTCATTAATCGGGGAATGATATACGGCATTGCCGCCTTTGCAATCTCTACAATTGTAATAATTTTCCTGCGCCAGAATCCGGGATTCCAGGTTAAACCCAATCCCTTCTTTTTTATTCAAAGGCTCGGACTTGTATTTTTTGCATTAGGACTCTGCTGGAAGTATGTAAACCGTTTCGGCGAAAAGAGTTCTTTTGTAACTGTTGTAAGCAGGGAATCGCTATTGATTTATTTCCTGCATCTACAGGTAATTTACAGGAGAATCTGGAACGGGCAGAATCTCGAATCACTTATAGGCCATTCATTCGGGATTCCTGAAGTAGTGTTCGCAACTCTGATTCTTGTAACAAGTATGATTGCGGTGGGAAAAATCTGGGGAAGCTTCAAGCAGCAGTTCCCTGCGCTGGCTTCCCTTGGAGTAAAACTTACAATTGGAATATCGATTTTAGTCTTTCTGATTATTACTTAGTATCTCTACCGACTTTTCGTATTGTTTAACAGCCTCGTAGAATTCTTCCGGCAAGGGCAGTTTGGTTCTTGTCTTATGATTCAAATAGACAAACACCCCTCCGCCTACAGCGTGTATTCTTTTTGTCCTTTCGTTTTCTACAATATGCCTGAAACCAAAACTTGAGTTTTTGATAAATTCGACGCGGGTATAAACATTAAGTTCATCGTCAAATACAGCCGGCTCCATATAATCGCACTCATTGTGAGCCA
Organism: Bacteroidota bacterium; assembly: GCA_023453125.1. Lineage (GTDB taxonomy): Bacteria > Bacteroidota > Ignavibacteria > Ignavibacteriales > Melioribacteraceae > JAEXUB01. The sequence continues at coordinate 9,232 of JAEXUB010000189.1, forward strand.
TAAGAAAATTTGAGAACCTGTCTATCATTTGGGGCATATTGAAATTTTTCTGCAGATCCTGAAGATATTTTATCCTCGCATCTTCAAAATAACTAAAGTAAACTGCATTGTTGCATACGCCAAGCAGATCCACTTCGTGGAATTTAACCGTTTCTTTGATTGAGTGTTTATAGTTTTCTATTTTCATTCTTTTTCCTTTTATGCGAATACTTCTTTAAGAATGCCGCATGCTTTTTTAATTTCATCCATCGAAACATCCATATGCGTAACTGCGCGCATCGAACCGATTGTACCTTCGGAAAGGAGAAGCCCTTTTACCTTTGTCTTTGCAAGCGCGTCTTCGAGGCTCATTGTTAGCGGCTTAAAAATGAGAATATTCGTCTGAACTCTCTCCATATCAATTTCCAGGGACTGCAGGGATGAGATAGTCTCAGCAAGAATTTTTGCCTTTTCGTGGTCTTCGGCAAGACGCGTTATATTATTCTTTAATGCATATAAACCGGCAGATGCAATAACGCCGACCTGGCGCATACCGCCTCCCCACGCCTTACGAACGCGGAAAGCCTGCTTAATAAAATCTCTGCTTCCGGCAATTACTGAGCCAATCGGAGCCCCCAATCCTTTTGAAAGACAGCAGGAAACCGAATCGAAATATTTTGCGTATTCATTTACCGGAATGCCCGATGCAACAGATGCGTTCCAGATTCTTGCGCCGTCAAGGTGCATTATAAGTCCCCTCTCCTTAGCAAGCTTACTTATTTCCTTAATATTCTCAATCGGATTAATTGTACCGCCTGCCCGGTTATGCGTGTTTTCAATTTCAATTACTCGCGTACGAGCCATATAATATGCCGCTTCAGGACGGATATAAGGCTTTATCTGTTCTGCGGTAAAAACTCCGCGCACGCCGTCAACAAGACTCATCTGAATTCCGCTTAGCCACGCGGGGGAGCCCGATTCGTACTGAAATATATGGGCATCTTTTTCGCATATAACTTCATCTCCGGGACGTGTATGAACGTTGAGGCAGATCTGGTTTCCCATAACACCACTTGGTACATAGAGGGCAGCTTCCTTTCCTAAAAGTTCAGCCGCATATCTCTCAAGCTCATTGGCAGTTGGATCTTCTTTGTAAACATCGTCCCCCAATTCGGCCTCGTACATTGCCTTGCGCATTGCCTCGCTTGGACGGGTAATTGTATCGCTTCTTAAATCAATAAATTTTTCCATTATTCATCCAGTTTAATTCTTTTGAAAAAGTATTTATTACTAAAAAAGATTAATATCATTCCAACTGAAATAATTGTAACCAGCAGAGGGATAATGAAAGGATAGCTGGTGTAAAATGTAAGTTTGTTATAAATTCCCGCTTCACCGACAAGAACTTCTTTTGTAAAAAGTCCGGTAGCGGCAACTGTTTTGCCTGTCGGGTCAATTATGCAGCTTATTCCCCCGTTGGCAGCTCTCAACACGCTCCTCCTGTTTTCAACCGCCCTCAGAACACTAATTTCCTTATGCTGAAAGGGGCCGCTTGAATAGCCGTACCAGCTGTCATTTGTAACCACCGTCAGTAATTCGGCCCCTTTCTTAACAAATTCCGATACAAAATCGGGATAGATAGATTCAATACAGATTACCCCACCGATTTTGGTGGAATCGTTAAGAGTAAAAACTTTTTTCTCCTTTCCCACATTCCAGCTTGTAATTCCCACATTCCATTTAATCCAATCCCCCAGGAATGGAAATGTATCTATAAATGGAACCCTCTCGCCGAAAGGCACCAGCATTATTTTTCCGTATCGCTGAACCTGAAGCGTATTCGGTTTAAAAAGAAGAATAGAATTATATGTAGTATACAAAGTTTCGCTGTTAGTCACCCGCTTGGCATCATCGGGGGCTTTCGTCTTATCGAAGTAGAAAACCGCGTCCGGCATTCCGGTTAAAAGGTGTATTCTTCTCGAATCGACAAACTCGTGTATTCTCTGCTCGCTGGCGGGATAATTTCCTGCAAGAAGGTAAACAGGCAATGCAGATTCCGGCCATACGATAAGCCTTGCCCCCCGGGCAACCGCACTGTCGGACAATGAGAGATAGAGAGAAACCTGCTGGCTAAGGTTGCCCCCCTGCCATTTGCTCCAAGGATTTATATCGGGCTGAATAAGCCCTACTTTGATTTTTCTCTCCGGCTCAGAATATAATTTGACCTGAACCGCACCGTATATAACCGGGATTAAGACAACCAGAATAGCCGCGGCAAGCATCGGATTAAAATATTTTTTGCGGGCAAACATTTCCTTCAACGAAAGAAAGAAGAAGACGTTTGAAAAGAGTATTA
>JAEXUB010000193.1 GCA_023453125.1 Bacteroidota bacterium
GGCTTTTTTATTATGTCAACATATTATATTTACATATTACGCTCCGATAAAGGGCGGCACTACACCGGTTATACCTCCAACCTTGAGCAGAGACTTGCTCAGCATAACAGAAAACACTCAGGTTTTACAGCCACTACAGAAAAATGAGAAATCATTGCTGTCCGGGAATTGAAAGAAAAAAAAATCGGCTCGGGAATTCGAAATATTATTTAGACGGTCATCGAGTAAGATGGCGAAGCCATCTGTATCGAGATGCAGAGCACATCGCCATAGGCGATCAAGCTCGCTTTAAGCGGGAGGGTCATTGGTTCCCGATATCTCGGGACTGCGGCGGACATTAGCCCACCAGAGGCGGGTAAATCCGCCAAAAAGAAGGCGGGTAAACCTGTCAAACAGCCGACGGGTAAACCTGCCCAAAAGAAGGCGGGTAAATTCCCACTACGAAAATTTGAAGCTGTGGGGAGAATGATTAACATTTCTTTAGGTCTCTTCAATTAATATTATCAGAGTACGCTACATTTCTATTACAATTGAACTAAGGCTATGAAGGATATTTGAGATATTCAAAATAGCTCAAGGCAACATAGCAAAAGCCACTATGCTTATATCTTTTATCTTTACTTCAAAACTACCTTATTAAAATACTTTCAATTCAAATATAAATCCGCTATATTCATTTAAGAAAAGGCGCAAGTATATATCAGTATTTTGGTTATCTGGGATTTTAAACTGATTAAACGGAGCAATACAGCGGAAGACAGAAAATAAAGATTACCACGGTTCTTTCTCAGTTAAGTGGACTATTTAGTTAATTTCTTTTCTGTAAAATGAATACAAAGCTGGAATTGTTATTTAATATGATCTTTTGAATTCTTTTATATATCTGATGCTAGACTTTTTTAAACTTTCACAAATAAACACATAAGTAAATTTATCAAACTTAAAAAAGTGAGGATTGTATTATGAAAAAGATCATTTATGCGTTTTTATTAGTCATTTTAATTCCAGTAATTGCTCATGCACAGACACCATTTGGTATTAATGTATCAGGAGCTTATATCTCGCCGATGGGAGATTTTGGGGACTTATACAAAAGCGGAATTGGTGCTCAGGCCGCCGTTACTTATGATATTGCATTGGGACTGCAGTTAAACGTTTCAGCCGGCTATACCCAACTTTCTTTTAATAACGATAAATTCAATGAACTTCTGAATGGAATGGGTATAACTGAAAAGGTAAATGTTGATTCAAAAATTACAATAATACCAATAATGGCCGGAGCAAGATATTATTTTACAGGTTCTGGATTAAGGCCTTATGCTGCATTGGATTTAGGATTGCACTTTGTTTCTGTAGGCGCTTCATCAGTGAATGTGGGAGGACAAACCTTCCCTGCTACCGTAGAGCAGTCAAAAGCCACTACTGCATGGGGCATCGGAGGGGGATTCCTTATACAAGTAGCACCTAAAATAAGTTTGGATATTAGTGCAAAGATGAATGGTAACGGTTTGGAAAGCGGCACAGATATAAGTGTAAGCGGTCCCGGGTATTCTTCGTCTCAATCCTCAAAATCAACAACCACATATTTCTCAGTCGGCGCCGGCATACACATCGATTTATAAACAATTTTAGATAAATCAAATTGCCATTCCCGCGGCGGCGGGGATGGCAGATTTTAATTATCTATGCTTTTCTATAAATTCCAACACAATCCTTATAATTTCTTCTTTCCTTTCCCTGTGCGGTACGTGCCCGGTTTTTTCAAGTAAAATCATTTCAGAACTGCCGCCTGCGAGAGAAGCAAACCTGCGCGGAAATTCTGCGCTACCGAACTCGTCATATTCTCCGTGGATGGCAAGCAGTGGGGAAGTAACTTTCTTAAGTGTTTCATCAAGATTCCAGTCCCTGAATTGGGGAGAAAGCCAGGTCTCAGTCCAGGCATCAAGCACCCACTTTGCCTTTTCGCCGTGGTAACGGACAAGCTTATCAAACTGTGCAGGATTTTTAAAGCTTTCTTTTGCGGCGGACACACCTTCAATTGTAATCGGCTCAACAAATGCCTGAGAAGCCTCTGTAATTACCGCAATGCACTCTTTCTGATATTTAGCGGCAATTTCTGCAGACATGCTCCCTCCGGTACTGTGCCCGAAGAGAATGAATTCTTTTATCCCATATGATTCTTTTATATGCGGGAAAAATATATCAGCTTCCTGTCGTATAAAATCAAAAGGAAGTATATCATTACGGGGGGAAGATTTGGCGTAGCCGAGCCTGTCGTAAGCAATTACATCTCTTCCGGAGGCCATACAAAGGGATTCGGGAAAGTCGCGCCAGATTTCAACAGAGCCGAGAGAATCGTGCAGTAGAATTATGGGAGATAATGTTCCTCTGCAGCTCCATTTACGTGAAAAAATTGCACCACCGGGGACTTCAATAAACCGGTCTTCAAACTTTATATTCATTATCATCCTGTCAGGGAATATCAATTGCATTGCACAAATTTAATCAAAAAAAACGGCACCGGGCACCCTTTATGTCGGGTTTTCTCCTTGAAGTATTAGATGTTTTAGCATATTTTACCGCATCTATTAAAAGCTCAAATTGCCATAAAAAAAAGGATAATTAATGAAACTGTTTAATATCAGCAAGCCGATTATAGGAATGATTCACATAGACGCGCTTCCGGGAACTCCCAAATACGGTGGAAGCGTAAAGAAAATTACCGCAAAGGCAGTTGAAGAGGCTGCAATCTACTGCGACGGCGGAGTTGATGTTCTAATGATTGAGAATATGCACGATGTACCCTATCTAAACAGGAATGTCGGCCCTGAAATTGTTACGGTAATGAGCATAATCCTTCACGAGCTCAAGACCAGTTTTAAGATGCCCGCAGGCATCCAGATTCTTGCAGGGGCAAATAAAGAAGCAATTGCGGCCGCCCACGCTGCCGGGGCCGATTTTATAAGAGGCGAAGGATTCGTTTTCTCACACATTGCCGATGAAGGGACCTTTAATTCGGATGCCGGAGAAATTCTACGCTATAGAAAGCAGATAGGAGCTGAACACGTTAAGATCTTTACCGATATAAAGAAAAAACACAGCTCTCATTCCATAACCGCAGATACGGATATTGTTGAAACTGCAAAAGCCGCTGAATTCTTTTTGAGCGACGGAGTGATTATTACCGGTACTGCAACGGGTAAAGAGCCTTCATTGATTGAAATGGAGGACGTAAAAAAAAGCGTAAATATACCAGTAATTGCCGGGTCAGGAATTACAGAAAGAAACGCCGGCGAATATCTTCAGTTCTGCGATGCTTTGATTGTAGGCTCATATTTCAAAAAAGAGGGTATTTGGTCAAACTCTATTGATCCGAAAAGAGTTAAATCATTTATCAAAACTGTCAGGGGATAATCCTGTCTGGTTTTAATATTCGTCTTTTTAATAAAACCCAATTACACTATTTTTATAGAATATATAAAATTTGTATTAGACAAAATAGCGGATGATTGAAAATTTGCGAAGAAGAGAGCTTTCCGGGGCATTATTATACTTCATTTTATATTTTTCGGGAGCACTGCTCGGAAATACATTAACCTATAATTCAGGATTTGCGGTTTCGTTTTGGCCTCCCAGTGGAATTGCTCTGGCATTTCTTTTACTTTACCCTTATAAGCATTGGAAAACTCTAATTCCTGCTGGAATTTTTGCCAATATTCTTTTCGACATTATTAACGGGAAATCATTTTTACTAACTGCATTTTACTCATCCGGAAATACACTTGAAGCTGTAGCAGGTGCTTTAATTATCAGAAAATATGGAGGAATTGTTTTTCGCCTGGATACAGTTAAGCAGGTTCTTTTGCTCTTCTTTACTGCTCTCATCTCCACTACAATCAGTGTTTTTATAGGCACAACCTCCACCCGGCTATTGATGGGATTCCACATTAACAACGGTACCTGGTGGTCGGGGGATATTTTGGGAATACTGATTTTCACCCCGCTTGTAATAACCTATAAAGAATGGTATTCTGAATTTAAGGGATATTCCTTTTATAGGCTATTAGAACTGTTTACCTTATTCCTTCTTGCAATCTTAGTTTCATATCTTGTTTTTTTGACAGAAGCCAGGAGTATACCCCACACAATATTTTTAATATTTATTCCTCTGCTATGGTCGGCATTCCGTTTCGGTTTTCATTCTACAGTTTTATTTAATGCAGTTTTGATTGGTTTTGCCGTTTACAGTACGTCACAAGGGGCCGGAATTATTTCTGGGCATAAAGGAAATATTCCGGGACAACTGTTTTTCTTTCAGTTCTTTTCATCCGGAATAACATTGCTATCACTAATTATAACTGTACTAATCGACTCACAAAACCGGATGCTGAAAAAATACAGTGAAAGCGAGGATAAATTCAGGCGGCTTGTCGAGGTATTGTCAGATGCTGTTCTTGTTAACAGGGAGAATAAAATTGTTTACTGCAACAAAGCCGCTCTTAAGCTCTTCGGAACAAATAATGAAAATGATATTCTTGGAAAAACTCCATATCAGATTTTCCATCCGGATAATCACGCCGATATACAAAGACGGATTGAAATAATGCTCAATGAGAATGTTATTGTCCCCAAAAAAGCAGAGAAGATATTAAAGGTAGATGGTACTATAGCCTATGTAGAGGTTACTGCAACTCCTTTTGTATATTATGGCTCTAAGGCAATTCATGTTGTCCTGCGGGATATTACTGAAAAGGTTAAGGATGAAGAGGAACTGCTAAGAAGACAGACGATTATAGATGCCATACTAGAAAATTCGCCAATTGGTTTTGCGGTTAATACAATCGGTGACGGCAGAGCTATTTATGTAGCAAAGAAATTTGAGCAGATTTACGGGGTAGAACCGGGTACGCTTAATTCGGTGGATTCATATTTTGAAAATGTTTATCTGGATCCGGAATACCGGGAGGTGATGCGGAAGCGAATCCTTTCCGATATGGAATCGGGTATTCCGGAAAGGATGATCTGGGATGATGTTACAATTGTAACAAAAGATGGTGATGAGAAGATACTATTTGTTATGAATATTCCCGTAATAGAAAGTAATTTAATGATTTCCACGGTACAGGATATTACGGAAAGGAAAAAAGCTCAGGCTGCGCTTATAGAGAGCGAAGAGAGATTCAGAACTCTAGTAAGCTCCATGAATGAAATTGTTTTCACACTCGATTCTGAAGGGAAGCATTCCGGTGTCTACGGTAAATGGATCGAAAATCTGGGGGCGTCTCAGGAGATGTTTATTGGAAAAACGGCAGTTGATATTTTCGGCAGGGATGCCGGGCATATGCATCTTGATGCCCATATGAGAGCTCTGAAAGGGGAAAGCTTTATATATGAATGGTCTACCGGAGGGAATGACAATAAATATTTTGCCACATCGCTTTCTCCGATGCACGATTCAGCCGGCAATGTTACTGGGGTTGTAGGTATTGGAAGAGATATAACAGAAAGAAAGAGAAATGAGGCGGAACTGGAACAACACAGGAATCACCTAAGCGAACTGGTGGAAAAAAGAACAAAGGAACTTGATTCACTTAATAAAGAGCTTGTAAAGGAAATTGAGATGAAAAACAGGGCTGAGCTCCTTCTTAAGGAATCTCTGGAAAAGGAAATTGAGCTCAATAGTCTTAAAAGCAAATTCATTTCTACTGCGTCTCATGAATTTAAGACCCCTCTCACTGCAATTTATTCTTCTATAGAACTGCTGCAGAGATATAGCCAGAGATGGAATGAAGAAAAGATTAATGACTATCACGAAAGGATTAAAAGTTCTGTAAACCATCTTACTTCACTAATAGATGACGTATTGCAGATAAGCAGGACAGATTCTGGCAGGTTGTTTATTAAAAAAGAATCTGTTAACCCGGACGATATCTGCCGTAGAATTATTGAAGATATTTACTTAAACTCGGATGGAAGACATAAATTAAATTATGAGTTCATTTCCGGTTCTAAAGAATTTCAGCTTGACTACAAACAGACATTTATAATTCTTCAAAACCTGATATCCAATGCGGTTAAGTATTCTCCGGAAGGGGGAGAGGTAGATATCACGATTTCAGCTGATAATGAAATAATGGAAATAAATGTTTCAGACAGGGGAATTGGAATTCCGGAGAGGGAACTGGATAAACTTTTCCAGCCATTTTACAGGGCGGAGAATATTGGTTCAATTAAAGGGACCGGACTAGGGCTTACCATCGTAAAAAACGCCGTTGAATTGCACAACGGGACTATCAGTGTAATTTCAAAAGAAGGAAAAGGGACTCAATTTCAGGTTAAAATCCCGATAAATTGTTAAAATTTCTAAAAAACACTGCTCATCTTAATATTTCCCTTTGCCTATAAAACCAATAATAATATCTTTACAGAACAATTTAATATCTATGGGGTACAAAATGCGTTTAGCTAAACAGATTTCTTTATTAAGTGTTTTATTCTTGTTTCTCTTAACATCAGCCGGATATGCACAGAAGGTGCTTACAATCGGTGATGATGCTCCTGTCTTAAAATTTTCAAAATGGGTTAAAGGAACACCTATTGAAAAGCTCGAAAAAGGAAATATTTACGTTGTAGAATTCTGGGCAACCTGGTGCGGTCCCTGCCGCCAGAGCATTCCGCATCTTACAGAACTGGCTCACAAATATAAAGGCAAAGTAACATTTATCGGCGCCGATGTATGGGATAATCCTACAGGGGGAAAAGACCTGTTTACTCACGTTTCCGATTTTGTTCATAAGGAAATGGGAGACAAGATGGATTATAACGTTGCAATCGACAGCGACGACAAACATATGGCGGAAAACTGGATGAGCGCTGCTGCCCAGAATGGAATTCCTGCTGCATTCATAGTTGATAAAAACACAAAGATTGCCTGGATTGGTCACCCTATGGAAATGGATGAAGCTCTTGCAAAAATAGTTGAAGGCACATACGACGGTAAAGAATATGCCGCTAAGCTCCTTGAAGAACAGAAAAAGACAGCCGAATCAATGGCATTAAGCAAAAAATTCCAGGAAGCCGGAAAACCGATTCTTGATGCTTTCAAGGCTAAAGATTACAAGACAGTTGTTGCAGAATGCGAAAAGCTTGCTGCTGCTGAACCTAGCCTTAAATCGATGATTGACAGATATCATATTATGGGACTCGTAAAAGTTGACCCTGCTAAAGCAATTGAAAAAGCCAATACAGCCGCAAATGAAATGGAAATCCTCAATTATATTTCGACTTTTGCCGGTAAGGATAATGATAAGAAATTATATGACTGGGCAATTGAAAAAGGGGAAAAACTTGCTGCCGACGGTTCAAAAAACCTGAATGTATTTTATTTTCTTGCCAACATTTATGAGACAACCGGTAATAATGCAAAGGCAATTACAGCATTAGAAAAATTCCTTGAATATGCTCGCGAACAGAAGATTGATGAAAAGAATCTTCAGCAGTTTGTTGATAAGATCAAAAAGCTCAAAGAAGCAAAATAGTTTACTGCAGCCCCTCTGATGAGGGGCTTTTTTATTTTTCCCCTTCTGAATGCCTTAAGTTTTGTTCCCCTCTCACAGTTTAACAAAATTACTATGTAATAGCCCGGTTATAGAAGAAATACTTTAAAATTTAAGTTAAAATGCATCTTTTTTTACAAAAATTAAGACTAATTTATCTTTATTTTGAGGGGAAATATCGATAAATTTATAATCCGGATATTAATTCTTAGATATTGGATTCCGGAGGTCGGTTTTTCTATAAATGAGGAAGTAAAAGAGTGAAAAACCCTCCAAAAACAAATAAAAGTAACCGTTTTAATTGGCTCAATAGTTGCCTGTATAAAAACAGTTAAAATTTCATATAAAAAAATAAATTCAGAGGAAAGAAATGGAAAGAAAAAAAGTAACGATTGATGGAAACGAAGCCGCGGCGTACGTTGCCTATCGATTGAGCGAAGTGGTTGCAATATACCCTATTACTCCATCGTCACCGATGGGAGAATTTTCCGATGCATGGTCTGCCGAAAATGTTAAAAATATATGGGGGACAATTCCATCGGTAGCTGAGCTTCAGAGTGAAGGGGGAGCTTCAGGAGCGGTTCACGGCTCTCTGCAGAGCGGCGCTCTTACAACTACTTTTACAGCCTCACAGGGACTCCTTTTAATGATTCCCAATATGTACAAAATAGCTGGTGAATTGACCCCGACAGTATTTCACGTAACAGCCCGTTCAATTGCAGCTCAGGCTCTTTCCATATTCGGCGATCATTCCGACGTTATGGCTACACGCCAGACCGGATGGGCTTTAATAGCTTCCAATTCAGTTCAGGAAGTTATGGATACAGCTCTTATTGCTCACGCAGCCACTCTCGAAGCCAGAATTCCTTTCCTCCATTTCTTTGACGGTTTCAGAACTTCGCACGAAGTTATGAAGATGGAACAGCTCAATGAAGATGACATTAGAGCTATGGTTGATGAAAAATATATTACAGAATTCAGAAACAGAGCATTAACCCCCGAAAAACCGGTTTTAAGAGGTACAGCTCAGAATCCCGACGTTTATTTCCAGGGAAGAGAAACAGTTAATAATTTCTACGAATCCTGTCCTGAAATAGTAGAAAAATATATGGACAAGTTTGCAAAGATTACAGGCAGAAAATATAACCTCTTTGATTATTACGGTGCCCCGGATGCAGACAGGGTAATGGTAATTATGGGTTCAGGCGCTGAAGCTGCCGAAGAGCTGGTTGATTACCTTACCGCGAAAGGGGAAAAAGTAGGTATGGTAAAAGTAAGACTTTTCAGACCTTTCTCGGTTAAACACCTTATTAAATCATTGCCTAAAACAGTAAAGAAAATTGCGGTTCTCGACAGGACAAAAGAACCCGGTTCACTTGGCGAACCATTATATCTTGACGTTGTAACAGCAATTGCCGAAGCTATGGCCTCGGAGAATAAACCATTTGAAGCCATGCCTTTAATTGTCGGCGGACGCTACGGGCTTTCTTCAAAAGAATTTACCCCTTCAATGGTAAAAGCTGTTTACGATAACCTTAAAGCAGCATCCCCGAAGAATCATTTTACAGTAGGTATTAAGGATGACGTTTCCAATACAAGCCTTGATTTCGATCCGAACTTCGTAATTGAAGGGGAAGACGTAGTACGCTGCCTCTTCTACGGATTGGGTGCAGACGGTACAGTTGGAGCAAACAAAAACTCAATCAAGATTATCGGTGAAGAAACTGAAAACTATGCACAGGGTTACTTTGTGTACGATTCAAAGAAATCGGGTTCAACAACAGTCTCCCACTTAAGATTCGGTAAGAAACCTATTAAATCAACATACCTCATCCAGTCAGCCAAATTCATCGGATGCCATCAGTTCGGCTTAATGGAAAAATTCGATGTTCTCGAGAAAATGGTTGACGGCGGTACTTTCCTTGTTAACAGCCCCTACAGCAAGGATGAAGTATGGGATAAAATGCCCCGCAAAGTACAGCAGCAGATTATAGATAAAAAATTAAATTTATACGTGATTGACGGATATACAGTTGCGGCAAATACCGGAATGGGCAGCCGTGTAAATACAATAATGCAGACCTGCTTCTTTGCAATTTCTGGAATTCTTCAAAAGGACGAGGCTATTGCTCAGATTAAAAAGGCAATCAAGAAGACTTACGGTTCAAAAGGAGAAGAAGTTGTTAAGAAGAATTACGAAGCAGTTGATCAGACTCTTGCCAATATGCACAAGATTGACGTTCCGGCACAGACAACAAGTACAATTGAACTTCCTCCAATCGTATCGGATAAAGCTCCCGATTATGTAAAAGAAGTTCTTGCAAAGATTATGGAAGGCAAAGGGGACGAAATTCCAGTAAGCCAGATGCCTGTTGACGGTACTTTCCCGACAGCTACAACAATGTGGGAAAAAAGAAATATTGCATTGGAAGTACCAGCCTGGGATTCCGAATGGTGTATTCAGTGCGGCAAATGCTCAATGGTTTGTCCTCACGCTTGTATAAGAATTAAAGCATACGATAAAGAACATCTCAAAAACGCTCCTGCATCATTCAAGCATATGGATGCCAAAGGAAAGGATTTCCCTGAAGGCTATGCATATACAATTCAGGTGGCAGTTGAAGACTGTACCGGATGCGAACTTTGCGTTGAAGTATGTCCTGCAAAGAATAAGAGAGAAACAAAGCTTAAAGCTCTCAATATGGTTCCGCAGATTCCTATCCGCGAACAGGAAAGAGCAAACTGGGACTTCTTCTTTAATCTGCCTGATCTCGACAGAAGATTAATCAATCCGGGTGTAATTAAGAGCCAGCAGCTACAGCAGCCTTTATTCGAGTTCTCCGGCGCCTGCTCTGGATGCGGTGAAACTCCTTATGTAAAACTTGCTTCTCAGCTCTTCGGAGACAGAATGCTTGTAGCAAATGCCACCGGTTGTTCTTCAATTTACGGCGGCAACCTGCCAACAACCCCCTGGTCAAAGAATACGAATGGACGCGGACCGGCCTGGTCTAACTCATTATTCGAAGATAACGCCGAATTCGGACTTGGTATGCGCCTGGCAGTTGACAGACACAATGCTTATGCTAAAGAACTTATTACACGTCTTGCAGACAAGATAGGAAAAGAATTGGTTGATTCGATTCTTAATGCCGACCAGAAAGATGAAGCAGGAATTTACGAACAGAGAGAAAGAATTGAAAAGCTTAAAGAAGCATTGAAGAAAATCTCAGATCCCGATGCCGGCAGACTTATGGAAATTGCCGACTATCTCGTAAAGAAATCAGTTTGGATTATGGGCGGTGACGGTTGGGCTTACGATATCGGTTACGGCGGTTTGGACCATGTTATTGCTTCAGGCAAGAATGTTAATATTCTTGTTCTTGATACTGAAGTATATTCAAATACCGGCGGACAGATGTCAAAGTCAACAGGTATGGGCGCAGTTGCAAAATTCGCGGCAGCAGGTAAACCGCTTCCAAAGAAAGACCTTGGTATGATGGCTATGAGCTACGGTAACGTATACGTTGCTAAAGTTGCAATGGGCTCAAACGACCAGCAGACAATTAAAGCATTCCTCGAGGCCGAAGCATACGACGGTCCATCCATTATTATTGCATACAGCCACTGTATTGCCCACGGTATTAACATGGCTAAAGGTATGGAATGCCAGAAACTTGCAGTTGATTCGGGACACTGGCCATTATTCCGTTTTAATCCTGACAATGTGAAAGAAGGAAAGAATCCACTTAAACTTGACAGCAAAGGTCCCAAGATTAAACTTGAAGACTACATTTATAACGAAACAAGATACAAGATGCTCACCAAATCGCATCCGAAAGAAGCTGCCGAGCTGTTAAAACACGCTCAGGAAGATGTTCTTAAGAGATGGAAGATTTACGAGCAGATGGCTAATTTCGACTATTCAAACGGGAATGCCGAAGAGAAGAAGTAAATAAAGTAAATGTAAGGCTGCCCCTTAAAGGGGCAGCATAAATAAATAAAATTTAAATTAAAAATTGGAGCAAAAATGGATTTAACGACCACCTATATGGGATTAAAGTTAAAGAATCCTATCGTTCCATCGGCATCTCCATTATCACATTCAGTTGAATCTGTAAAAGCAATGGAAGACGCGGGTGCGGCTGCTGTAGTTGTTTATTCTCTTTTCGAAGAGCAGATTAATCACGAAAGCGGTGAGCTTGACCATTATTTAACACACGGTACAGAAAGTTTTGCTGAAGCATTAAACTATTTCCCTGAGCCTTCACAATTCAGACTTACACCGGTTCAGTATCTTGAACATATCTCTAAATTGAAGAAAAATACCAATATCCCTATTATCGGAAGCCTTAACGGCGTTAGCAAAGGGGGATGGGTTAAATATGCAAAGAGTATTGAAGAAGCCGGTGCTGACGCACTTGAATTAAACGTTTATTATGTTGCTACCGACCCTAAACTTTCCGGCAGCGAAGTTGAGAATATGTATGTTGACGCACTTAAATCGGTTAAAGAAAATGTTAAAATTCCTGTAGCAATCAAATTAAGCCCCTATTTCTCCTCTATGGCAAATATGGCAAAGAAACTTGATGAAGCAGGCGCAGATGCTCTTGTTCTTTTCAACCGTTTCTACCAGCCCGATTTCAACCTTGAAAAGCTTGAAGTTGAACCGAACCTTATGCTTAGCACAAACTGGGAAATGAGACTTCCTTTGAGATGGATTGCCATTCTATACGGCCAGATTAAGGCTAATATGGCTGCTACAAGCGGTATCCACAAAGAAGAAGACGTTATTAAGGTTATGATGGCCGGTGCAGATGCTGCTATGGTTTGCAGCGAACTTCTTGTAAATGGCATAGGGCGCATTACCCAGATTCTTAAGGGTATGGAAAAATGGATGGAAGAGAACCAGTATTCATCTATCCAGATGATGAAAGGGAGCATGAGCCAGAAATCATGCGCTGAACCTGCCGCATTTGAAAGAGCTAATTATATGAAAGCTCTCCAGAGCTATAAAATATAATTATTAACTGCTAGCTATTTTAAGGCTGTTCCTACGGGAACAGCTTTTTTTTTGCCTGCCAAAAAAAGGAAACAAATTAAAGCAAAATATCATTAAATTTAGATGATTAAGCATATTTTTAACGGAACTTATAATAGTATGCATCAGTCTAATTTCCGGATAATCTGAATTAATAAGGGAAAACAATGAGAAAAATATATTCATTTGCGGCGCCTTTTCTTCTGGCACCATTAATTATTCTAAATGCCCAGTCAAAAAAGGGGGCTGAAACAATTAAAGCCTCAGATCTACAAAGCCATATTTCTTATCTTGCATCAGACAAGCTAATGGGAAGAGCTACACCAAGTCCTGCCGCAGATTCTGCCGCTGAATATATTGCCCGTGAATTCAAGTCATACGGTTTAAAGCCTGTAAACGGAAGTTATTTTCAGGAAGTACCCATCAAGATGAGAGCCGGGGAATTTAAATTTAAAAATGTTGTGGGTTTTCTTGAAGGAAGCGATCCTGAATTGAAAAAGGAAGTTCTCATTATCGGCGCCCATTACGACCACGTAGGGCCATATAAGACTCCAAAGTTTGAACAGGACAGTATTTATAACGGAGCCGATGATAATGCTTCGGGAACAGCAGGGGTGATGGTTAATGCAAAGGCTTTCTGTTCGTTAACTGAAAGGCCGAAGAGAAGCATTCTCTTTATAGCTTTCGGAGGGGAGGAAAAAGGACTTGTAGGATCTGCTTATTATTGCAAAAATCCTCTTTTTCCACTGGAAAATACCGTTGCAATGCTGAATATGGATATGATTTCAAGAAACGATCCTAATACGGTTCATATAGTGGCAAGTAAAAAATCTCCAGATCTTACAAAGATAAATGAAAAAGAAAATGAAAAAATAGGTATGAAGCTTGATTACGGTCAGGATATGTTCATCAATTCAAGCGATCACGCGCCTTTCCTTGCTAAGGGGATTCCTGCGCTCTTCTATTTTACCGGAGTCAGCAAAGTGCTTCATTCACCAAAAGACGAGCCGGACACAATTGACAGCAGTAAAGCGGAAAAAATAGCACGCCTGGTTTTTTATAACGCTTATTTTATTGCCAATGACAACCAAAGATATCAGTTTAATAAAGAAGGAAAGTAAAATGCTAAAACAGGGGGGAGTTGTATTGTTAGGCATTCTTCTGGCTGCGGCCGGAATTGTAAATGCTCAAAAGGCTTATGATCTTAAATATAAGCCGGTACCCGGAATTTCTTATTACTTCACCGGGAAGGGAAATGCACAGGCTTACCAGAATATTCAGGGACAGGAGCGGGATATAGTTTCGTCGAATTACATCCGTTATAAGATTATGGTTGATAAACTGGGAGAAAACTATTCTGCAATTATAACCTTCGATTCATTATTTTCAAAAACCGCTGCGGCAGAGGCCGAAATTGTAGATAATGGGGAATTGGAAAAAGGGAAAAGCCTTAATCTTATTTTTACATCTTCAGGAAATAAAATTGAAAGTAAGGAAATTGATAAGATTACCGGGCTAAGGAATTTTTCTTCGCACATGTTCATACGGCTTCCTGAAAACCCTATAAAGCCGGGGGATAAGTGGTTTTTTCAGGATAAGGATTCCTCAAATAACCGGTTTGTCACTTTGTCTAATACAAACTACAAATTTGAAGGAATTGAGAAGAAAAACGGGATTGAATGTGCCAAAATCTCTTTTAATTCCACTTCAGATTCGAAAATTGAGGGAAAGGACAATAATCTTTATGTTGTAAGAAAAGGGAAAATTACCTCAGAAGGGATTATCTATTTTGATATTGAGAAAGGAATGATTCTTGAATTCGGGGAAAAAAGCAACGGTGTCTTTACGGTTAATATATCCGATTATGGCATTGAGTTCCCTATGACAACAAAAGTTAACCATAGCTGGACAATGAGCGAGAATAAATAATATTTTATTTGCAAAAAGCGTATTTTAGAATAGTAAATATTGAAAAAAACATATCAAAAATAAAAAGGAAATAAGGGGGCTTATGAAAACCACTTTAAAAACAGTCGTAGTCTTATTCGCAGTTATTTTTACATCCAGTTTAATGGCTCAGGATTCTTATAAACTGAATCTCAAATTCGAAAAGGGTAAGACTTATTTTTACCGCACTACATCAAACGTTGAATCCACACAGAATGTAATGGGACAGGAAATGTCCTCTACAACAGATTCAAAAACAAAAATGCGTCTCGAAATTACCGATGTAACTCCTGCCCAATTTGAAGTAATTACATCATTTGACAGCGTTTATTCAAAAACATCTTCCGTACAGGGGGAAATGGAGAATAAAGGGGAAAATGTTGTAGGCAAAAAAACTAAATATGTTTACGACATTAATGGAAAGAGACTTAACAAAATTGATATTGACAAAGTAGCTTCATCAGGAATGGGAGATTTAGGAGGCAGCTCGAATATTTTCTATCAGATGTCCGATAAAAATGTAAAAGTTGGAGATACCTGGAGTGTTAACAGAATAGATACTACAAGTACAGGCGAAGAAGGAAAAATGATTGTTAAATCTGATATGAATTTTAAGGTTGACGGAAAGGAAAAGTATAACGGTTCTGAATGCCTCAAAATATCAATCGACGGTAAAATGAAGCTTGAAGGCGCTATGGCTCAGGGAGGAATGAACATAGTTCTTGAAGGTACCGGAAAAGTTACCGGCCACTTTATGTATGATATTGCAAAAGGACTTATGACCTATACCGTGAATAATGCTGATATGGATATGAATGCAGCTATTCCGGAACAGAGTCTTACGATTCCAATTACGAATAAGATGAAAACAAAAGTTGAATTAACAGAGAAATAACAGATCTGTTTTAATGAAGCCGCTCTATCGAGCGGCTTTTTTATTTTTAAAAATGTCCCTATATTTATATATCACTTGTTTAATAATTAATACTTTTATTATAAGGGGGGAGGTCCAATTGAAAAAGATTATTGCTGCTTTGCTATTATTACTTTTTGTCCTAACATCATATTCTGCCGCACAGGAAAAATATGATCTGACTTACAAATTCGAAAAAGGGAAAACATATTTTTTTAGACATAAAAATCTTACTGATATGAATATGAGTATGATGGGGCAAGAAATAAATATTCCTATGGAAATGAAAGCCAAAATGAGATTCGAAATTGTTGAAAAAACAGATAAGACAATTGAAGTAATATCCTCTTATGATTCACTTATTTCTAAGTCAACAAATCCGATGCAGGGGGGAGAGCAGGTTAATAATGGAGAAGGCATTGTAGGTAAAAAAACAAGAATCATTATGGATCAGGAAGGGAAAGTAATTAAGAAAGTTGAAATAGATCCGAGCGCACTCACTAATATGAATGTAAGTTTTTCCGGTTCATATGAGAATATGATGCGGTTATCCTCAAAACCGGTTTCGATAGGAGAAAGCTGGCAGCATATTGATACTCTTAAGATGACTGTAGGACCGGCAGAAGTAATAATAATTCAGACTACAGATATGAAAATTGAGAGCAAGGATAATTATGAAGGAGTCGATTGCCTGAAAATATCAGTAAGCCAAAAACAGCTTATGACCGGAGCAGGGGCAGCCGAAGGGCAGTCGATTGGGATGGATGGAACTAACGTTATGAAAGGTTACGGTTATTTTGACTATAAAAATGGTTTAATGCTAAATCTGGATTTGGCCGGTGAGGGCAATATGAATATGAATCTTACTGAGCAGGGGATGTCTATACCGATGACACAAAAAGCCAAAACAGTAGTTACGCTTGTTCGATAATTTTATATAAGCCCCCGAAAGGGGGCTTCTCTCTTTTTTTACTATTCTAATCTCAAATTGATTACTCTCCTGCAACAGTTATTTTACAATTTTTTTATTAAAAAACGCTAAAATTCCGATTTATTATTCCGATAATTCAGCAACAAAAGGAGTTACAATGAAAAAAATATTGATTTTTGCGCTAATTTTAGGGGCTACCGGGCTTTTTGCTCAAAATAAACAGGAGGAAAAATCGAACCTTAAGTTTTCTTTTATGGAAAGAATAAGGGTAGAGACCTGGGATAATACCGGCGACCTTTCTAATCTTGGTACAGGAACTGTTGATAATTTCAGATTTAAAACTTCGGTCGGTATGATTTGGAACATTTCTTCGGACGTTGAATTCGGTTCTAAAATAACCAATGAATTCAGAAAACACGTAGCTCCAAAGACAAATCCTTTCAGAATGAGCGAAGTATTTATTGATAATTTATATCTGAAAGTTGATAATTTCCTTTCAGGCACATTAACACTGGGACGCCAGGAAATCTCAATGGGGGAAGGATTCCTTATTAAAGACGGAAACGGCGGTGACGGTTCAAGATCCACCTATTTTAATGCGGTCAGGTTCGATTGGAAAATGGATAAAACAAATACTCTTACATTGTTTGGAGTCTACCAGCCGATTGAAGATAAACTTCTTCCGGTTTTAAATGGAAAGGATGTTGACGCCTCTTCACAGGCAGCAAACGGTTTCAGACTTGTTGAACAGACTGAATACGGCGCTTCGGCTTATTATTCGGGAGATTTCGGGAAAACCAACCTGCAGGGGTATTTTATCTGGAAAAAAATGGATTTTGACGAAAAGAAAATAATTCCTGAATCAAATATAAATACCGCAGGGGGGAGAATAAAAACTCCTTTCTCAGATGCGGTTACATTAACAGCAGAAGCCGGTTATCAGTTCGGTACAATAGGTGATTTCAACCGTGCTGCATACGGTGGATATGCTTATGTTGATATTAAAACCGGAAGCGATAAAGTCTTTCTCCCCAAAACTGTAACCATTGGTACTTTAGCTCTTAGCGGCGATGACCCTTCGACCCCCGATTATGAAGGATGGGACCCTGTATTCGGACGCTGGCCCAAATGGAGCGAGTCTTTTGTATATAACAATCCAAAAGAATTCGGCCGCACTTCAAACTGGTCTAACATATTTGATCTTTTTATTAAATTCGAATTCGCGGTTATGAAGGAAATTGACATTACATTACAAAATCATTTCCTGATGGCTATGCAGCAGCAGCTTAAAACCGCATTCTTAAGCGGAGAAGGAACTAACAGGGGAAATCTTACAACATTTAAAATAAATTATAAGATCAATGCAAATACAACAGGGCATTTTATATGGGAACATCTTGAGCCGGGCAACCATTATTTCAGCGGTGCCGACCCATATAACTGGTTCCGTTTTGAGCTACTTTTTAATTTCTAAATCTGAAAATATTTTTATAAAAACGGCCTTCGGGCCGTTTTTCATTTAACCCCCTCCTTTCTTATATTATCAGTTGAATTTTAGATTATTACAGTAAAACTGATTATGAAGAATCTCATCCCTCTTTTAGCCTTAATTATCTTAACTGCATTCAATGCTGTCAGCGCTCAGAATGGAATTGTAAGGACATATTACGATGACGGTGTAATTGAGTCGGAAATTGCATATGTAAACGATATTCTGGACGGGACATCTGTTTTTTATTATCCGAACGGTAATGTAAGAGAGGAAATACCATTCAGTTTCGGGAAGGTAAACGGGGTCAGGAAAAAGTATTTTCAAAATGGCCTTCTTAAAGAGGAAAAGAATCTCAGAGAGGGAGTATTGGATGGTTTAACAAAGCTTTATCACGAAAACGGAGCTTTGAAAGAAGCATTGAATTATGAAAGCGGGAAACTGATTAAAAGAATCGAGGTGCCGTTCGATTCCTCATTTTCCGCTCCGCTTGAAATGTACTTGGCAGGGAACAGGCAATACAAAATTTCACAGGATGCCAATATTGTAAGTGATGCTGATATAAGTCCGATACCGCTGAATGGAATGAAGGAAGTAGAAAATAATCTTGTTTATCCCCCTGTTAGTGAAAATGAAAAAAAAGAGGGAATTGTAACCCTTTCTGTTAAAATTGACACCGCAGGAAGGGCTTCGAATCCTGAAATTGTTAAAGGCCTGAGCGAAGACTACAATAAATCGGCAGCTGAAGCTGTTCTTAAAACCAAATTTCTGCCGGGTAAAAGAGAGAATAAGCCCGTAGAATCCAGGATTGTTCTTAATGTTGAATTTAAACGGACCGACCAGATTGCGCAGCTGATGGCAACTGAACAGAGAGCAAAGGAAATTGTAGTACCGGAGAATAAAATAATTGACGTACCGGTTAAAAAAGAGGAGTCGGCAATTCAAGCTTCAAATAAACCGGAGATTAAGAAGGAGGATGTTAAACCTGCAGAACCGGTTGAGCAAAACAGGAATGCGGTAAATACCAGAATTGAAGAGCAGACTCCTTCGGAAAACAAACCCTATCCGGTTGGAGGTATAGAAAGAATAATTGCAAGAATGCAGATTCCTTCAAAGGCGGTTGAACTGAAGCTTGAAGGGGAGATTATTTTCCAGATTGAAGTTGATAAATATGGGGTTGTAAGAGATACAAAATTAGTAAAAGGGTTGGGAAGCGGGGCAGATGAAGCGGTTGAAGTGGCCATTTTGGAGTCTCCATTCAGGCCAGCCAGGGAAGAGGGTAAAACGGTAAGGGGTGAAATCACATTAAAAATTCCGTTTTCATACAAAAAATAGGGTTTTATGTTTCAATAGCTGTCATAAATTTTAAGTTTATAAATATCCTTATATTTAATATTTTTACATACCAAATTCGAACTATCTAGGAATTCAATATGAAAATGTCATTACTAATTATTTTATCTGCAGGTATAATATGTACCATGCTGTTACAGAAAAATGAGAAGGCAGTTATGGAAGAAAATCCATTTTTCAAGAAATATTCAACACCTTTCGAGACTCCTCCCTTCGACCAGATTAAGGAAGAGCATTTTATGCCTGCTTTAAAAGCCGGTATCGAAGAACAGAAAAAAGAGATTCAGGCTATTGTTGATAATAAGGGAAAAGCAACCTTTGAAAACACTATAATGGCCCTTGATTTAAGCGGTTCGCTTCTGAATAAGGTATATGCTGTTTTCTCCCACCTTTCAGAGGCTAATACTACAGAAGGACTGCAGAAAATAAATGAAGAAATTGCTCCAATGCTGGCCAAGAATACAGATGATATTAATATGAACGAGGCTTTATTCAAGAGAATTAAAGCAGTGTATGATAAGAAGAAAACGCTTAAACTTAACACAGAGGATTTGAGACTTCTGGAAAAGACTTATAAGGAATTCGTTAGAGGTGGAGCTAATTTAACCCCGGATAAAAAAGAGCAGCTTAGAAAAATTAACAGCGAATTATCCCTCTTAAGCGTCAACTTCGGAAATAACCTTCTTAAAGAAACAAATTCATTTAAACTTGTAATTGAAAATAAAGAAGACCTGGCGGGTCTGCCTCAGTCACTTATTGATGCTTCAGCGGCAGCCGCAAAAGAAAGAGGCCTTGAAGGCAAATGGGTATTCACACTCCATTCACCAAGCATATTCCCGTTTCTGCAGTATTCCGAAAAAAGAGATTTAAGAGAACAGATTTATAAGGCATATACAAACAGGGGAAACAACGGAAACGAAAATGATAATAAAGCACTTATTTCGAGAATCATCTCTCTCAGGTATCAGAAAGCAAAGCTTCTCGGTTTCCGTTCATATGCTCATTTTGTTCTCGATAAAGTAATGGCTAAGACCCCTGAGGCTGTTTATACTCTTCTTACTAAAGTCTGGGATCCTGCTGTTAAGATGGCGGGCAAGGAAGCTATTGCTCTGCAGGAAATGATTTTTAAGGAAAAACACACCTTTAAGCTTCAGGCCTGGGACTGGTGGTATTATTCAGAAAAGCTGCGTAAAGAAAAATACGATTTAGACGATGCACAGCTCCGCCCATATTTTAAGCTTGAAAATGTGCGCGACGGAGCATTTGCCGTAGCTAACAAATTATGGGGCATTACATTTACTGAAAGAAAAGATATTTCAGTATGGCATCCCGAAGTTAAAGTTTTTGAAGTTAAGGAAGCCGACGGTAAGCATATTGGAATTTTATACACAGATTATTTCCCCCGTTCGAGCAAGAGAGGGGGAGCCTGGATGAGCGAGTTAAGAAGACAGCATAGGGAAAACGGAGTTAATGTTACTCCTGTTATCTACAATGTAGGCAATTTTACAAAACCGACGGGAGATACTCCTTCGCTTCTAACATTTGACGAAGCATCCACATTATTCCACGAATTCGGACATGCATTGCACGGACTGCTTTCAAACTGCAAGCATTATTCAATATCGAGTACTGAAGTTCCGAGAGATTTTGTTGAGCTCCCATCGCAGATTATGGAAAACTGGGCCGGAGAGCCGGAAGTACTTAAAATGTATGCCAAACATTATAAAACAGGCGCTCCAATTCCGGATGCCCTTATAAATAAAATTGTAAGAGCCAGCAAATTCAATCAGGGCTTTGTTACAGTTGAATTTACCGCAGCAGCCCTATTGGATATGGACTGGCACGTGCTTGAAACACCAACTGAACTTGATGTTGTCAAGTTTGAAAATAATACAGCCAAGAAAATTGGCCTTCTGCCTGAAATTTCTTTCAGATACCGTACAACCTACTTTAATCATATTTTCGCTAGCGATTACAGCGCAGGGTATTATAGCTATTTATGGGCCGAAGTTCTGGATGCCGATGCTTTTGAAGCATTCAAGGAAAAGGGGATATTCGATAAAAAGACCGCTCAATCTCTGCGTGATAATATCCTTTCAAAAGGGGGTACCGAAGAAGGAATGGTTATGTATAAAAAATTCCGCGGCAAGGACCCTGACATTAAACCTCTCCTTAAAAGAAGAGGGATTATCTAAAATTATGGGAATGGCGGGATAACTCCCGCCTCTTCTCTCTGGAGTATGAATGAAAAAACTGATTTTTCTTTTTGCATTATTAATAACCGTTAAAATATATGCGGATGATCCGGTAAAAAATATAAATACCTTCGGCAAAGAGTATGTGCCTTACAGCGATAAAGTAGTGCTTGTGTATAAATCATCCAATTTTGACGAAACATTAAGCAATACAGTATTTAAAAACGGCTCGGCAATACTCGAAAACAAATCTGATGATTTTATTTACCGCCAGAAATACGAACTTAAAGAGGACGGGCTATATATTTCCGAGACTTACCAGAAAATAAAAGTACTTCTCTTCTTCAGGGCAGAGAAACTGGTTACCTACAATAAAGACCTTCTCAAAGTGCCTTTTCCTGTAAAAACGGGACAGCAGTGGAGCTGCGAGCGCACCGAGTATTGCGACGGAGATTCCAATAAAGTTTCTCTTACGGCTAAATGCATCGGTATGGAGGAAATTACCACTGAAGCTGGTAAGTTCACTACAATGAAACTGGAATCAAATATTAAATCTACAGATGGTTCTACCAATCTTGTTGAAGAATGGATTGCTCCTAATATCGGGATTGTTAAGGTTAGGGTTAGAATGTACGGCGGCGGATTGACAGGTACAATAAGGGACCTTTTAGGTTTAGGCGAAATGAATTTTGAATTGAAGCAGATAAAAAGCAGATAGTTTATATCTGCTTTTTATTTTACAAAAAGGCTTTCTTCCACCTCTTTGTTAAGCTCTATAGAATCAATATTTAATTCACTTGTCTGTTCGGTTGAAAGGGAAGTCACTTTAATAGAATGAGGTAGAATAACGCCGTTCACATTCTTAAAACCGCTGTAAAAAGTTTCAACATCCCCTTCGCGCTGGGCCATAAGAAGAGTGCTTTCAGGATCGATGTAGTAAACTGCCTCAAATGCATCCTTACCGGTTACTTTTATGGCAAAGAAGTCAAGCCCGTTAAACTGAACTTTTCCGATGTATTCAAAATTATAACCGTTATTTTTAAAGTAAAAAAGCTCTCCTTCAAAACAGATTTTCCTCTTTCTCTGTTCTTCAACGTCAAAAGGGTTTTTTACGGTTTTTCCTTTTACTGTTGCCCATTCACTTCTTCCGTCGAACATGGTGGTTGAAATATCACCATTATTATTCAATTCCATATATTGTCTGAAAGGGCGCAGTTTTTTAACCAGGTATCCTATTGGATTCCCTTTAAGAGAGGAAGCAGTAATTTTGCCTGAGATAATTATAGAATTAACCTTGGCAAGGTTGTCTATTCCGGTAACTGCGAAATTCTTTGCAATAATCTCGTCAGCTGTCTGGGCAGGTGTCGCAATACCCATTATGAGCAAGAATGCAGAGGTTAAAAATATATTTGTTCTCATAAAACCTTCAATTTAAATATTTATTATTTTTTTATTCTAAATCGTTCCGGTTCAAATAACTGGTCGGGAAGTTCAATATCAACTTTGAATTCAAGAATCGACCCTCTGAAATATCCTTCAGATTTCACTCCTTCATAATCTGAACTTACCTTTGAGGCATACTTAATTCCTTTTTCCTCTTTATACTCGGTATAATACTGGGTAGCGCCGCCATTTGTCATTCTCATAATAAGAAAATTCTCGGGATCGATATCGTATATATAAACGCTGTCTCTGCCGGTTTCTCCCATTTCGGGCTGAATTACTTTTATCCTGTAAAGGTCTTTGCCGTTAAATGATTCTCTGCCTGTATATTCCATTGCCCAGTTATTCATTTTACCAAATAGGAGAGAAGCAAATCCGTATGCATACATATTAAAGCTGTTGTTCCCTTTTTCAGCTTCTCTTTCCTTGTATTCTCCCGAAGAATAAATCCAGTTAACTTTAGCGTTATTGGCAACAATTAGGGTATCGCCGTTATCTACCGATTTGAAGAAATAATAATTCGGTTTCCTGGCGAATACTTCTATTTCGGTAAATGCGCTATTATCGCTAGATAAGCTTATTCTGTCACGGTGCAGTATAGTCTGGCTGTTTTTTAGCTTTTCTGCCCCTATCGCATCAAAATGCCTTGCCAGCAGTTCATCAAGATTGTTGACCGTCTCCTGTTTCTTTGAACATGAGGAGAGAGCAATTATTAGGAAGATTGGGAAAAGTATCTTTTTCATTTCGTCTCCGATAAGACTATATATTTTCAGTGGACTGTTTTAGGGTCCTGCTGTGTTCAAATAATTCCGTAGGGGTCATTTCTTTTAAGAATACAAGTCCTCTTGTAGCTCTGATTAAAGGGCTCGGATGGTTATAGAACCAATCGCGTCCCAATACGGTTTTAAGGGTTTGATACTGTTCAATCTGTATTTTCTGAGCAAGTTCGTTAAAAGGTCCGTCATGTTCATAGCTCGGGAAGGAGGCTTCTTTCTGGGAATTAAATGTATTCAGGAAAGAATTTTCCATTACTGCGAACATATTAAGAGATACCGGCACAAATACATTTGCTTCACTTGGATGGAAACGGTACCAGACATTCCGGTATCCCCAGATTTTCATCTGTTTATCGGGATGCTCAGTAGTATAGATTTTAATTGCCTCAGTAATAGCTTGAAGTACCTTATAATGGGTATCGGGGCCGCTTGCTTCCGGATCAAGTGCCATTGTAACAAGGTCGGGGTCAATTTTATGAAGCAGGTCTATAGTCGGAGTTACATCTCTGTCAATGGTCGGTTCTTCCGTAAAGATCTCCCCTTTATAGAAACCGAGTCTCATTGAAATAACGTTTTCGCAGTTCCATCCGAAATATCCCCACAGGCATTCAACCTCCCATTCCCTCAGCATTCCTTTCAACTTCTGAATGTGGGAATAATCCTTCTGCCCGGGATAGGCAGTATTAAAATACTCTTCAAGTTCTTTAATTTTCTTCTCAATTCTTGAGATATCCGATTCATCAAATACTTCCATAAGCACTCTAAGCATTCGTCTGGCAATTGCTTCTTCGGTAAAATCTTTATTATTAGCAGCAACTCCGTCAAGGTATCGCCAGATATCCCTGTTTCTGCCGTTCATATTTCCGGGAAGAAAATATTTCTCCTTATAGAGGACGGTGAAATATGGGGTGTGAATGAATTTCTTCAGCAAAGCAAGCTGTTTCATAACAAACTGGTTGGTTACTGCTGTAAATCCGCTGGTGAAAGTTGCAAACCAGTGTTTATTGGTGGCGCTTCGCACGTGTCTTACAACGGCGGGGAGATATCCGAGCATTATATCGTCGTGATGCGGTTCGGTATGAAGGAATCGGGTATTAAGATTGACTTCAGATCCTTTCTCAATTTTTCCTACAAGGCGGTCATAAACCATCTGAAGTGTATCCTTTAGAGAAAGCTTCCTATTTTCAAGAAGGTAGACAATAAAGGGATCGGCGGAAGCTTCTTCTTTCGTTATATCCAATATCCGTTTTCTATTTCTTATAGCACAGTCAACTATAACTTTTTCAATCTGGTCATCAGAAATAAATTCCTGCCGCGAGAAAATATCGTATTGTCTCATTTTCAGGTTTTTAGCCGCTCCCAATGTTATATAAAAGCGGGCATTAGGAAGAGGGTGCAGTGAAGTAGCAGGATAGAGAATGTTTTTCTCCATAGTTAAAGCATTGGCTACAACGGTGGCTTTTGCTTCTCCGGCAGCAATTATTATTACTGCAGCGTTCGGATTAAAAGTAATAGTGCCGAGGCCTATTGTAATTACAAGTCTTTTCCTTGCAATTTCAACCCCCCCAAGGTCGCTTGCCGCAGCTGCCTGAGTCTCATAGTTTGTCTCCGTAAGGCGGGTAGGAGAGTAATGATCAGAACCCTGGACGTTAAAACCGATATGTCCGTCCGGGCCAATGCCGCCTAGGAAAAATCCTATACCCCCCAGAGCCCTAATTTTATCTTCATATTCCTGGCACCATTGGTCAATTCTGGCCAGAACATTTTTCTGTCTTTTTTCAAGATCATTTGTTGCATGCCTGATTCTGAGCGAGAGGTCAACAGTCATATCGGGCCAAACCGATTCGAGTGTTTCGTTCTCGTCGAGCCCTATTTTTTCTGCGTCAATAAGAATTGCCTTATTCCGGTCAAGGCCGAATCCGTCAACATAAAATTTATTAACATAGTAATAAAAACTGTTATGCTGCGATGTGTTGATTGGATAAAACTCATCAATTTGGACAAAATGAAGGCTTTTCATATCCGGTTTAAGGGATGGGTCAATGCCATTCTGCTCAAGTAGTTCCTTGGTCTTTTTGCTAGTCCAGGAGGAGAGTATCTGGGTCACCCATTTTATGAAGTGCTCAGGAGTCTTTCCTGTCGGCAGGCTGATTACTCCCCCCGGATTGTTCTGAACCCATTCAATAAACCGGAGAGCAGCCAGTTTGCCTAGAGCAGGGAAATTGTTAACGACAATAGCAGGAATCTTTTCCTCAGGCTTATAGAGAATTTTCATTGCGGATTCGATTAAGAACTTCTCTTCGACGGGGGTTATAGAAACTTCGCCTTTCTTCATTTTTTCCTCATTAATAACGGTTTTACAAAATTAATAAAAATTGAAACCATTCTTTAACAAATTTGTTTATTATATTATACATACTCAAAAATATTTTAAGATTTGATGTTAATATTCTATGAACTTATAAAATGCGGTACTGAGTAAAATGATTGAAATTGTAATAATTTCCCTTCTGATTCTCTTAAATGGTTTTTTTTCAATGTCTGAGATAGCACTCGTCTCTTCCAGAAAAGCAAAACTACAGAATCTCTCGCAAAAAGGGGATAAGAGAGCCAAAAATGTGCTGGAAATCCTTGAAAGTCCCGAAAACTTCCTCTCCGCAGTTCAAATAGGAATTACTCTTATTGGTGTAGTTGCAGGAGCATACGGCGGAGTTGCAATTTCGGAAGATTTGCGCCCATTCTTTGAGAAAATAAACATTTTGAAGCCGTACAGTTCAGAATTGGCTTTTGCCTCAGTAGTAGGTTTAATTACCTACTTTTCTCTTGTATTAGGGGAACTGATACCTAAGACTATAGCCCTTAATAATCCCGAAAAATTGGCAATTTTTTCTATCCCGTTTATGCTGTTCTTTGTTAAAGCTGTAAAACCGCTGGTTTTATTTCTCGCGATTTCAACTAAATTGATGTCCAGGCTTCTTTTTATTAAAAAGAAGGAAGAATCTGCCATTGACGAGGATGAATTGAAAATTCTCATTGAACAGGGGACCGAGCAGGGGACTTTTAACGAATATGAAAGTGAAATATTTAAAAGCATTTTCCGTTTCGGCGACAGGAAGGCTAACTCAATAATGACTCCCCGGCATGAGCTGGTTACTCTTGACCTTAGGATGAGTAAGAGGGAGATTTGGGAAGTAATTGAGAAAGATACTTTCCAACGCTATCCGGTTTGCGACGGTTCTCCCGATAAAATTGCCGGAATAATAAATTCTGTTGATTTTTTAAAGAGATACAAAGCCGGAGAAGAATTTACTATTGAAGAACTGATAAATGAACCGATCTACATATCTGAGTTTATGGAATCGGGTAGAATAATTGAAAAATTCAGGTCGGCAAAATTTCACTTTGCAGTTGTCCTTGATGAGCACGGAAGCGTTGCGGGGATAATTACTCTTCATAATATAATTGAAAACATTCTTGGAGAACTGCCGACTGAAGAAGAAGCGGACAATGAACCTGAAATTGTTGAACGGGAAGATGGTTCCTGGCTTGTAGACGGTACCGTACTTGTAGATTATCTGAACGATAATTTAAACACTAACATAGATTACGAAGAGGATGGGTTTGTAACCGTAAGCGGATTTATGATGAAACAGCTTGATAATATACCAAAGGCCGGTAATCATTTTCACTATAAGGGATTCAGATATGAGGTTATTGATATGGATAACAAAAGAGTAGATAAGGTATTGATTACACGGACAGATAAAAATTAATCCGAATTTTCCTCATATTTTTGGAATAAAGGGGAGAATCCATTATTTTTTGATATTAAAAACGGCGCGTTCGTCTAGTGGCTTAGGACGTCGCCCTCTCAAGGCGAAGATCACGGGTTCGAATCCCGTACGCGCTACAAATTCTGCCGTTTAATTGAATTTTTAGGTATCACTTCCTGTTAGTATCAATAATTCTCAAAGAATAGACAAAATGGAATATTTTGATAATTTAAACGGAAATTTGAAAGTAAGTAATGAAAAAATTCGAAAAGCACATTTTCATCTGCAGTAACCGCCGCCCGGACGGGCATCCTAAAGGCTCCTGTGCCGAAAAGGGATCCGATGAAATACTTGATCTTATGAAAAAAAGATGTGCCGAACTGGGATTGAATAAGGTTAACCGCATTAATGGGTGCGGATGTTTAGGCGCCTGCGAGTTTGGACCAGCTATTGTTGTTTATCCTGAGCAGGTTTGGTATGGCGGCGTTAAAAAAGAAGATGTTGAAGAAATAATTCAATCTCATATCATAAATGGAATCCCCGTAGAAAGGCTTACAATAAAGCATCCGGATTATCATAAAGATGTACAGTAAAAAAGAGAAAGAAAAAGGGATTAAAATTTTCAGGATGCTTTCAGAAATCTATCCAGATGTGAAATCCGCACTCGATTACAAGAATCCGTTTCAGCTTCTTATTGCCACAATACTATCGGCGCAGTGTACGGATGCAAGAGTAAACATAGTTACAAAAAGCCTGTTTAAGAAATACAAGAAGCCGGAGGATTACCTTGCCGTATCTGATGAAGAACTTGAAAAGGATATATTCTCAACCGGATTTTATAAAAACAAGGCAAAGAATATTAAAGGATGCTGTAAAACCCTTATTGAAAAGCATAACGGGAAGGTACCAAATGATTTTGACATTCTGGTGCAGCTTCCGGGTGTAGGAAGAAAAACGGCATCGGTTGTTGCGGGAAACGGATTTGGAATTCCGGCAATTGCGGTGGATACTCACGTAATTAGGCTTTCTAATCTCCTTGGATTCGTGGATACTGATAATCCTGAAAAAATTGAATTTGCATTAAAGGATCTTCTACCTGAGGAGATGTGGATAAATGCTTCCCACTGGCTTGCCACACACGGCAGGAATATCTGCTTTGCCAGAAGACCCGATTGCAGAAAATGTTATATTGCCTCTCTTTGTCCATCAAATAAATTACAGGTATAGTTATGATAAATGGTAAACCGGCTGAAAGGGAATTCTGCCTTTCAATTTTAAAAGAATATACTAAAAGCGACAGCCTTCTTAAGCACGCCTACGCAGTTGAAACCTGCGTAAGCGCCTATGCAGAAAAATACGGAGAGGATAAAAATTACTGGAGCAATGTAGCCCTTCTTCACGATTTCGATTATGAAAAATATCCATCCGCAGATGAGCATCCCTACAAAGGGAATGAAATTTTGAAAGAACTCGGATTTGATGAGGAATTCCGCCTGGCTATTATGTCGCACGCCGAATATACCGGAATTAAAAGAGAAACCCTTCTTCAAAAGGTTTTATTTGCCTGCGATGAACTGGCAGGTTTTATAACCGCAGTTGTCTATGTCCGCCCTTCAAAATCTATAGATGAAGTTGAAGTAAGCTCGGTAAAAAAGAAATTAAAAGATAAGGCCTTTGCCAGAGCTGTAAGCAGAGAAGATATTGGGCGTGGGGCTGAAGAACTGGGGATTCCCCTTGATGAGCATATTCAATTTTGCATTGATGCTATGAAGGGGAATAAAGAGCTTTTAGGACTATAAATGCACCTGATATCCTGTATAATTGGCAATAAATAGCATCAAGAGTGTTATTTATCACATATTTTTACCTAAAATAGGGGATAAACCTATTAGGGACAAATAAATACCTTGACAATCTAAAGTAATCTTATAAAATTTCGTATGCAAAAAAGGAGAATTAGTATAGCGCTTTTGTTACGGTATTTATAATTGAGACTTTGGGTTCATATTTGAGCATTAATTCTTTTTTTCGGGAGTTTTAATGAAAACGAAATTCTCTTTTTTGGCAGCATTTCTTTTTATTTCCACATTAATTTCTGCGCAGGATTTTAAAGTTTTGTCTTCCAATTCCACCTCTATTGTAGTTGAATATACTCCGGTTATTATTGACACGCTTTCAAAGAGGAGTGAAATAGGCCTATTTACCGGAACAGGCATATTAAATGGCGTTTACAGCGAAAAAACGGCTCCCGGGGCTCCGCTTCTTCCATCCAGGTTGTTTAATATCGGTGTTCCTTCTGAATTCGGTAATACCCTGCAGGTGCTCGAAACCCGGTTCTACACATTAAAGGGTAAGCCGTCCCCTATGCCAAAGAGGATATTTGAGGGGGATAAATATTCAGATGTAAGGGAATATAACGAATCTCTTTATTCCTCATTTGTTAATGATGATCTTGCGGTTTTTGACGAATATGGCATAATCAGGGATATCAGGGTGCAGACAGTAAAAATCTCCCCGGTACAATATTCTCACCAGACAAATGAACTGAAATTTTTCACAAAGATAGTATTCCGGCTAAATTATGCCCAAATTCCTTCAAATTCATCTGTTTCTAAAGAAGATCTTCTCAAAAATGTCATATTAAATTATGATGAGGCACGTAAATGGGGAATTGGTAAGAGTCAGCTGAGCAAATCGGCTCCTTCTCCTTCTGTTTTGGCAACTGGACAATGGGTCCGGTTTGAAATTCCTGAAGAAGGAATCTATAAAATTGATTATTCCGCATTACAGAATCTCGGTTTTTCTGCAGGCAATATCGATCCGAGGACTATAAAAATCTACAACAACGGGGGATATCAGCTTCCAGAAAAGATCAATTCTACACGTCCTGTTGACCTGGTTGAAAACGCAATTACTGTAATCGGCGAGATTGACGGGGTCTTTAATACAACGGATTACATTCTCTTTTATGGAAGAGGTGCTGATTTCTGGGAGCCTAAGACATTTAAAGTTTGGTACGGCACCGGAGATTCTGTTACGGTAACAAAAGCCGTTAGAGTTAAGAATTATTTCGGCAAAAAGAATTATTACTATATCACAGCCGGCGGCGCTAACGGGAAAAGAATGGCTGAAAAATCCTCTATTGCAGGTACACCCCTTCTGACAAGAAGTGTTACCAAATCCTACTTATTTAAGGAAGATGAGACAATTAAGGTACAGGAAACCGGACGCCTTTACTTTGGTGATTTATTTAATTTTTCGAATAAAAGCAGAACATACACAAATACATTGAACGAACTGGTTCCAGGCTCGAAAATAAACTACACTCTTAGTATGGCCAATGTTAATCACAGCAGCGATTACTCGACTCCGAGGACTATCGATTTCGAGATGTCGGAATCGAATAATGTCATTCTCCGTTCGCAGCTGGATTATTTAGTCTATACCTATGGTTTCGGATCAATCACGCAGCGAAGCGCATCCTTTACCGGCAATCTTACCGATAACCGGAGTACAATAAAGCTTAACCTGACGGGTATTGATGATAATGCAAAAACAGCCTACCTGAATTTTATTGAAATTGAGTATGACAGGTATCTGAGGGCGGTTTCGGATAATCTTCTGTTTTATTCTCCTGATACTACCGGCCTGGTTGAATTCAGGCTGTCCAATTTTTCTAACAGTTTTATTGATGTATACGACATCACAGACCATAAAAACGTTAAACGGATTACAGGAACAAATATAAGCGGCGGTGAATGCGCTTTTGCCCTTAATGAAACAAAAGGGGCTATGGAAAAGTATTTAGCTGTTTCAAATACGGCATACAAATCAATTCCCTCCGCAAAAGAAACAGTTGAGAACTCCAATTACAGGGGAGAAGCGGCAGGTTATGAGTATGTTATAATTGCCCCTGCTTTATTGAAGAATGAAGCGGAGGATCTTAAAAACTACCGTTCAGCACAGGCTCCTTCAAGGCTTAGTTCGGCAGTCTTTCTGACTGAAAAAATCTACAATGAATTTTCGTGCGGAATGGTTGATCCTTCGGCAATCCGGGACTTCCTTAAATATGCATATGAGAATTGGACAATTAAACCAAGATTTGCATTGCTTCTTGGGGACGGTACATACGATTATTATGGAATCAGTGAAACAGGACGAAGCAAAAACCTTATTCCTACAATGCAGACGGTAGAGTCTCTGGATGAAGTCGATTCTTATCCAAATGAAGATTTCTTTGCACGGATTTCGGGAAATGATAATAAAGTTGATATCGGGGTAGGAAGAATCAGCGTCCACAATACTGCAGAAGCACAGGCTGTAATTTCTAAGATTAAGAATTATGAAACAGCAAATGAAACAGATAAAAACTGGAGGAGTGTTATTACTCTGGTTGGGGATGACGGATTTCCCCTTAAGAATTTTGATTATGACCTGCATACGGTTCAGAGCGAGCAGCTCGCGCTTTATTATATTCCAAAAACCTTTAACATAAATAAAATCTATTTAGCTGCCTACCCTACAAATATCACAAGCGCCGGGAGAAGAAAACCTTCGGTTAATCAGGCAATTCTCGATGCAATGAACAATGGAACATTAATATTAAGCTATATAGGGCACGGCGCCCCGAATATCTGGGCAGACGAGCTTGTTCTGGAAACTTCTTCAAATAACTACATTCAGAATTCGAAATTTTATTTTCTTACTGCTGCCACGTGCGATTTCGGCAAATTCGACGCTACTTCCGAGGAATCGGGTACTGAAAAAATGCTTATTGCCGAGAATGCCGGGAGCATCGGAGGGCTTGCTGCTTCAAGGCCCACATATCCAGGTCCGAATGCCGATTTAAATACTTATTTCTATAATACGCTTCTTACCCGTCACGAATCGAGCGGCCTTCCCGTTACGATTGGCGAAGCTTATATGCTTACAAAACAGAGAGGCTCTTATAATTTATTTAACGATGAAAGATACCTTTTGTTCGGTGACCCGGCATTAAGATTAAAGGTCCCAAGCCTTCCGGTTGCGGTAGATTCAATTAATGGAGTATCAACTTCGGTTACTTCTCAAGTAAGGGCTCTTGACAGGCTTAAGATTAAAGGAAGCGTTCTTAACCAGGACCTTTCACAGAATAGTTTTAACGGGGAAGCCCTTATAAGCGTATTCGATTCGGAAAAAGATGTCGAAATTCCGGGACAGGATACAGACCCTACTGTTTACAAGGCAAAATATCAGGGGGGGCTTATTTACAGGGGTAAAGTTACTGTAACCAACGGTAAATATCAGACTGAACTGGTTGTGCCTAAAGATATTTCCTTTGAGAATAAAAACGGGAAAATTGTAACATATATTTATAATTCTCAGACAGACGGAGTCGGATTCACAGATAATTTTACCGTCGGCGGCACAAATCCATCTGTTGTAAATGATAATAAAGGGCCGATGATTGAGGTGTTTTTCGATAATTTCACTTCGCAGGGTTCATACCTTGTAAATTCAAATTTCACACTGTTGGTTAAGTTAAGAGATGAAACAGGGCTGAATACAACGGGTGTTGGCGTTGGGCATAAACTGGAAGCAATTGTGAATGATGACGAAAGCAATCCGATTGATTTGACAAATTATTTTGTGGGGGATCTCGATTCCGGCGGGAAAGCGGGAGTGATTACTTACAGCTTCAGCAATTATGAGCCGGGAGAATACAAGATTAAACTGAAAGCCTGGGATGTTTTTAACAATGCTTCGGTAACAGAGACCTATTTTACCGTAGTTGAATCCAATTCCCTTGTAATAAAGGATGTGGTAAATTACCCGAATCCATTCTCTTCGAGTACTACATTCACATTTCAGCATAATTTATCGAAGGTAATTAATGCCAAAATAAAGATTTACACGGTTAGCGGAAGATTAATAAAACAATTGGAAAATACAAATATCATAGATAAGTTTGTACGTATAGATTGGGATGGCAGAGACGAAGACGGTAATTCTATCGCCAATGGCACTTATCTCTATAAGCTGATAGTAGAGACCGCCGACAAAGAGTTCACCCAGGATGTTTTAGGCAAACTTTCTGTCATCAGATAATTTTTATTGGAGGAACAAAAAAATGAAAAAATCTCTTCTTCTGCTCTTGGTTTTAACTTTAGTTATCACTTCAACAAGGGCAATTGCGCAGGATAATACATCAAGCAGCAAAAAGAGAAGTGTTATCACAACAGCGGTGCCGTTTCTTCTTTTAGCCCCCGATTCAAGAGCGGGAGGTATGGGAGAAAGCGGCGGCGGTCTTGCCGATAATTCTTCAGCCATTTTCTGGAATCCGGCAGGTATTGCATTCCTTACCGGCTCCGAAGTTGGTTTTACACATAGTAACTGGCTGCCTCAGTTTAATCTTGATATGTTTTATGATTACGCTACTTACAGGCAGTATGTTGATGCATTGGGAGGCAGTGTTACAGCGAGCGTTACTTTTATGAACTTCGGCGAATTCATTCAGACCGGTTCCGACTCGCCTGAGGAAATCGGTAAATTCAGATCTTTTGACGGTGCCCTTACTTTAGGTTATGCTACCAAGATTGGAGACGATTGGGGTTTAGGCTTCAACTTCCGCGTTATTCACAGCCGCCTTGCTCCTAAAGGAGCCGAACAGGAACAGGGAAGCGGTACTTCCACTTCTGTGAGCTTTGATATTGCTACTATGTGGCGCCCTGCCGTTCTTGATCTTCCTCTAATTGGGGATATAGGAAATAAATTCAGCATGGGGTTAAATCTTGCCAACCTGGGACCGAAGATTTACTATATCGATCAGGCTCAGGCAGACCCTATTCCTACAAATATGCGTCTCGGCTTTGCAGCCAGAATTCTTGAAGATGAAGTTAACTCTCTTACATATACACTCGACTTTACAAAACTTTTGGTTGAGGCTCCAACAGACAGCACAACAAAGCAGGCCGATTTTTATAAAGCAATTTTTACATCTTGGACAGACCAGCCTTTCTCAGAAGAACTCCGTTCCATTAATACTGCAATGGGACTTGAATACTGGTACGGCGGAATTTCGCAGGATTTCAAATTTGCTCTCCGCGTCGGCTTCTTCTACGAAGATCCTGAATACGGAAACAGAAAATTTGCTACATTCGGCGCAGGCATCCGCTATGATACATACGGATTTGATTTCAGTTATATCACAACAGATATATTCAAAGGGGGAGAAAATCACCCTCTTTCACAAACACTCCGTTTCTCATTATCAATTGGATGGGGATCAGTCCCTCAAAAAACTTTAGGCCTACCGCACGGCATCTAATATGAAAATATTTTCAAGGAGTTTTATTTTACTGCTTGCCGGATTGAGTCTTTTGACGGCTCAATCCGGTTCAGGGCAGTCTTTAGGAAACAGGTTCTCAAAGGATACTTTGAAGATTCTTGCCCTTATGGTTGAATTTCAGCCTGATAAATATGATGCGACTATCGGAACGGGTAAATTCGGTTCTCATTACACACAAATTTATAAGGATACAATTATTGACCCGCTTCCTCATAATAAGGAATATTTTGACGACCATCTTGAATTTGCAAAGAATTACTTCAAAAAAGTCTCCGGTGGAAAGCTTAATATTAAGTATAATACCATTCCCAATGTTGTAACAGTCTCAAAATTTATGAGGGATTACAGCCCTCCATATAAATCAAAAGAGTTCACTCTTCTGGGAAACCTTAGCAAAGAAGCCTGGTCAATGGCTGCGGAACAGAATCCGGGGGTAAAGTTCGGCGATTATGATCTATTCATTATTTTCCATGCGGGGGTTAGCAACAGCCTTTCAACGGGAAACTATGAAATAAACCGTAATCTTCCTGCTTTATATCTCGGCGAAAAGACCTTTAAAAATATTTACGGCAATAATTTCCGCGGTTTGGTAAATACATCAGTCGGTCCGGTTATTAAAAATACAATCATTATGCCTGAAACCGAATCACGGGAAATAACTGCCATAGACGAATCAGTAATGCTTCTCCAGATTTCAATTAATGGAGAGCTTGTTTCAAATATCGGCAGTTTTCTCGGACTTCCTGATTTATACAACACTGAGACTGGTATAAGTGCAATCGGCCGTTGCGGATTAATCGATGGGCAGGCAATGGTTGCCAATCTGGGCATTTTTCCTCCCGAGCCATCGGCCTGGGAAAAAGTTTATATGGGATGGGTTAACCCGGCCGTAACTGCTTTAAAAGGATATAAGGCATCAATAAAAGCCAATTCTGCTTCTTTGCCGGGTGATACATCAATTATTAAGATTCCGATTAATGATTATGAATATTACCTTATAGAAAACAGGCAGCAGGATGCATTAAAT
>JAEXUB010000204.1 GCA_023453125.1 Bacteroidota bacterium
AAAGTCGGAGATTTTACGGAATTTGAGTTCGTCGCCTGTCAACCCGATCAGTTTCCTGAATATCTGATTCGATTCAACAACTCTAAGTTCATTATCCGTAAGCACCATACCGAAAGCTGCATTTTCAAAAATGGTTCTGAACCTGTATTCCGTATTCCGTAATTCCCTTTCAACACTTTTAATTTTGGAGATGTCAATAAAAGATTCAAGCAGGTAATCCTGTCCGTTAAGTGAAATCATTTTAATGCAGTTAAGAGCCGGAAGAATACTCCCCTCATTATTAAATAATCCAATTTCACTGTTTTCATGGGAGGGGGAATCCAGATCGGGCTGATAATTCCAGTGAGGACTGAATTGCTTTCTGTTTTTACCTATAATCGACTGTTTTTCGAATTTAAGCAGGTTAAGAGCGTGGTGGTTCACATCAACAATATCAAATGTTGTTCTGTCAATTATGAATACGCCGGTGTTAATGGAATCCAGTATGGTCTGAAGTTCTCTTTTTTTCTGTTTTATCGTTTCGGTCCGGTAGGCCAGTTTCTGGTCAAGAAGGGAATTAATATTTTTTATTTTTTTATTCAGTTTTGAGTTTGATATGTAGAGTGCAAGTATATTTGCCTGATGCAGGCAGACAGTCCTGATAAATTCCGTTTCATCATCTCCGGCATCAGTCTCAAGAACCATAATCCCCAGTATACCGGAGGAATCGGAAACCGGTATTGCAATATAATTTTTCCCGTCCGGCGCGAGACTGAAAAAATTGGAAAAACCGGATTGAAGCACTTCGGCAATTTCACCATTGTCGACCAGCCTGTTGAACACCTCATCGGCAATTCCGCTCAATGATTCCGGCTGGACTGCAGTCAGCTTAAATGTAAATGTCTGTGGAATAACGGAAAAGAATGAAGCATAGTTTACCTTTTTCATCCGGTGAAGGAGTTTCAGCCCGTCCGAAATAATTTCAAACAGGGGTTCATCCTTAACCCTGCTTCTGCAAAAGAAATCAAGACGCGAAAGAAAATCCACAATCTCCTTTCTCTCGACAGAGACCTCATTGTAAACTGATTTGTTCATCACACCAAATAAATTAACTAATCAAGATTAAGAATCGAATTAATCGTTTCTTCAAACCCGGCTGTCAACACTCCAATTGATTTGGTAAAGAAATGATTAGGCAGTTTAAGCATATCCCATGCAGCAGGATTCGGTTTCTGCACATAATCATCACCACCATATCCGAACTCAAATATCCTTGCGGCAATATCTGCAATGTGTGCGGCCGCAACCAGAATATCCTTTTCATCTTCCGATACTCCGGTATGATGATATTTTATAACTTTTAGTACTGATTCGGGAAGTTTCCATTTCTCCGCCAAAATTGCCCCTGCTACAGTATGATCAACTCCGAGTATTTCTCTCTCGGCGTCAATAATCTGGCACTTCCTGTCTTCTGCATACTGAAGCACTGTTTCATACTGGTCGCCGAAATTCTCGAACAAAACCAGCTTTCCGATATCGTGAAGAATTCCTGCCAGAAAATAATTCTCGGGGCGGGAAACCTGAAGTGTATTCCCTATGTATCTTGTAATCACTCCGACGCCGATTGAATGTTTCCAGAAATCAACCGGACGGAATGAAGAGATTAATTTTTTCTTAGAAAAAAGATTTATGACAGATAACGCAAGAATAATATTTCTTACTTCGTTAAAGCCAAGATGCAGTACCGCAAGCGAAATTGATTCAATTCTGCTTGAGAGATGATATATGGGTGAATTTACAACTTTCAGCACTTTAAAAGAAGCTGACTGGTCGCTTGATATTAGATGTGCAATATCAGCCGCATTTGCATTGGGATTAACAAGAGTATCAGAGAGCACAGAGTAGATAGTCGGAAGCGTAGGCACTTCTTCAATGGCATCATAGATTTTTTTTTCAATATTAATCATTTGCCCCCTCCGGCTGCTGTTCAGAAAAGAGGTCTACTGCCCTTTCTACGGCTGCATCAATAAGATCTTTTTCAATCGGAAGAAAATCATTCCATAAAAGCCTCTTTTCCACATGGGCGCGGGCTAAATTCATAAGATCTTCGCTAATAACTTTATCCGTCCCCGGTTCGCTGTTTCCGCCATCGACGGTAACGTGCTTTATACCCCAGGTTTTAAACATCATAAGATGCTTTTCTTCAAGCACAATACCTGCCGCAAGAAGAGTCTGTCCGTAACGGTTAAGTATCGGAGCGCCAAGCACCATTCCGGTTGTAATTTTATCTAATTGTACTACTTTTGACATAGATACACTTTTAGTTTCCTTTATTATCGGTTTTTTTGCGGATTTCTTTAGCTTTTTTTAGTGATATAGGACAAAAAACATTTAAAAATAAGATTTTTCTTGACAAAGCCTGCTTCAATTATTTATTTTAGCCACATGAAAATGAACAAAAAGACATATTACCTCAATTTACTCTGGTGGTGGAGCAGTTCAATAATAGCATTTCAGTGAGTTGAAGTAATATATTTTTAATTAAAAAACCCTTCTTAGTATCACTGAGAAGGGTTTTTTGTTTTATGGAGGATTATGGATTTTACATCTTTTGAAAAACTTGCAGGGGAATATTCAATTGTCCCCTATTATGAAAGAATAACTGCCGATCTTGAAACGCCGGTTACTCTTTACCTGAAATTGAAGCAGTCAGGATTAAACTCGTTCCTTTTCGAATCGGTGGACGGAATTGGCACACTTGCCCGTTACTCCTTTATCGGCATAAACCCGGTAAAACTAATTTACGGCCGGGGCTCCGGTATAGTTATGAAAGAAGGCAGAAAAGAAAAATTATGCAGTAAAAATATATTTGATCTTTTAAGGGATGAAATGAATTTAGTTAAAGCCCCTGAAACTGCAGACCTTCCTTCTTTTACCGGCGGAATTGTAGGCTATCTGGGTTTTGAGAATGTTTCACTAATTGAGCCGGTAATAATCCCCGCGGAAGAAGGCACATTTGAAATTCCCGATTCAATATTCGGGATTTATAATACTGTTGCTGCCTTCGACCATCTGAAACACCAGATTATACTGATTCATAATGTATACTTAAATGATAAAAGAGAAATTAAAAGAGATTATGAGTCTGCAGTATCGGTTATTGAATCATTAAAAAAGATAATCTGCAGAGGGACCTATACGCTCCCCCGCTTCAGCTTTAAAGATGACACTGAAAATTCAATTGAGGATAATGAGTTTATTTCACTCGTTGAAAGAGCAAAAGAGGAAATTAAACGGGGAGAGGTTTTCCAGCTGGTTCTTTCAAAATTATTTGTTTCGGAATACTCGGGTAATCTTTTTAATTTGTACCGTGCGCTAAGAATTATCAATCCATCCCCCTATATGTACTATATGGAATTTAATGACGGCCCTGTAATAATAGGCACCTCTCCGGAGGACCTGCTTAAAGTTCAAAACGGAAAAGGGACAATACTGCCGATTGCGGGAACAAGAAAGAGAGGCAAAAA
>JAEXUB010000005.1 GCA_023453125.1 Bacteroidota bacterium
TACCTGCATTGCTGAAATTGGGGAGTGAACGGCAGAAAATATTTATTTAGGATGACCAACAAACAATTTTCTTAGGAGCTCCGATATTCTAGTAATTGTGCCTCAAGCCTTCCCTTTTGAAGTCGAAGATCCCGCTCGGCGGGGGGAAGGCGACGGGCATCGATGACGAGATTAAGCGGGTGTTAGACCCGTGGATGGGTTCTTTGTGCTGAAAGGAGCACCCATCCGGCAGACTTGTTATGAGACATTCAGTTATTAATGCTGCCCGCCTTCCCTCAGGGAGGGCAGGCTTCCTGAATTGCTGGAATAGGGAGGTGAACGGCAGGAATATATTTCTGTAGAATGAGCCACAAAACTGTTTTCTTAGGAGCGCCGATATCCAAATGTGCAGGCCGCAAGCCTTCCCTTTCAAAGGGAAGGCGACGGGCCTCGATGACGAGATCAAGAGATAGCAAGACCCGTGGATGGGTTCTTTGTGCTGAAAGGAGCACCCATCCGCCAGACTTGCTAGGATACATTCAGTTATTTATGCTGCCCGCCTTCCCTCTGGGAGGGAAGGTTTCCTGTATGGTTGGAATAGGGGAGTGAACGGCAGGAATATATTTCTGTAGAATGAGCCACAAAACTGTTTTCTTAGGAGCGCCGATATCCAAGTGTGCAGGCCGCAAGCCTTCCCTTTCAAAGGGAAGGCGACGGGCATCGATGATGAGATTAAGCGGGTGCGAGTCCCGTGGATGGGTTCATCTCGATACGGTATCTTTAGACGCCTACTCGATGACCGTATCAATTTTCTTTGCCGTCGGGACCCCTTCCCAGGAATGGTTATAAACCTGTATTATTTCGGTTTGATTTTCTCTTTCGGTATAAAGCGGGTACACTCCTTGCCGGAGGAATTAAACACATCCATAGAGGGCATTTTAGGAGTCTTGAAGCCGAATGCTTTGCATCCGTACGGATGTTTCTTTTGCCAGGTTACGAAAAAATGTGCGCACAAGCGGCAGTTAACAGACATACTCTTGAAAATAAGTTAATAAATTATTTAATTTCGGGTGCCGATGAAGGCATCAATTCTAAACATAAAATAATTACAAACCACACTACTTGCAAATGAATCCGGTTAAGGCCGGATTCTATTTTTTTAAAATAAGTCATATTTAAAAAGGTGAAGCCCGCGGGCGCTGGGAACCCTTCGGGCTTCATTGAGGGGTTAATATGCTGGGGAGGAGAGGTCACAAATATAAAACAGATAATTGAATTATCAAAATATTAATCGGAAAAAAAATCCTGAAATTTTATGCAAAAAATTGTCCCTATTTAAAAAGAAATACTATTATGGAATATTCCTTCCGCTTCCTATTAATATATATTAAGAACTGTTAATAATTGTTAAATACCGGCTAAAAACGCAACTGTTATCCGTCTTAGATGTTAAAATATTGTATTTTAAAACCTATCAATGAGGAGTGAAAATGAAAAGAGTATTTCTAATGTTTATTCTGCTTTTTGGAGGCATTATGCAGGCCCAGCAGATGGTCCGTATTGACGGATCAAAATCTGCAATTATGATGGAAATAGGAGCGGTTGTAACAATTGAAGGGAAAAAACTTATTGTTGAAAATGTCCTGCCAAAAGAAATGAGAAGCGAAGAAAACAAAAATGCTGACATCCAGAAAGGGGATGAAGTACTTTATATAAACAGCAAAAAAGTTACCGATGTAAAAGAACTGAGGAAGATTTATGAAGAGGTTAAAGCTGGCGGCGAAGTTAAACTTGGGATTGACAGGAAAGGAAACAAATTCTTTGTAACCTTTAAAAAAGGGGATGCCGCTAAAGGGGAAAGAAAAATATTCAAGATGGGGGCTGACGGTAGAATGCGAGATGAATCGGGTAAGGAAATTAAAGGGGAATTAAGAACTCCGGACGGGAAGAAACTGAATCTGGATTCCCTAAAGAAAAGCGGTAAAGTGAAAATAACTACAAAATAATAGACTAAGGTAAAAAATGAAAAAATATTTATTGCTGCTCATTTATCTGTTTTCTTCTTTTCTTATGGCGCAGAATCCGGGCTCTTATTATAATCCGAAGGATGACCAGTACCGCCTGCTAGGTTTAAAACGCTCAAAGGAAGCATTCGAATCCGCAAAGGTGGAATATGAGAGACAGAAGGCATTGTATGATAAGAAAATGATTTCCGACGCCGAATACCAGAGGGCTAAAACAATCTTTTCCGATTCTGAAGTGAATTACCAGCAGGCCCTTCTTGCCGTCATCTTCGAAAAACAGTATGTCTCGGTTATAGAAGCCGTCAAATATCAGAGCCGGGACGGAAAGAAGCACGTGCGCCTCAAACTCGCCAATACATCGGAAGGGGGAGGGGAATTCCAGAAACTGGTTAACGTGGATGATAAGCTTTTTAAATCCCTTCAGCCCGAAATTGTGAATAATGTCTACATCTCCCTGCTTAATGACAAGAATGCAATTATAAGTCAGCCATACGAGGCAAAAGTACCCGAAATAAAACACGGCGCCCCCGTTACTGTGGATTTTGTCCTACTTCAGGATTTGGATGAAGTAACGGTAAATTTAATTTACGGCAACGGCACACAGCGCGCGCCTAAAATTTTCCTGCAGAAAGATGTGTCGGAAAATAAAGTGGTGCTTCAGTCGGAGCAGTTCTCTCAGGAGGTTGAACTTGGGAAGACCGCAACATTTAATATGACGCTGGAACTCTTCAGCGGAAGCGCCAATACATTTAAGCTCGAAGTTGTTAACCTGCCGAAGCAGATTAACTATTACTTTGTTGACCCGGCAACAAGCGCAAAACTGAGCCAGTTCCGTTTTACACAGACTTCGGAAACCAAGAAAGCAGGGCTGCAGGTATATCTGCCTGACAGGGCTACAAACGAAATAGTTGTTGATAAGCCGCTGACGTTTTATGTCCTGGTTATTCCAATGGATAAACTGGAATCACTTGGCGGTTTAAAGGATAAAATTTACACCAAAGAAGAGATTGAAAAACTGAATGTAGGTTACCTTAAGCTGGAGCTTACCCCAAAAGGAGCGGGAAAGCTTAATCTTAGAGCCCAGCAGCTCTACTTCTCGGCCGGCTCCGGGGAAAAGGTAACGGTTCCGATGGATGTGATTAACGATGGCACAAAGCGCCTTGATAATGTTGAGTTTGAGTTTACAATGCCTCTCAACTGGACAAAGGAAATTAACCCGAAGTATGTAGAATCGGTAGGCGTAAGGGAAGAGAAAAGGGTGGATTTTACATTC
This sequence comes from Bacteroidota bacterium, assembly GCA_023453125.1. Taxonomy (GTDB): domain Bacteria; phylum Bacteroidota; class Ignavibacteria; order Ignavibacteriales; family Melioribacteraceae; genus JAEXUB01. Next base: position 3,277 of record JAEXUB010000005.1, read on the forward strand.
ATACCTCCGGCAGATGTTTCCCCCGGCAAGTATGAAGTTACCGTTAAAACAACTTCCTATTCGGAGAACCAGCTGGTTAAAGCTGAAGATAAAACGATTACCATAGAGATCAAACAGCCGGTAAACATATTAAGCACCATAATTATTGCCATCCTGATTATTGGAATTGTAGCGGGAATGGTTATTTACGGACTAAAATTAACACGGAGATAAGAGGGTAAAATGGAGAATCAGTCAAACGGTCAGCCTGTAATTGAGGCAGTAAACTTAAGCAAGAAATATGAAGACGGCGTTCTGGCTCTTGATAATCTGAACCTGCAGGTTCACGCCGGAGAAATTTATGCAATGCTGGGGGCAAACGGCGCCGGCAAAACCACTTCAATAAATATTTTTCTTAACCTTATAGAGCCCACTTCGGGAGAGGCTAAAATAAAAGGAATCGTATCCCATAAAGATCCTCTCGAAGCAAAAAAGCACGTGGCATTTGTATCGGAAAACGTAATGCTCTATCCCAATTTCACGGCGCTTCAGAATCTCGATTATTTTGTGAAACTCGGCGGTAAAATGAATTATACAAAAGAGGATTACAAAAACGTTCTTTTAAGGGTGGGACTTCAGGAAGAGGCACATCATAAGAAACTGAAAGGATTCTCAAAAGGGATGAGGCAGAAATGCGGAATTGCAATTGCAATATTGAAAGATTCCCCTGCAATACTCCTCGACGAACCTACCTCCGGGCTTGATCCGAAGGCGGGTATTGAGTTTGTTAAACTCCTGGAAGAATTGAGAGACCAGGGGAAAGCAATTCTGATGTCTACCCACGATATCTTCAGGGCAAAGGAAATTGCCGATAAAATAGGCATAATGAAAAAGGGGATTCTTGTAACGGAAAAGACAAGAACCGATTTTGAAAATGAAGACCTGGAAAAACTCTATATGCAGTTTATGGCAGGCTATATGGATCAGGTCGCATAGGTGAATTATGCTGAAAATAATAATTGAAAAAGAACTAAAAGAAATTCTCGGCTCTGCAAAGTTTGTCTTTACATTTGCGGTCTGCTCCCTTCTTATACTTCTTACATTTTATGTAGGGGCGCGCAATTACCAGATAAACAAGAGCCAGTACGAAGCCTCGGTTGCCGAAAACCTCCGTTCTATGAAAGAGGTAACCGACTGGCGCATGGTAAGGCACAAAATATTCCTTCCCCCGCAGCCTCTTGCATCACTGGTCGGAGGGGTATCTAATGATATCGGACGAAATATCAGTATGGCGGGAATGGGGGAACTGATTGCCACGGAAAGCAAATACAACGAAGACCCGATCTATGCGGTTTTCCGCTTTCTGGATCTCGATTTTCTCTTCCAGATAATCCTCTCCCTCTTTGCAATTCTTCTCACATATAACGCCGTAAACGGGGAGAAGGAGAGGGGGACGCTTGCCCTCACATTCGCAAATCCGGTGCCGCGCGATAAATATATTCTGGGAAAACTTATCGGTTCCTTTACCGCTCTCTCAATACCTCTTATAATCCCTCTCCTTCTGGGGGCCCTTCTTCTTCCCTTAATGGGGGTTCCTATGGAGGGAGGAGATTGGATGAAGCTGATTGTAATTCTTTTTACCGGATTCCTTTACTTCGGCGTCTTCCTCAGTCTATCCGTTTTTATGTCCATTATTATGAAGCAGTCATCCGGCTCATTCCTGATGATGCTTGTAATCTGGATTATGTCTGTAATTGTACTTCCGAGAGCATCTGTTATTATAGCAGGCAGGGCCGTTGATGTTCCTTCCGTTGACGAAGTGAATTCCAAGAAGGCAAAATTTTCAACCCAGGTTTTTGAAGAACAGTTTAAAAAGATGGGTACATTTAAACCCGCATCAGAAACCACGGGAATGCAGGAATTCCAGAAATTTATGGCGGAACTGCAGGAGGAAAGCAGTAAGAAACAGAAAGAATTTAATGACAAGCTGAATGAGGAAAGGAGCAACCGGCAGTCTTTGCAGCAGGGGGTTGCATTCGGTATCTCCAGAATTTCCCCTTCGGCCTGTTTCTCCCTTGCGGCGACAAATATTGCGGGAACATCACTTCAGCTTATTAATGAGTTTATGGATCAGGCTGTGGCATATCAGGATGTATTCAAAAAATTCCAGATGGCTAAAACAGGGGCCACTTCCGGTTCGGGGGTTATGATTGCAATTAGAACTTCCGGCGAAGAGGAAAAGAAAATAGATCCTAAGGAGCTCCCTCAATTTAAATATAATTCACCCGACATTGCCAAGACTCTCGGAAGAAGTATTATTGATCTTGTGATTCTGATAATTTACAATCTCATTTTCTTCTTCGGGTCCTTTGTAGCATTCATTAAATATGATTTAAGGTAGGGGAGGAAATATGTTTTGGATATTAGTACAGAAAGAATTAAAATCGATTATACAGAGCCCCAAGTTTATTGCTTCGTTCCTTACTTTTTCAATCCTTATTCTGCTGAGCTTCTATACGGGAATTAAGGAGTACAAGGATTACGAGAAAAATTACAACACGGCAATAAGTCTTATTGAAACCAACCTGGCCCAGGCAGACAGCTGGATGAAAGTGCAGTACTCCGCATTCCGCGCGCCTAATCCGATGCAGGTCTTTGCCACAGGCATACATAATGATATAGGGCGCTTTTCTCAGATTAACCGCTATCAGCCGGTAAAACTTACACACAGCGTTTATAACGACGACCCGATTTTTGCAGTGTTCCGCTACATCGACTTTACTTTTATAGTAACAATTGTTCTCTCTCTTTTTGCTATTCTATTCACTTACGATTCGATTAACGGTGAAAGAGAGAACGGCACGCTTAAATTGGTCTTCTCCAATTCAATTCCGAGGAACCGGTTCATTCTGGCAAAACTCACCGGCTCCTGGCTCGGATTGGTTATACCGGTTACAATTCCGGTGCTTCTCGGTTTTCTCATTATGGTTATTTCGGGCATACCGATTACCGGCGCCGACTGGATGAAGATTATTTTTCTGCTCGCTATGTCCCTTTTGTATTTTACATTCTTCATTGTGGTTGGTATTCTCGTCTCCGCTCTTACAAAGCATTCTTCAACTTCGTTTCTTATTCTCCTTGTCGTCTGGATCGGATTCGTATTCATTATCCCGCGTGTGGGAGTTATGGTGGCCGGACAGTTTATTACCGTTCCGACAAATGCCGAACTTGAAAGCCAGCGCATTGCATATCAGCAGCAGGGATGGGCCAAGTATTCCGCAGAAATGCAGAAAGTATGGCAGGAAAGAAGCAAGTTAATGGATGGAATGAGCGAAGAGCAGAGGGAAAAATACCAGAAGGATAATGAACTTGCCTGGATGGAGGAAAGCGATAAGGTGATGAAGCAGAGAGAAAAAGAGGAAAATGAATTCGTTGAAAAGATTAATGAAAGCGCAAAGAAAAAGAGAGACCAGCTTGAACGTCTTGCGCTTACCCTCTCGAGAATTTCTCCCGCTTCGGCCTACCAGCTCGCGGTTATGAATCTGAGCGGGACAGACCTTGAAATGACTCAGCGTTACGAAAACGCTATGAAGGAATTCAGGGATAAATACAATGCATTTATTGAAAAGAAACAGAAGGAGAGCGGCGGATTCGGAGGATTCAGAATCTCCATTAGCAATAAAGGAGGATTCAAATTCGACGACGGCCGCGGTAAAGCTGTTGAAACTAAGGACCTCCCGAAATTCTCTTATGCGGGGGAAACTCTGGCCGCTTCTCTTGCCCCTTCCATCGTGGATATGGTTATTATAATTCTTCTTTCGCTTGCGGCATTTGCGGGAGCCTATATATCGTTCCTCCGGTATGATATGAGGTAAATCAGTTCAATCCCCTCCCTTGCGGAGGGGATTTCTTTTTTCATCAGCTCCGGTTTTTTTATATTTTCAGAATCAAAATGGAAAGATAAAAATGAAACTGCTTCTGTGGCTTATTCTGTTTGTGCTCTGCTGGCCTCTTGCGCTGGCCGTCCTGGTTTTATACCCGATCATCTGGCTTCTTCTTCTGCCGTTCAGAATTCTGGGATTTGCGGTATCCTCTGTATTTGATCTGCTCAAAGCAATTATTCAGCTTCCTTTCAGGATTATAAAGAAAATATTCTGAAAAGGAAATCCTTAATTCTGATTCTATAAATTGAATCTATTTTAAAATGAAAAAGCTCCCTGTGTATCGGGAGCCTTTTTTTAAATCAAAATCGTAGCGATAAGAAAAAAAATATAAATTCCTTATTTGCCTGCAGTCCAGATTGTAAAGAATGCCTTCAGTTTTTCAGGGCTGTATGAGCCTTTGCTTTCAAGCACCGCGGTATCCTGCGACTGAACGAATTTCCCGTTCTTATCCAGAATAAAGAAATGAGGATATCCCCCTATCTTGGGATATTTGGAAAGGAATGCTTCATTCTTGTTTTCCTGACTCATATTAACCTTAACAACTTCAAAAGCGTCTTTCATCATTTTGTGGATTTCAGGATCGTCATATAAAAATACGTCGAGCCTTTTGCACCAGATGCACCATTCGCCCCCCACATCAAGAAGAATAAACTTGCCGCTTACCTTGGCATTAGCAACTGCTTCAGCAAGGTCTTTTTCGGAATCGCGTGCCGGATCGAACTTAGGAGCGTTCTTGCTCTGAGGCGCTTCTTTTTTCTGCGGCTGTGCATTCTGGGCTGCTGCGCTGAATGAAAAAATCATTACAAACAGCAATGCATATTTTACAAACAGTTTCATTGGAACTCCTTTAAATTGAAATTGAATTTTATTTACGGTATTTATGTTACTACATTTAACAGGAATAAATACGATTAATCTATGAAAAATTCAAATCGGCTCGGCAAGGAAACAAGTCCCTATTTACTTCAGCACGCTGAAAATCCGGTAAACTGGCATCCCTGGGGGGATGAAGCATTTGAAACTGCAGCGCGGGAAAACAAACCGGTATTTATCTCAATCGGTTATTCTACCTGCCATTGGTGCCACGTAATGGCACATGAGTCTTTTGAGAATGATGAAGTTGCCGGAATACTAAATGAAAACTTTGTTAGCATAAAAGTTGACAGGGAAGAGTTCCCCGATGTAGACCATTATTATATAGAAGCCTGCCAGATGATAACCGGGCGGGGGGGCTGGCCTCTTACAATTTTTGCCGACTCCGAAAGGGCTCCCTTCTTTGCCGGCACCTACTTCCCGAGAGAATCAAGAATGGGGCGCCCCGGATTCAAAGATATTTTATTGAAGATTGCAGAAGTATGGAAGAATGAGCCGGATGTAATAAGTAAAAACATTTCCGAAATAGGGAAGGGAATCGGAGCGTCTGCCATTCAGGTCAAAATTGAAACAGCGGATGATTCCATTTTTGCAAAAGCATATTCCCACTTTGAATCTGGTTACGATGATGAACTTGGCGGATTCGGCCCCGCGCCCAAATTCCCATCGCTCCATAATCTTCTTTTCCTTACGAGATATTATCAGGTTTACGGGGACAAAAACGCGCTTGCGATGGTTGAACATACAGTTAAAAGAATCTGTTCCGGCGGCATATTCGACCATATCGGGGGTGGATTCCACAGATACTCAACTGATATAAAATGGCTCGTTCCCCATTTTGAGAAAATGCTCTATGACCAGGCAATGATGATTCTTCTTCTTGCCGAATTATACCGGCTTACCGGGGATTCATTTTACCTCCATTATCTTGAAAGGACATTGGAATTTGTTGAAACCGAAATGACCTCTCCGGCCGGGGCATTCTATTCGGCTTTCGATGCGGACAGCGAAGGGGTAGAGGGGAAATATTATACCTGGGAGTTAAACGAACTCCGTTCAATCCTTACCGGTGATGAGATCGGATTTCTAAAAGAATTTTATTCCCTTGAGGAAGAAGGAAATTACCTTGAAGAGCATTTAAGGGAAAAGAACGGAACAAACATCTTTCATTTTGATTTTGAAAAGATGAATGATTTTAACGCCGCAGCCGAACGGTTTGAAGTAATACGAAAGAAAATTCTTTCTCATAGAAAAAACAGAGTACCTCCCCTGATGGATAATAAAATACTTACCGATTGGAACGGCCTGATGATATATTCCCTTTCGTTTGCCGCATTTGTTACAGGCACCCCCAAATTTATGGATATGGCAAAGAAAGCATATGAATATATTTTTGTCCGTCACAAAGAGGGAAATGAATTGTATCATTCCTCTGCGGGAGAAAAGTTAAATACAAATTCGGTGCTTGACGATTACGCTTTTCTCGGTCTTGCCTCCCTTAATCTATTTCAGTTTTCCGGCAGGCCGGAATATCTTAAAGAAGCGGTAAGCCTTGCCGGCACAATGACGGGAAAATTTTTCGACGAGGAGAAAAATCTGTTTCGTATCTCGGAAAATTTCTTTCCTGAAAAAAGCATTTCGATTTTCGATAACGCATACCCGTCCGGCAATTCCGCGGCGTTTTATCTCATATCCAGATTAAATAATATTATCCCGATTAAAGAATTCGGCGCCGCAGCTTTACCAATGGAAAAAATCCCCTCAATGCTTATCAGATATCCCCACGGAGCGGCATTTATGCTGCAATCTTTATTTGACCAAAATAAAGGGCTCAGGAAGGGGGTTTTAGTAGCGGAAGGGGGAAAATACCCTTTCCTCACTCAAAGCCTTCTAAAGGGCTTATACGGGGCCGATATGAGCCTTATATGGGCAAATCGGGACTCCTTAAATTATCTGTCAGGCGCTGATCCGTTCTGGCAAAGTTTTATGGAATATTTCGAAAATCCATCAAAAATGAGTGAAATTCCCCTCTTTTTTGAATGCGGCACCGACGGATGCCTGATGCCGGTTAACCTGCAGTAAATTTATTACTGTTCCTTCCAAATAATTCTGCCGATGGGGTGTCCCGGATTAAAATTTTAAGACAAATATTTCCGAAACACCCCTAAATATCGGGCATCCAAATCCGATAATAACCTACATTTCTGAGCAGCTGTTATTTTCAGTCTGCCGGAGCGAGAGAAAATTATTACAGATTTATTGAGGTTTAAATGCAAAAGAAGACAACTTTGTTTAAAGAGGTCTCCCGGTTTTTATCGGTTACATTAATCATTGTGCTGGGTATTACTTTTTTTCTTCTGAACTATAATCAATATGTTTCGGAAGAGGAAGCGGCACAGAGAGAGACAGAAAATATAAGCGGTATTTTTATTGAGTCTTTAAAATTTGCAATGGCTAACGGAGCTACGGATGTATCCCCCTTCATAGAAAAAGTAAAAGACACTCCCAATCTGCTCCAGCTGCGAGTTACGCCGACAGATAAAATAAGGAGCGGTTCCGAATCGAAACTTGAAGAGGATGAAAAGGGAGTATTAAAATCGGCAAAACCGTTTATTGCCGATGAAGACTTTAAAGGAGTTCCGGCAATAAAAAAAATTACTCCAATACTCGCTGAATCATCCTGCATTTCGTGCCATCAGGCTAATATTGGAGACCCGCTTGCAATTGTGGGTGTGCGGTATTCACTCGAATCTATGAACGCGGGGCTTACAAAACAGAGAATAGTCTCTGCGGTGCTTGGAGTTATTACAATAATTCTTGTCCTCGTTATATCAATGAGTTTTATCCGTAAAAGAGTAAACAAGCCGGTTGAAAAAGTTTTATATGCAATAAAAGAAATTTCGAAGGGGCATCTCGACGCTAGGGTTGAAGTGAATTCAACTGATGAAATGGGGGAAATGGCGAAATCGATAGATGAATTTTCGGCTAATCTTGAAAGCTACTCCAAGCTTCTGGATAAAGTTGCCGCCGGGGACCTTTCCTCTAAAAGCAATTGTGCAGATGAAGGAGATACTCTGGCCAACTCGTATAATTCAATTGTCGATTCACTTAATAGATTAATTGAAGAAACCAATCTCCTCACGAGCGCAGCAAAAGAGGGAAAGCTTGAAGCGCGCGGCAACGAACAAATATTTACTGGCGGATACAGAACAATCGTAAGCGGCATTAACTCTGTTATGGATTCAATAGTTAAACCGATTAATGAGTCTGGAGAGGTTCTTAAACAGATTGCCGCCGGAGACCTTACGGTAAAAATGGAAGGGGATTACAGAGGCGATTACGGAAAAATTAAAGATAATATAAATCTTCTTGCCGAATCTTTTGCGCAGGCTTTAATGGAGGTTAATCTTGCCGTTCAGGCAACCGCAAACGCCAGTGCCGAAATATCATCCGGCAGCGAACAGATGTCATCCGGCTCTCAGAACCAGAGCATTCAGACAAGCGAGGTAGCCGCCGCCGTTGAGGAAATGACTAAGACAATTCTTTCAACCACGCAAAACACTACCGATGCCGCCGAAGCAGCAAAGAATGCGGGGAAAACGGCTAAAGACGGTGGCGCCATTGTTGAAAAGACCATTGAAGGGATGGGGAGAATTGCAGATGTAGTCTCTTCGTCGGCGCGGACAGTTGAAACTCTTGGCAAAAGCAGCGACCAGATTGGTGAAATTATTCAGGTTATTGATGATATAGCAGACCAGACAAATCTTCTAGCATTGAATGCCGCTATTGAAGCGGCAAGGGCCGGAGAGCAGGGAAGGGGATTTGCGGTTGTTGCCGATGAAGTAAGAAAACTTGCTGAAAGAACTTCTAAAGCCACAAAGGATTTTGCCGATACAATTAAGCAGATTCAAAGCGAAACCAGAGCTGCCGTTGATTCTATGAGCCGGGGCGAAGAGGAAATTAGAAAAGGAAGCGAATTATCCAATATGGCGGGGGATTCTCTCCGCAAAATTATTGATGAGTCGCAGCAGGTTGTCGATATTATTTCCCAGGTGGCAGCTGCAAGCGAAGAACAAAGCGCTACTGCCGAGGAAATTAGCGGAAGCATTGAAAAGATAAATAATGTGACCAGGGAAAACGCCGATGGAATAAGGCAGATTGCAAGATCCTCAGAGGAATTAAACAGAATGGCTTCCAATCTTCAGCAGCTGATAAGCAGATTTAAAATTCCCCGGGGGGATAAATCAAACCACCAAAGAAGTATGTCCGGCGGCAAAAACAACTATTTGCTTAGTTGATAAAAGACATATCGACTCCTTTATTAAAGGCCTCCAAACGGAGGCCTTCTTTTATTAATAAATCTTGTTTTAAACTATTTAAATTATTAAGTTCCTTAAAGAAGAAGCTTAATTATGGAGGGAGAAATGAAAAGGTTTAGATTAAAAGAACTGTTTTCGGGGGCTTTAATAGTATTCCTGGTTCCCATTATTATAAACGCCCAGGCAAACAAAGAGGCAGTTCAAAAAGAGGTTAAAGATCTGCATAAAAAAGCTCTTGAAGCGGCGGCTAATATTTTTTCGGAAAAGGAATTTAAAAATGCCGAAGAGGCTATGCACGATGCCGAAGAGTATGCAAAGGACCCTGCAGAATCAGAAAGCATGATGGAGAAATATAAAATTGCCTCCGATAACTTTAAGTTCGCTCTTGAAAACAGCAAGAATATTTCCCCCAATTTCACCCAGCTTATGAAAACCAGGCAGCTTGTTTTAAGCATTGGAGTTGATGTCTCGGGCATTGCACAATGGAAGGATGGGGAGGAAAATTTTGTAAGCGCAGTTGAAGAGTTTGTCGATAAAGATAATGACGGTGTTAAAAAATATTCTGCCGAAGCGGAGAAACTCTACAAAGAAGCAGAAATGATTGCGATTATGGATAAATACCACGTAAGCCTTATGACGGCAATTGATAAAGCCGAAGACGAGGGGGTTGAAAAATATGCCCCGAAAACTCTTCTGAAAATCAAGCAGTACGCCAAGGATATTGAAACAGCCCTTACGGCTAACAGATACGATACTTTAAAGGCAAGGGGATTCCTTGATATTGCAAATTATGAACTTAGCCATGCACAATATATGCAGAGGGTTTTTACAGCAATGCAGAATGAAGATAAGACATTCGAAGACCTTCAGCTTTTATGGGAAGAGCCTCTCGTAAAAATCGGTTCCATATTCGGCGTTCCAAGATCTTTCGACAAAGGATATGAAGACTATGCCACTGCTGTTGTAAACAACATTAATACAGAAAAAGGAAAGCTGGCCGCCGCGCTAAAGACTAATGATAATCTTACATCGGAATTGAACGGACTTAAAAAAGCACACGAAGATCTTATTGTTTCGTCAAACGCCGGAAAAAAGGAAAATCTTAAACTTGCCGCGCAGAGCGACAGCCTTAAAAAAGTTACCGAGGAGCTTGGTAAGCTGAGAGATGAGCTGACTCTTAAAATGGCTTCAATCGAAGCGGAAAAATCGCAGTACAAAACCCAGGTGGATGAAAACCT
>JAEXUB010000036.1 GCA_023453125.1 Bacteroidota bacterium
GGTTTCGTCAAATGCGCAGATAATGAAGATTCAGCTTAAGGATGGGAATATAATTCCGGTACCAATCAAGGATATAGCTTCTATAACATACGATATGGAAAGCGTTCTTGAGGGGAAAAAAGCGGAACTAATTAGCGATGCCTCACTGGGAGATCTGATGCAGCTTGCTTCTTTGGCTCAGCAGTATTATAAGAAACCAACTACATTAGGGGGCGGAGGAAACCGTTTTAATGGATGGGTAATTCCCGACGCTCTTAAAGAAAGTTCCAACGGCAATTATACTGCAAAAGTTGAAACTGATCAGGTGACTCTCGTAGGTATCAGCAAGACAACCAAAAAAGAAGGCAAACCGTTAACAATTACAATCGTAGTAACCCGCGACAGAATAAAGGAGACTATGGTTGAATGAAAAAATCGGGGGGCCTAAAAGCGAATTCTTTCCTGGTTTAAGGCAAAAATTTAACTGAAAGAGGATAAGAAATTATCCCCTCGTATTATATCTTTTTCTGCTGAGAAAGACTCCTTTTGTCAAATGGTGAAAGACCATGTCGGGATGATATACAATAAACCTTGAAAATGATTTAATAAAAAAGAGGGGGTACCTTTTAATTATTCTCACAATTGCACCGGATCCGACAAAATATTTGTGAGTAATTGAATCAAGAATGTTAAATAATTCCCCCGAATTTAAATATTCAGTTCTAACATTAACATGGTAATTATCGTATCTGGACAGGTCATCCCGGTTAGTTATATAATTTTTCTTAATCAATTCATTTCTCAATTCAGTGCCGGGGTAGGGAGTAAGCGCCATTACGGTTATCATATCAACTTTAATTTTTTTCAGGTATTCATACGTCTTATTAATTGATTCAGCGCTGTCATTTGGATTGCCTATGATTATTCCGCCGATAGTAAAAATATTCTCATTCCGGAGAGAGTTAACGACCCCTTCTATATCGCTGCTTTTAAGCTGATTATCCTTTTTGAAGAATTTGAGAGATTCATCGTCGGGACTTTCAATGCCAAGGAATATCCATTCGAATCCGGCCTGTCTCATAAGCCTTGCAAGGTTCGGATTATCGTGAAATCCTTTTACGCTTGCCTGTGTGAAGAATTTCATTTTATTGAGACCGTTGTCAATTATAGCTGAGCAGAGGCTTTCGAGGTGTTTTACATCGAGAGTAATATTATCATCGGAAAAGAAGATTGCTTTTGCGCCTCTGCTTTTTGCGTCCTTAATGTCTTCAATAATTCTCTTAACAGTATATTTTCTGAAACTTCTTCCATACATTTTTGAAATACAGCAGAAATTGCAGGTAAATGTGCATCCTCTTGAAGTTTCGCAGACATCTACAGGTGTATTTAGTATTGAAAAACCCCTCTTTATAATTCTGGCATCCCGGTCGGGAATTCTCAGGGTATTGAGGCCGGCTGGTTCGGAACATTCATTGTGAATTATCTTTCCCTCTTTTACATAGGTTAGAGAAGGGACATTTTCAAAATTCAGATCAGAATTCAATTCGCCGGTTAGTTTTCTAAACGGGATTTCCCCTTCACCCCGGATTATAAAGTCGAAGTATCTCATATCATCGGGGGAAGTGTAGTTTTCGCAGTTTACGGTGGGATAATAACCGCCGAGAACTGTTTTAACCGAGGGATCATTTTCTTTTGCAATGCGCGCGAGGCGCTCCATTTGAGAATATTGAAAAACCATGCAGCTGAAACCGATAAGGTGGAATTTATTCTTTTTGATGAAGCGGGCAAAATATTTTTCGGGGCTGGTTTTAACGGCTACGAGATCAAGAATCTTTACACTGCAGTTGCTTCGGTCAACATTAGCAGCAAGAGATGCAAGCCCTGAATTGGGCACCTTCAAAAAATACTCAAATCCGGCAATCGTCTTAGAACTGGCTACCAAAAGGCATTTAAGCATAAATTATCTCTTTGATAATTATAATAGGGGAGAAGCAGGAGTTTTGTTTTTAATATACGACAAATATTACTAAAATCAAGATGCAATGGTGAGAAGTAAGGCATTATTAGGCAAATAGGGGTTTGTAAGGTCTAAATTCAGATATAAAAGAAAAAAGGGACGTTTAAGCGTCCCTTTATCTCTTTACTTTTGTCACATAAAAAATCATTTCTCTTCATTATCAGCAATCGCAAGCTTAGTCTCGTATTTAACAGTCGAAAGTACAAAAGTAGTTTTTATTTTATTTATCCCTTTAACCTTTGAGAGTTTATTAAGAACAAAGTCCTGATATTCCTGCATATCTTTAACGGCAACCTTAAGCAAAAAGTCGTCATCGCCTGCAATATGGTAGCATTCCAAAACTTCATCAATATCGGAGAAAGTCTTAATAAAAGTATCAACCGATTCAAGCTGGTGTATGGCAAGGGCAACAGAAACAAGTGCAAAAGTGCCTTTGCCGACTTTGGCCGAATCTACAAGAGCGACATATTTCTTAATGACGCCCGAATTTTCGAGCCGTTTAACCCTTTCAAGCATACTGGAAGGGGAAATGCCCACCTCGCTGGCGAGCTGGGCATTGGTAATCTTACAATTCGTCTGCAGTATCTCTAATATTTTTCTGTCAATCTCATCAAAATACATAGTATCAGCTTCTATTATAATTTTTCAAATCTGGCCTGGAAGAAGCGGAGGTAAGTTGGTTCGTAAACCATCTTAAGGCCTGTAATTTTTTCTCTGTTTTCATAGACTTCAAGAACAGACTCGGCAACTACATCCATATGAGCCTGTGTATAAACGCGTCTCGGAATGGTTAAGCGAACCAGTTCGAGCTTTGGATAGTTATTCTTACCTGTTTCTTTGTTTCTGCCTGCAGATACAACGCCTCTTTCCATTGAACGGATACCAGAATTGAGGTACAATTCGGCAGCGAGTGTCTGGGCAGGATATTCATCCTGTGTTAAATGGGGAAGAATTTTCTTTGCATCGAGGAATACGCCGTGTCCGCCGATAGGCTGAACAACAGGAACTCCCATTTCAATAAGTTTATTTCCGAGGTACTGAACCTGTTCAACGCGAGCGCGGATATGGTTTTCTTCGATTGATTCTTTAATACCGATGGCAACAGCTTCCATATCGCGTCCTGCCATACCGCCGTAGGTATGAAGTCCTTCGTAAACAACAACCATATTTCTTGCTCTTTCGAATGTATCCCAGTCGTTAAGAGCGAGGAAACCGCCGATGTTAACGAGAGCGTCTTTTTTAGCAGACATTGTAGCAGCGTCTGTATAAGAGTTGATTTCGAGAACGATTTCGGCAATCGATTTATTTTCGTAGCCCGGTTCGCGTTTCTTAATGAAATAAGCGTTTTCGGCAACGCGTGTCATATCGTGAACAACTTTGATTCCGTATTTATTAGCAATAGCGCGTACGTCTTTAAGATTCTGCATAGAAACCGGCTGACCGCCTGCCATATTTACTGCTGTAGCAAGAGCGATATAAGGAATATTCTGAGCGCCGTATTTATCAATAACAGCCTGGAGTTTATTAAGATCGATGTTTCCTTTGAAAGGGTGGAGCGCAGCAGGATCGTGAGCTTCGTCAATAATGACATCAATAAATTTACCGCCGGCAAGTTCCTGATGTTCCCTTGTGGTTGTAAAGTACATATTGCCCGGAATTATGTCCCCTTTCTTAATTAAAAGCTGGGAAATAATATGCTCTGCAGCTCTTCCCTGGTGTGTAGGAACAAGGTATTTATAGCCGTAATAATTCTGAACAGTTTCTTCGAGGTGGTAATAGTTCTGGCTTCCTGCGTAGGCTTCGTCTCCCATCATCATACCGGCCCACTGTCTGTCGCTCATTGCGGAAGTGCCGGAATCGGTCAATAAGTCAATGTATACATCTTTGGATTTAAGTAGGAATGTATTGTAACCTGCTTCTGCCAAAGCTTTTTTACGGTCTTCATAAGAGGTCATATGGACTAATTCAACTACCTTAATTTTGTAAGGTTCAGCCCACGATTTTTTTCTTGGTTCCATTTTATCTCCATTTTTTGATAATTGTATAAAATCAATGTGAATAATATACGGCATAATAGTGAATATGTCAATATATATTCGTTGATAATGGCATAATGACTAATATTATGTGAGATATATCAAAATTACACGAATGTACAGTTTTGTAATGTAAAATTGCTCGTTTTTAGGCTGATAATGAGGTTTAAAAAGGGAGAAAGCTTAATTAAGAGAATATTGGGGGTGTTTTAAATGAGGAGGCAAATTATTTTTCTATATAGATTCTGGGCACTCTTGTATTGATATTAGTAAGGATTTCATAAGGGATGGTTTCTCCCCACCCGGCCATTTCGGCGCAGGTAATTTCATTTACTCCGTCGCTGCCAAGAAGAATTACCTCATCTCCATTGTAGGCGGAATCATTTTCTATATTTACTACAATCTGGTCCATAGAGACATTCCCGATTATCTTATATCTCTTTCCGTTCAATATTACTTCGGAGCGGTTTGAGAATTTACGGAAATATCCGTCCCCGTAACCGGCAGGCACGGTAACTGCTCTTACATTATGGTCAGTCTGCCAGGTAGAGCCATAGCCGACAGGGTGCCCGGGCTTTATGACCTTAAAGAAAACAACTCTCGATTTCCAGTTCATAGCAGGTTGAACCTTAATGGTTTTCTTTACTTCCTCTCCCGGATAAACGCCATAAAGAAGAATTCCGGGTCTTACAAGATCCATTCCGGCAGAGGGATGCTGCAGTATAGCGGCGGAATTGGCTATATGGCATAATGGACGTTCAAGAGAATTTTTTTCAAAAAATGAAACCACTTCATTAAAGCGTTCAATCTGGAGGTTTGTATAGGCGAAATCGGAAGTTTCCGAATTGGCGAGATGAGAATAAATTCCTTCTACAAT
>JAEXUB010000197.1 GCA_023453125.1 Bacteroidota bacterium
GCAGATAATGGAAATTGTTCCCGATTCTTTACCGGTAAATGCATGTTCAATACTGTTCGATACAAGCTCGTTGATAATAATGCCGACTGGTATTAATACTGCCGGTTCAATATTTATATTATTTATCTCAGTTAAAAGCTTTATATTTTTAGCACCTTTCGTGAAAGCCCCTCTCAAATATTCTGCGAGAGTATTTATATATTCAGATGCATTAATATCGCTCAAATTTCCTGACGAGTACATTAATTCATGAATAAGGGACATTGATTTAATCCTGTTTTGAAGATTGGCAAGAAGCCTTTCTTCTGCCTCACTTTCCCGGATGCTGGCCTGAATACTGATAAGGCCGACAATCAGCTGAAAATTATTCTTAACCCTGTGGTGGATTTCTTTAAGGAGAAGCTCCTTTTCCTTCAATGATTTTACAAGACTATCCTCCGCCTGTTTCCTATCGATAATCAGCTGAGCGCTTGAAAGAAATGCCTTCATCTGCTTGATATCGGAATCGCTGTAATCCGAGACCTTATCTGCAACCGCGACCACGGAAACAATTTTATCTCCTTTAAATCCGGGTACGGCTAGAAGGTTATTGAAATGAATATGCCCCTTTGGAAAACCTTTTTTAGCATGATGAGAAGCCGAAAAATCATTCAAGATTACCGCATCTCTGTTTCTAATTGCCTCTGCCCAAACACCCGATTCACTAATAAGATATTCTACCGGTCTGTTCTCAACCCGGCATTCATCCATAGTGATACCGTACCATTTATGTATTGTAACTTTAGTTTCATCCTCATTGACAATTCCAAAAAATCCGAATTCGCTTTCGGTCATCTTAACCGAAGCATCGAGTATATTATCATAGACCGAAAACAGGTCCTGCTCGGCAATTTTAGATAGATTCCAAAGTGCATTCAATCTCAAATAGGCCCTCTGAAGTTCGTTTGCCGCATCCTGCTTTGCGGTTACATCAACCAAAGTAAACACCAGTCCGCTGATTTTCCCGGTATAATCCTTTACGGGAATCAGGCTCCAATCCCAATATGTTATGCCTCTATTCGGCTGATCAGGAAAAACAAACGGCTTTGCACTGACATAATAAGGCTCGCCGCTATTTACCACGTGACGGAAAATAGCCTCATTTTCCTGATGCGGGTATAGCTGGAAATGGTTTTTACCTTTGAAGAATGAGACATCGTAACCGCAGGTATCGGCATAGGACTTATTCACCCATATAAAGTTAAAATCACAGTCGAGATAAACAGACATCATATTGGTGTGCTGAAGAACGGCATTAAGAAGTATATTCTTTTCATTAATTTCTGCCTCAGATTTTTTATCGGAGGTAATATCTCTTACAATTACGAGAACCATATTATGGCCGCATTTTACAAATCGAGCTTCAAAATATTTTTCCTGACCGTCTATAGTAAGGGAATAAGTGTCGACATTAAACATTTCAGTTTTAATGACTTCATCAATAATTTTGAGTGTTCTTTCGGCCATCTCCGCAGGCATTATATTTCCCACTTTTTTGCCGATAAAAAGGTTTTCGGATGAGTAAAGGTCTTTTGAAGATCCGTAGTATTCCAGATATGTACCGTCACCGCTGATTATAAACATCATATCGGGCATGGCCGTAAGTAACGCGGCCATTCTTTCATTAGTTTCTTTCAGCTTTAACTGGGCTACTTTGATATCGGTAATATCCTGAATTTCTCCAACGACCTTAACAATTTTACCATTTTCATAAACCGGTTTTGCCGCTGTTTTAATCCATTTATTTTCACCGTCAAAGGACCTGAATTGAAATTCCATGTCGTATTCAGTCCCTTCATTTATACAGGACTTAAATGCATTAAGTATCTTATCTCTATCTTCCGGTGCGTAGCACTCAATGCTTTTGTCAATCAGCCGGGCGGTGTCTTCCTCATTTCCATTCTGTACAATTCCGTGCAGTCTGAATGTCTCATCCGTCCAGGTCATACTTCTTTTTTTAATATCCCATTCCCAGCCCCCCACTTTTGCTATCCGCTGTGTCATACTAAGCAGGATTTCATTTTCTTTAAGAGATTCTTCAATACGTTTTCTTTCAGTGATATCTGTAATCATTGCCAGCGAACCGGAGAATTTTTCATCCTTATCGAACAGTGGAGATGCAGAAACAAGCCCCCAAACCTCTTCTCCCCCTTTTTTAATAAACCGTCTTTCATAGATTCTGCTTTTGCCTTTGCGGCTTAGATTTATTTCTTCTTTTTCTAATTTAATATCCTCTTCAGCAATAAAATCGAAATAACTCCTCCCGTTTATTTCAGATTCGGGATAACCAAGCAGCCCGGCCATTTTACGGTTTACAAAAGTTGTCTCCATATTTCCGTCAATTATCCAGATTCCTTCATTGGCAGTTTCGATTAATCTTCTATACCTTTCCTCGCTTTCCTTTATAGCATCAATCGATTCGACAAACTCCGTAATGTCTTTCCCGAATGCGGCAACCATTCTGACCTTTCCATCAGAATCAAGGACCGGAGATATTCTATTGTCAATAATCCGCCCATCTCTGGAATCTATAAAATTTACTGTCTTTCCGGTTTTGGCTGCCTGGTCAACTTTTTCTTTCCTGTGTTTTGCCACATGAACCGGCAGTATTTTAAAAGCATTTTTCCCTACTAACTCTTCTCGTTTCCCCTTCAATCTGCGCGCTATTTCCTCATTTACGGCAAGGAGCGTTCCGTCAACAGACATAAGAAAAGCCGCATCGGCCGATGCGTTAAGGAGGGCATCAGCCATTGCCATGCTTTCTTTGTATTTATTTTCTGCTTTCTTTCTGTCCGTTATATCCTGAAGTGTTACAGCAACCCTGTAAGGTTTTTTTTCATTCTCCCTGAATTCGGGAACCGCGTTTACAATTAACCAGATATATTCATTTAGTTTTTTATTAAGTACGGCTAATTCATAATCATAAACCGGTTTTCCGCTTCGCAATGCCATCATTGAAGGATGCATCTTACCCGGCAGGGAATTTCCGTTAGTATCAATTACATTCCATTCATCCGCTTCAGAAGTCCTGGCAAGAAACTCTTCTTTTGAAATACCGAACATATTTAATGCGGCAATATTTACATCAATTAACTTTCCATCAGCATTCTGGTAAAACACTCCCTGATGCATAGATTCGAAAAGAAGACGGTACTTGGTCTCGCTTTTAATAATCTCGCCATGAAAAGTTTTAGTCTCTGTTATATCCTGAAATGTAACTGCAAATTGATCGGCCCCGGATTTATATGCCCTAACAGAATAATATTTTCCTAAATTGCCTGAATAATCTTCGAATTCAAGCGGATTTCCGGTTTTAACTACGTCTCCGTATTTTCTAATCCAATAATCCTCGGTCTCGGGCAATACTTCCAGCACCCGTTTATTCACAATATCAGTTTTCTTAAGTCCGGTGAGTTTTTCAAATTGAGGATTTACGTCAAGGAATATATAATCTTCCGGATTCCCCTCTTTATCGTACAGCATTTTATGAATGGCAAAACCGTCTATCATATTTTCAAATAATGCAGTGTACATATTTGAAGTGTCGGCGTATATCTTTTCTTTTGCCATTTTTTTGCCTTATTGTCTTAAAAGCTGTTTAGAACTCAGATACCGGATATCCCGATCATCTTGATGGCAATTTATAAAAAGAAAATTTGATTTATTACACGTTTACAACAATATTTCCCCGCTTACAACTGAATTAGGGAGTAATTTAAAGTAAAATCCTTAAAGTTCGAATGTTTAGCCTTTACCTTATTCTTCTCTGTTCGGACAGATTAAACCAATTCCATTTCCTTTATAAGCTTAACAATTTTGCCTTTATTAATCGGCTTAGTAAGATAAGATGTACACCCGCCTCTGTAATAAGCGTCAACTACTTCTTTCGGGGTATCAAGTGCCGTAATCATAATAACCTTAACTTCATCGGAAGGAGCAACATTCATTTCCTTCTCTTTTTCATGAATAAGTCTTACAGCCTCAATTCCGTCCATTTCCGGCATCATAATATCCATACAGATAAGGTCGTAAGGCTCCCCTTCCTGAAGAGAAAATGTAAATGCCTGTACTGCCTCCTTACCGTTAACCGCAATATCGCATACTCCGAAAGGAGCCAGAATTTTCTGCAGGACAATCCTGCTGATAAAATCGTCTTCAACAATTAATGTTTTCATAATTTATCCCGTTATTAATTCTTTTCCGCAAAATTAAGCCGTGCCGATTTATTAATTGAAACAACAAAATGAAATTCAGAACCCATACCGGGCTTTGAAGTGAACCAGATTCGCCCGCCGAGCAATTCCACAAGCTTCTTAGCAATTGTAAGCCCCAATCCGCTGCCGGCGTATCTTTTAGTAAGGGTATCGTCAAGCTGCGTAAAGCTTTCAAATACAAGATTCTGTTTTTCCTCCGAAATCCCGATTCCGGTATCGGAAACGGCAAAGTGAAGGAGAATCTCATTCTCTTTTGCTGATTGAGTAATGTTATCGATACCGGCAAATAAATTTATTTTTCCCCTGTGTGTAAATTTAAGAGCATTGCTCAAAAGATTTGAAAGAATCTGCTCAATCTTCTTCCTGTCACCGTATAAAAGATCCGGAATTTTGTCGCTAATTTCGAGATTCATTTCCAGATTTTTCATACGCGCACTTATTTTGAAGGGATCGGTAAGTTCCTTAACCATATCTCCGAATGAAAATTCCGCTTCCCATAT
>JAEXUB010000084.1 GCA_023453125.1 Bacteroidota bacterium
TCGATCTGATAATTGACCTGCAGAATAATTTCAGAAGCAGAAATATCCTTAAATCGGTAAGTGTTCCGGTTTACAAATTCCATAAACCGAACATTAAAAAGTTTCTGCTGGTTAACCTTAAACTGAATCTGTATAAGAAATATTTAAGCATACCGGAACTTTATGCAAAATCGGTACCGGGACTTGTGCTTGATGAAGAAGGAATTGATCTTTTCATTCCGGAAAATATCAAGCCCTCTCTACAGCCGGATGGAAAGTATATCGGATTCTTTCCGGGTTCAAAGCACTACAGCAAAAGGTGGCCTCAGGAGTATTTTATTCAGCTCGGCAAGCTTTTAAATAAGTACGGATATACAATAGTAATTTTCGGCGGAAAGGACGATAAAGAAATCTGCTCAACTGTATCAGCGCAGATTGCTAAGTCAAAGAATCTTTGCAACGAGAATGACCTTTATGCTTCCGCAGCGGATATGAGAATGTGCAGCCTGATAGTAAGCAACGATTCGGGGCTTATGCATGCCGCATCATCATCCTATGTGCCTATGATAGTATTGTTCGGCTCTTCTGTAGAGCATTTCGGATTCGCTCCATACAAGAGAGAGCCGGTTATACTGCAGAATGAATCTCTTAAATGCCGCCCCTGCAGTCATTACGGTAAAGAGGAATGCCCTAAGAAGCATTTTAAATGCATGCTCGACCTGACTCCGAATCTGGTCTTTGAAAAAATTAAGAAGGCGCTCGCATTATGAGATTCTTCTGGTACTTCCTTTACAATATTACCGTACTCCCTCTGCTTACGCTATTTTTCGGTGCTCTCCGTTTTTTTAATGATAAAGTAAAAGAGGGCATTGAAGGAAGAAGAAATCTATTTGATAAACTTGAAGAAAGCCTTAAGGGAATGGACCGGAGTAAAAAACTTTTCTGGTTCCATTCATCTTCGCTGGGGGAATTTGAGCAGGCGAAGCCGATTATTGAACAGCTTAAAAAGGAAAAGAATGTAACTGTAATAATTACTTTTTTTTCCCCTTCCGGTTATAGAAATTCGGTAAAATACCCGTATGCAGATATAATTTCATACATCCCTTTCGATACAGGAAAAAACGCATCCCGCTTTATTGAAATTGTAAAGCCGGATCTCGCTGTTTTTATGCGGTATGATTTCTGGCCTAATTTTGTAAAGGTGCTTAAAGAAAAGAATATTCCCTCTTATATTGTAGATGCCACGATGCGAAAAGATTCTACAAGACTTCTTCCTGTTTCAAAATCATTTCATAAGGCGCTATTCGGCGATATTGCCGGTATTCTGACAGTAAGCGAAGAAGATGCTGATAATTTCAAGCGGTTCGGGTATCCTGAAGACAGGCTCAATGCCGTTGGAGATACCAGATTCGACCGGGTATATCAGAAAAGTATCGAGGCTAAAAGCAGAAAACTATTTGCCGACGGAATTCTGGATGGCAGGAAAGTTTTTGTCTTCGGAAGTTCCTGGGAAGCGGATGAAGAGGTTGTTCTTCCCGCAGTAGAAAAACTTTTCAGACACGATAAAAATATTGTTATGATTATTGCGCCGCATGAACCGACCGTTATTCATCTTGAAAAACTTGAACAGACCTTCTCGGGAAAAATTCCCGCTATCAGGTTCTCTTATATGAACAATTACAAAGGGGAGAGAATTATAATAATTGATTCTATAGGAATACTCCTTACTTTATACAATTATGCCGATCTTGTTTATGTGGGAGGCAGTTTTAAGCAAGGTGTTCATAATGTTCTGGAGCCTGCCGTTTACGGAGTGCCTGTTCTATTCGGTCCCAAAATAACCAACAGCAGGGAGGCTTTAACAATGGTAGAATTGGGGTGCGGAATAAGGATTCAGAATAAAAAGGAAGCCTACAGAAATTTAAGAAGACTCTTTTCGGATGATGCGGAAAGGAAAAGACTCGGTTCAATTTCAGCCTCTTATGTTGGAAAAAATACAGGTGCCACCGGCAAGATTATATCCCGAATTACCCACTGAATCGGATAAATTTTTCTCCTTTGCCCGTTTATTGATTAAAAACAGATTATTCTTCATTTTATCCTAAATATTTACTACTCTGGTACGATTATTAATGTATTATAATATAATAACAATAACTCAACAGTTTAAAGCATTGAGGGGCGGTAAAGGAAAGGCCATATATATGCCATTGAATAAACCGGTTAAAATTATTCCGGTGTTTTTTATCCTTATCCTGCTTTTATTTCCAATTGCGGCAACCGGGCAGGATTTTAGTGTAAAGAGCTATACCGTTATGGACGGGCTCCCAAGTTCTACAATTCACGGTATTACACAGGATAATTTAGGCAGGCTCTGGTTTGCATCTCGAAACGGCATTTCGGTATATGACGGGTATACCTGGAAAACCTACACAAAGAAGGATGGAATCGGGGGGAATGAGTACATTGCGATAGCCAATGATAACATGGGAAACATCTGGGGGGTATCCAGGGCAAATTATATTCAATTAATTAAATTCTCTCATAAGGCATTCAAGCTGTACCGTTCAGGTCCAATCGAATTGCTGCAAAGGGAATCATTTGTAAATAAGGTTTTCACCGTTTACTGCGATGCCAGAGACACTGTAGCAATGCTTGCTATAGGAAAAGAGGGGATAGTTGTTTATAAGAACAGTAAATGGCTTGCATTAACTTCCAAAGAAGGTCTTCCGTCGAATGAAGTAAGGGATATTAGGCTTAAAGAGGGATTGTTTTACATCCTTACTCCCAAAGGAATTGCTATTGCCGATAAAAATTTAAAACTTCAGCCTCTTAGCGTAAATATCCCAGAATCGGATTTGGCCGAATCCTGGAGCATTCACTGGGAAACAAAGCCGGAAGCCGGAAATGAAAGGCTCTGGATTCTTGGCACTTCTTTTATCAGTGATATAGAGAACGGTTATTACTCGCGCAGAATAAAAAATATTGAGCTTGGCGAAATAGCCCGCTCTGATACGCCTCGCTTTTTCCCCTCCTTTTACGGGCTCTTTTTTTACGGCACTGCAAGAAATCTCTTTATGTACAATGAAAAAGATGGAAAGATTTCCTATTTATCCAGCCAGCGCAATTCTGTGTTTTCGGGATTAAACGGAGTAATTAAAGACAGGGAAGAAAATCTCTGGATAATTAGCCAGAGAGGAGTTTTTAAAATTAGAATACCCAAGTTCACCAATTTTAACTCGGCGTCGGGACTTCTAAAGGATGAAGTAACCGCAATTACCCATAGGGGAAATCAAATTGTCTTGGGTCACGAAGAAGGCTTTTCAGTAATGCAAGAGGGTAAGGTTTCCACTGTAAAGATTCCCGACAGCAAAAAGATACCCGCTGAGAACCGGATTATGAGGATGACAGTGGACAAAAAAGGGAATGTCTGGTTTGCTGCGGCAAAAAAAGGACTGGGCTATTTAGATAAATCCAACAAAATTAATTTTGTTGCTTATCCAAAACAGGCAAATGATGCCGGCTGTGTTTCTGTTATAAATGGCAGAGACGGTAATATTTATGCGGCAAGCAACAATAATGTATACAGGATAGAAGGCAGCGTGCCCTCACTATTGAATATTGGTGATGCACAAAACAAGAACATCATTAGGTGTATTGGTTTCACCGGAAATAACAATCTCACAATCGGATGTATGACCGGCGGGGTGTTTATTGGAAATGAAATAAGCGGATTTAAACAATTTAAAAGCAAAAGCCATCCCGGGCTGAATAGCATTTACTCTATATATTCAGAAGGAGGAATCACGCTTGTAGGAACTTCGGCAGGACTTGGATTTGTAAAAGGGGATTCACTCGATTTTTATGAGGATATAAAAATTGACAGGCCGGTTTATTTTGTTGAAAAGGAGAAAGAGAATTTCTGGTTCGGAACTGATTTCGGAACAGTTAAATACGCAAATGGAAAACAGATTACATACACTCCGCAGGAAAACCTTGCGGGTCTGGAGACTAACCGGGGCGCTTTCAATGTTGACGAAAAGGGAAATATATGGATAGGAACCGATAAGGGAGTTTCGAAGTATATCAGGAGGGAGCAGCCCGATATTATAATTCATCCTAAAATTATTGTTACAATGCCCGACGAAGGGGATAATTTTCAGTTTATCAGAGAACCGGTAGAAAAAACTTTCGCGCAAAACAATCTGTCATTTGATATAAAAGTAATTTCTCTGGTCAATGAAAACCAGAACACTTACAGCGCAATGCTCGAAGGATTCGATTCCGATTGGCTCCCGGAAATTAAAAGCAGCGAAAGGCTCCGTTATACAAATTTACCTTACGGAACTTACAGGCTGAAAGTAAAAGGGAAAACCGCTCTTGGAATCTGGAGCGAGGAGTTCGTTTCTCCCGAAATAACTGTCCTGGCCCCTTTTTATTTAAGATGGTGGTTTGTAATTTTAATTCTGGCCGGTGGAGCCGGTATAGCTTATTTCATTATCGGTTCCATTCACCGCAAACAATATACGTTAGAACTCGAAAATGAAGTTGTGAGAAGGACATCCGAACTGAAAGATTCCGAGGCAAAATATAAGAACCTGGTGGATAACATCTACGAGGGAGTTGCTGTTGTACAGGATCAGAAAGTAAAATTTGCAAATCCCGCCATGGCCGCGATGGTAGGATATACTTTAGGTGAAATTATCGGGACAGATTGGAGCCGGTATGCATTCAGCGAGGATCTGGCAATGCTGTTCGAAAAACACCGGCTAAGGCTCTCGGGAATGAATATTGACCCGAGACAGGAGCTTAGACTTATTCATAAAAACGGGAACATACTTTTTGTAGTTGCCAATACAAGCCTGATATCATTCGAAGATGCTCCTGCAGTGTTTACTACTATCAGGGATATAACAGAACATAAGGCAAGAGAAATTGAATTAAACAAGCTGTTCACCGCGGTTCAGCAGAGCCCCAGCACCGTTATTATAACAGACCCGAAAGGAATTGTAGAATATGTCAATCCGGTGTTCGAAAAGATATCGGGATTCGGCAAATATGAAATTCTGGGAAAAACTACGAGTGTTATAAAATCGGGTATGATGCCGGATGCAACTTACAAAGAAATGTGGAATACATTAAAATCGGGAAATATCTGGCGCGGAGAACTATTAAAT
>JAEXUB010000199.1 GCA_023453125.1 Bacteroidota bacterium
CACCGGTGACGGAGTGATTATATCCGGGATTTACAAGGGATTCCGGGAGCTTAAAAAACTCGGATGGATTAAAAAAATCCCGGAGCTTATTGCGGTTCAGGCTAAGGGGAGCAGCGCTGTAGCCGACTACTTCACAACGGAAATATTTAAATATGCACCCGCAAAAAGTATAGCCGATTCAATTTGCGCCGGAGCCCCGCGGGGATTATATACCGCCTTCGATGCCGTAATAAATTCAGGAGGCACCGCTGTTACTGTTACGGACGGGGAAATTTTGAAAGCTCAGGAATATATTGCGCGCTCATATGGTATTCTTGCCGAACCCTCCTGCGCGGCATCGTTTGCAGGATACCTGAAAATGTTAAAAGATGAAAAGGTGGATGGTAAGAGAGTACTTCTTCTTATGACGGGAAACGGATTAAAGGATACTTCTGCGCTTCTTGAATGGAACGGAAAGATTAAATCTGCTTCCTATTCCGAAATCAGGAAAAGATTCGGAGTAAAATGAAACCGGCTTCCGTTACGGGATTGATTATTGCCGCAGGATTATCGGGGCGGATGGGAAAATTTAAACCACTTTGCGAATATAAGGGGGAAACTTATCTTGATGCCATTATCAGAAAATTATCCCTTTGCTGTCCCGGTATTGTTGTTGTAACAGGGCATAATTCTAATCTAATAGAGGACACGCTCGCAAATAGAAACCCCGGTGGAATGATAAGAACAATTCACAATCCTGATTATGAAAAAGGAATGTTCTCCTCTCTTAAAAGGGGAATAGGAGAATGCATTCATTCCGAATATATTTTATATCATTTTATCGATCAGCCTTTTCTACCTGAAAGTTTTTATGCGGGATTCATTGAAAAACTAAATGAAGGAGTAGACTGGCTCCAGCCCTATTATAAAGGCAGAGGAGGACATCCTCTCCTATTGAGCAGGAAAACCGGCTGCTTGATTCTTAAAGAGGATGATTATTCAAACCTCAGGAATATAAAAGCAAAAAAGGAAATCATTAAGGAAGATTGGCATTGTTCCTATCCCGGAGTGCTTTTGGATTTTGATACCCCGGATGATGTTGAAAAATTCGGCAAATAAAAAAGCCCGCAGGGGGATGCGGGCCTTTCAACAAGGGGGTTTGGGGGTATTATGATTGTTTTAAATAAACATTTCCGTTTACGGTTTTAATTTTTATTGTATTCTTTCCACCGTTAACATTCCCTTTTGCGGTAATATATTTGCGGGGTGTTCCTTTTGAAGTATCCCAATCGCTGCTTCTTTCCTCTTTAAGCTGAAAATCATTATTAATCTTATAATCCTCGAACTTGTGCTTTTTATTGTTCTGAGTGTATGCAATTTCAATTTCGATATTCATCGGTAATCCTTTAGGGACTGTTAGAGTTATATCTCCCCCCATTGAAATCAATTCGGCATCTTTCTTCCCGTCGGCGCCTCCGGTAATCTTAATCTCAATATCTCCTCCCATTGTTTTGGCATAAACGCGGCCGTCTACAGATTTTGCATCTATGTCTCCCCCCTGGGTATTGGCTTCAAGAAACTTGCCTGCATGATTAAGTCGGATATCTCCCCCCATAGTCTTAAGCTTAGCGCCGTTTGGGGCTGTGTCAATCTCAATATCCCCTCCCATAGAGGAAATGATAAGTTCTTTATCTGTGTTCCCGGTATTCTTTCCTGTTGATTTAACATTTACGTGTTTAACCGAGCCTCCCATTGAAGAAGCGTCAATGCTGCCTGTAACATCTTCAACCAGAACGTCTCCTCCGTTTGTTTTAACCCTGCCGTCAACTTTTGAATTGCGGAGAGTAATATCGCCGCCAAGTGTCGATAGTTCGAGCCATCCTTTAAGATCGTAAAGTGTAAGGTTGCCGCCGTTGGTATTGCCGTTCATTTTGCCTTCAATGCCGGAGATATCGAGGTCTCCTCCCAATGAATTAATTAAGATGTTGAATTTTTTCGGGATCCATACTTTAAGTGTAAAGTCTCCGTCCGAATTTTTTGAAGGATTATTGGTAATCAAAATGTCGGTGCCGTTGTTTTCAACGCGGAATCCTGTCTCTTCCCCTTCGGTCTGGGCCTGCATCATATCCTTATCCCACCCTTTAATTTCAATATTGCCCCCGTTGTTAAGGGCTATTTTAAGGTTTCCCCCCGGCTTAACTTCGAGCTCGTTTTTTGTAATATATTTCTGGGCAGAAATTTCGGCCGTTAAAAGGCACAATAATGCCGCTGTAAAAAAGAACAGTGCCGATGCTTTTTTTATGGTTCTCATTTTTTACTCCTGTAAATAATTTTTATATCAGATCTTAATTTGTTTCGTTCAGAATAGAAGATGCCTGAATTCTTACAAAACTGTTTTTGTCGTTTTCCGAATTCTGCTGAAGTACTTTTTTTGCAGGTTCATCAAGAGTTAATCCTTTGCCTCTTAGTTCCGAGAGTGCGTTTATTGCGGCGACTCTGAGCCCTGCGTTATTGTCGTGTGCCAGCACATAAAGAATACTGTTCCTTATGTCGGCATCGGGAGTATATTTTGAAAGGGCAATAAGGGCTTCTCTGCGTACTGCGTCGTTCGGATCTTTTTTGAGTGCCGAAATCAGCGCTTGTTTAATCTTGGGATCCTGCTGCAGCTGGGAATTCTCAGGCTGTGCCGCAATTGCATTGGCTGTGCGGAGGCGTATGCCCGGATTTGTTTCGCTTGTAAGAACCGATGCAAGAAGCCTTTTTACAAGGGGATCATTCAGATTCCCTTTAAAGTTTACCGGTTTAACCGCTTCAAAGCTTATTTCAATTTCCCCTTCGGATGGTATTGTATCCGGGAGCTTAATGTTAGAAAAATTTACATCGGGACTGCTTAAGATTCCGGCTTTATTCAGAGGATCTGCATTGTTGGGCAATCCTTTACCGCTTCCCGGCGCAAAAATAAGGTACCCGATAAAAATTCCGACAGCTATAGTAGCAATTCCGCTGAGAGCGAGTTTATAGTTCCTTAGGAAGTATTCTCCGAATAATTTCTTGAGATTTTCCCATAATGATTCTTTCTCGGCTTCAATCCTGATGTTGTGCATCAGGTTTCTTCTTGATTCAGCGAGAAGAGCGTCGTCGCTTTCTTTCTGTCTGCCCGAATCCAGAAGAGAATAGAATTTTTTTGTCTCTTCGAATTCGTTTTTCAATTCATCTTCAGAATTAAGGACCTTTTCAAATTCCTCCTTTTCCAAAGGGCTTAATTCATTTAGTATGTATAAGTATGACATTTCTAAAAATTTATCGCGGTTCATTTTAATTCTCCTTTAAAAAACATTCCTTAATTGTTCCCTTAGTTTGTTAGTAGCAATAAAGAGATATCTCTTTACCGCCCCTTCCTTGCAGTTCATCATTTCCGCAATCTCCCGTATTTTCAATTCCTGATAATACTTGAGGACGAAAACCATTTTCTGCTGGGGAGGAAGTTTTTCAATGGCTTTGTTTATATGCTCCATTATTTCAGAGCCAATTGCACTGCTGTCTGCCCTGTTTTCGTGAGGAATCATGTCGGCAATCGTTCCCCTTTCCTCATCATATTCGTATTCCCTGTCGAGAGATTCGTGAATTCTTTTTCTCGACTGGAATGTAATGCAGACATTGGTGGCAATTCTGAAAAGCCAGGTTGAGAACTCGCTTTTGTATTCGAAGTTCTTCAACCCCTTGTACACGCGCATAAAG
>JAEXUB010000053.1 GCA_023453125.1 Bacteroidota bacterium
GAATCAATGGGATAATCTTTTTTATTGGCTCTTATCTCCGTATCGAGCTGTTTACCTATTTGCACCTGTTCCTGCGGCGAATAGAGAGAAATTCCTGCTGAGCAGGCTGTTAAAGTAACCGCAACAATAACCACAAAAAACATCTTAACCGTTTTCATAAAACCTCCTGGCTATAACTTATTCGATTTCCTTCTCATTAAATATACAAAAACCGGAGCCCCAATTAAAGCTGTAAAGGCGCCAACCGGTAGTTCTGCGGGCGCAATTATTGTACGCGCAGCAGTATCGGCAATTATAATGTACGACGCGCCAATAAAAAATGATGCCGGTATTACAATTCTATTGTCAACTCCAAATAATAATCTGCATAAATGCGGAATCAACAGCCCCACAAAGCCGATTATTCCGCTAACAGATACTATTGACCCGACAAGAAAACTGCTCAAAATGTAGGTCAGGTTATTTACAAATTTTACGTTTACCCCCAGATAACGGGCATTATCCTGCCCCAATGCCATTACATTATACTTATGAGCATTCATCATAAGAATAAAAGATATTATTACCGAAACAGGGAAAACAAACAGCACATAGTTCTTTCCGGTTGAAGAGAGGTTCCCCATCAGCCAGAAAACAACAGGTCTCAGCGAATCATTTAACAGGTTCATCATAAGGAGAATTGCCGCGGCAAAGAAAGAACCGATCATAACCCCGCTTAGAAGAAGGTGATTGGGTTCAATTTCACCGAATCTTTTGCCGAGCATAAAGACCAGAAATACAACAAGAAGAGCCCCCGCGAATGCAAATATCTGTGTCCCGATAAAAGCGGTTCCAATAAGAAATGAAAGCACAGCTCCGAAAGCTCCCCCGCTTGAAATACCCAGTATATATGGCTCAGCGAGAGGATTCATAAGAATAGCCTGAAACACTCCTCCAACAACCGACAGGCCGCCCCCCACTGCAATTGCAAGCAGTATCCTCGGAAGCCTGATCTCAAATATTATCTGCGATACGGTTTCGCTCCCCCCTCCTCCGAAAAGGACAGAAAGCATTTCGGGAATTGATACAGGGACCGAGCCTATGCATAGTGCGGCAAAAGCTGTTATAATTGTTGCGGCCGCAAGTCCGGCTATCTTGATGATATTTGAATGCACTTTTATACTGCCAGTTCTTCCCATAGAACATCTAATAATTTCTCTATACCATAATTCGAAGCTGAAGAAACTATATGAACCTTACCGGCATATCCTTTAATCTTCTTATATTTTTTATCTTTCAGCTCCTCTGCCGGAAGAAGGTCTGCCTTGGTAAGAGCAACTACTTTCTTCTTGGAAGCAAGCGTCTTTGAATAGCTTTTAAGTTCATTCATAAGGGTTTTATAATCGGCTGCAAAATCCTCGCTTGATATGTCAATCATAAGAAGAAGGATTTTTGTCCTTTCTATATGCTTAAGAAATTTAAGCCCCAATCCTTTTCCTTCGTGAGCCCCTTCTATTATTCCGGGAATATCCGCGACAGTAAAACTCTTATATTCTTTATATTTCACAATCCCGAGATTAGGCTCCAGAGTTGTAAAAGGATAGTCTGCAATCTTTGGCCTTGCGGCAGATATGGTGGAAATAAGAGTGGATTTGCCTGCATTCGGAAATCCGACCAGCCCCACATCTGCAATCAGTTTAAGTTCAAGCGTTACATATTTCTCAACACCCGGTTTTCCCGGTTCGGCATAGCGGGGTGCCTGCTTCGTAGGAGTTGCAAAATTGCTGTTTCCTTTGCCCCCTTTTCCTCCTTTAGCCGCTATTACTTTCTTCCCGTCTTCGTCAAGATCAAACAGCACCTCTTCCGTCTCAAGATCTTTAATAAGGGTTCCTACCGGGACTTTAATAATTATATCCTTTCCGGTTTTTCCGTCTTTTAGTGAAGTGCCTCCCGGATCGCCATTCTCCGCTATATATTTTCTTTTATACTGGAAATCGAGCAGAGTATTAAGGTTCCTGTCGGCAAGAAAGATAACATTACCGCCATTGCCGCCGTTTCCCCCGGATGGTCCCCCTTTTGAGACATATTTTTCCCGTCTAAAAGCAACAGCCCCGTTTCCCCCTTTACCCGAGGCAATAAAAATTTTCGCTTCATCTATAATCATTATAATATCCTTCTATTTCGTATAGTTTTCTTTAATTATTTTTTTAAATGCCGCCGCCTCATCTGAGTCGGGTTTAATTCCCATCTTGAGAAAATACGTATTTATAAAGCGTTCCACCTCTTCATAGGCGGAAAAGAACGAGATGCTGTTTAGCATCAGTTCAACTTCTTCTATGTCGCCGTCAAAAATCGTCTCAATTATCTGCCCCATCTCCCTATGTTCAAGGAGCCTCGAAAAGTCATTATGAGTCTCATCATATTTTTTGGCCGGGGGCATTTCATTTTCCCCTAATGCCGCTTCTTCCTCAAAGATTTCGCTGAATGAAGGGCTTTTCTTTTCGTTAAAAAGAGAAGGCTCCTCATCATCGCTCTGTATGTTCTTTTTCTTTAAATGTTTTTGTTTCTTCGGTTCCGGTTCGGGAGTATCTGCAATTTCCTTAATCAGGTCATCGTGTTCTCTTTCATCAACAAAAACCCAATCATCATAATCATGATCATCTGCGGCAGCCTCAGTTTCATCCAAAGTCCCGCCTGCATCTTTATCCTCTTCTATAAGGCCTTCCATTTCTTCAATAATATCCGAGGTGCTTTTTTCTTTTTTGGTAAGGTTCATCAATTCCTTGAAAATACTTATTTTTTCCTCTCTTACCGGTTCCTCATCAGGCTCCTCTTCTTCCTCTCTTTCTTCCTCATCCGCCTCTACATTCATTTTATCACTGATGCTTAACTCATCCGCATTAGATTCCGTCTTAGGAATCTCCTCCTGCTCCTTTTTATCAAAGGAAATAATTTCATCATTTTCATCAAATCCTGCAGCCTCTACATCGGGTATCTGCGCCTCCTCATCCTGATGTATTTCATCAAATTGTTCTTCTTCTCTTTCAAATGCTTTAAAAGGGGGGAACTCTTCAGTGCGCGGCCTTTCCGGGATAAGTTCTTCTTCGGCTTCAGGCTCTTCTTCCATTTCCACTTCTTTCAATAATACCGAAGTTAGCAGCTTAAATACGTCGTTAACCTCAAGCCTGTTATTAGGGTCATCGGAATAAACTTCGCGAAGTCTTGCAAGAGGCGCGTCAAGACCTTTATCATCCAGGAACATCTGAACCGCATTAAAAGGAATTTTGCTTCTCTGAACGCTTCCGATGCAGAAGAATTCAGCCATAGATTTCAATGATGCATTTAGCATTCCTTCGTAATCGGACTGGATTGTAGCCTCATCAATTCTATTCAGAAGATCGGCAAATTCGGCCGAATTCATCGATATCACTTTTTTATCATTAAGATAGTTGGTGATAATTTTTCTTAAATATTTATAAAAATATGTATAGTTGAGAATCTGTTTTATTTCTGCCGCTGTGCGGTGGCTTTCATCCTCAAAAATAAATTTTGCCAGTGCCCATTTGGGGCGGACAAGAAAGTTCACATTGAAAGAGATAGAATGAAGCATAATTTTGGCGGCGTAATCGGATGAAAGACGTTTTGATTTTTTGAGTTCCTCATTAATTAGTGCAAAATAGCCTGCAACTTTTTCCCCCGAATAGTCAAATATGGAGTCCTTTACCAGTTTCTGCCTGTCCTCGAAAATTAGATAATCCATTTCCGCGGAAATATACTGAAGAATGGCCGGATGAATATCAGACTCGCTGAGCTGCTGAAAAGAGAAAAAGGAGCCGTACTTATTCAGCTTATTCAAGTTGAAATCGTATATAAATTTGATTTCTTTCTCAAACATAAAAACTCCTCTGTTTCATTCCCGCAAATTATTTGACTTATTATTATACCAAATTGACACTAAAAAATCCCGCTTTTATTTCCCTTTTCACCATTTGCCAAAAAAATAAGAGACGCCTTGAAGGCGCCTCCTTTTCACTGGATATTCCGGATATTTTTAATAATTCAAACTGATGCCAAGAGCAAAGTTCCTTCCCATGGTACCATAATAAAGAATATCCTCGAAATATTTGTCGAATACATTTTCGAGCCTTGCCTGAAGCGATATATTTCGGCTCAGTTTATAGCTGGCCGCTATATTAAAAAGGGTATAATCGGGGAGTGTTCTCCTTACTGCAGTAAAATCAGAAAAATCCTTATCCTCCCTTTCCCCCACATATACCGCGGAGCCGTTGATATTAATCTCTTCAAAAGGGTTATAATTAACTTCTAAAGATGCCTTATGCATCGGGCGGCGGATTAATAACAAATCTTTTTCGGGGCTTTCATCGCTTTTATCAACTGCGTAAGTATAAGTGTAATTTACTCTCACAGAATAGGATTGCGGAACAGAGTAATTGAGATATGCTTCTACACCATTTGATTCCGCCTTGTTTATATTAACTGTCTTGTAATTTTTGTCCATCCCGAACATATCGTTAAAACGAATGCTGAAATAGGTTATTCCAAGAGAAAGCCTGTAATCCATAAGAAATTGTTCAATACCAGCATCCCAGCCTTCGCTTTTTTCCGGTTTTAATTCTGTATTGCCGAACATCGGGTCAAATAGATAGAATAAGGAAGGAGCCTTGAAACCTGTACCGTATGTGGCCTTCAGTTTTGTTCCCGTGGAATTAATAAGATACGCAGGCGCAATACGGAATGTAAACTCCCCTCCGAATTTATTGTTATTGTCATACCTGAATCCGGCCGTGCCGTTCAGCCCGCCGAGTGTAAACTGGTCCTGAACAAAAATGCCTGTGGTCCTAATGCTCTGTTCGGCAAACTCTGAATAGTAGGGCCCCCACATACTTTCCGATGAATAATTTGAATTGGCTTTTTCAACTTCTGTTTCCATCCCTATGGTAATCAGGTTATTGTCAATAAACTTTAGATTATTCTGCCAGTCATATTTTGTTCTGGCTGCATTGTTAAAAGCGGCCGAGGCAACTTCAGGACGTGCGGCATCTTTGCCGTCTGTTGTATGGCTTATTTTCCTTACATTTGAGAAACCGATTACCGATTCCCATTTACCCTGAAGCATATCATAATTAATTGTACCCCGCACCAGATGCTCCTCGAAATCGGTCTTAAAGTTTATATCGTCTCCAAGTTTTTCATTCTGGTCAAGGTCTGCATAGCTCTTTGTATAACGGTAAATAAGGGAGGCAGATAAATTAGGAAGAATATCATAGCCGAGATTTGAGGAAAAGATATTATTTTCAAAGCCGTCCCGTTCGCTGTTGCCGTAACGGCTGCTGGCTGCTGAAATGCCTTCTGTTTTCATTTTAAGATAGTTTAGAGTGTAAGACAATTTTCCGAGTGTTCCCAAAGCAGTCAGGTTGCCCTTGTATAGGCTGTTTGAGCCGGTTTCGGCGTTAAGCCTAAGATTAAATCCGGTTTCGGGGCGTCTGGAGAAAATATTAATAATTCCCGCAATTGCATCGGAACCGTACAAGGTACTCTGGGGGCCTCTTACAATTTCAATTCTTTCAATGTTGTCTGAAAAGAGAGAGGCAAAATCATAAGCTCCGCTTGGCGAAGAGGGATCGTTAAGAACCGCGCCGTCCATAATTACGAGAGTATGGTATGGATTAGCGCCGCGCAGAAATACATTGCTCATCGTGCCGATTCCCCCCGAGCGTGCAACCGAAAGTCCCGGTACTTCCCTCAGCAGGTCAATTACCGATAATTTTTGTTTTGATTCAATATCAGCGCTATTGATAAGTGTAAATGAACTGGCCAGTCTTATTGAAGAAGTTGCTGTCCTGGTTGCCGAAACTACAATTTCTGAAAGCGATGTGTTCATCGTGTCTTTCTGCGCATAAGCAGAAGCCGATAAGAAAAGAATTAATAAAATGATGAAACGTTTCATGGAAGTTACTCCTGGTATTAAATTAATAAGTAACTCCGGGGGTTTGGAAAATAAAGTTTAAATGTGATTAACCGTAATCTGTTAATCCATCCTCACCCGCGAAGGACGATTTATGTTGATATTTACGGTAGGTCTCCTGGCTCTGAACATCTTCAAGCGCCTTCCCGGAAGTTTCCAGTGACATAATGCCTGAGATTTTGTTGTTCATTACAGTTGCGGGGCAGCAACGGAATTTAACCGTTTTCCCTTTTATGCCTTGCGGCACCGTAAAACTTTAAAGAACTTATATAAATATATGAATATCCTTTTTTGCGTCAAAGCGTTAATTCTAATCCCCGCATTTCTCATCTATTTTTTTATCTGCTTTTACGGCAGATTATCTGCGGAAATGGAGACATTATGATAAACGTTTTTCATATTAGCAGGAAAATTCCAATATTTGAGGCATAAAATATTTTTGGATTTGTGATGAAAAAAGGAATTTATTTAGTTCTCTCTGCTTTTATTGTTTTTTCCTCCATTACACGGGGAGCCGATACCCTAAGAGTAATTACCCACAATAAAATGACAGCCGTTACAAACCCCTCAAAGGGAAACAACCCTTATCCCGCGTGGGGAGTATTTCCCGGAAAGGATTATCCGGTACGTAAAATAATCCTTCACGTCACTTTAGGCTGTCCTGAGAATCTGAGAGTTGCCGACTGGGATTATCTGGATAAAATCACAATCCGGAGAACAGGGGGTTTAAAAGGAAATTCGAAGGATTTTGAAATTGCCCGTATGCTAACCCCTTACGGCGGTACCTTCGGCAAAGAGTGGAACTTCAAATGGTCGGTTGACGTAACCGATTTCAGTATGCTCTTAAGGGACAGTGTTGAAATTGAATATAATCACAGCGGATATGAAGACAATAAAGACCGGGGCTGGGCTGTTACTTTGGATTTTGAGATAATAAAAGGGACTCCGGTAGTGGAACCGATTTCAATCACAAAAATCTATGACGGCGAATTCCAATACGGGGACAGCCTGAACTCTATTGAAAAGAATCTTATTCCGGTTCCTTTTACGGCAGGTAAAAAAGAATATATTACACGGCTGCGGATAAGCCAGACCGGACACGGAATGAATGAAGATGACGGATGCGGGGAATTCTGCAGCAAAAAAAGATATATCTACTTTGATGGAAATCTCGTAAACACAAAATCACTCTGGATGAAATGCGGAGATAACCCTCTCTACCCGCAGGCGGGCACCTGGATTTTTGACCGGGCTAACTGGTGCCCGGGATATCTTGTAATCCCTGATATTTATGACTTTAAGGTTACACCCGGTAAACTTCACATTGCCGATGTTAATATGGAACCCTATTCACGGGGAAAGACGCAGGCAGTTGAATCGGTTAACGCATATTTGATTCATTATGCAAAACCGGAAAACAGATATGATGCATCAATTGAAGATGTTATTGTACCTTCTTCAAAGCAGATATATTCAAGAAAAAATCCTGCTTCGCATACCCCCCGCATCGTTATTAAAAACAACGGATACGAGACAATGAAATCACTCTTAGTACAATACGGCACAAAGGGATTCAGAGAAAAAGAATTTGTGTGGAAAGGAGAACTTCCTTTTAATGCATCGGCTGAAATTATACTCCCCGGAATTATTGAAGCCAATGAGGGGAAAAATCTATTTATCGTTTCTGTATCAAAACCGAACGGATACAAGGACGGATATGACGCTGATAACCATTTCGAATCATCTTTTGTTAAAGCGCCTGCAATCGGGAACGAGTTAATAGTTTTCCTGCAGACTAACAATCAGCCCCGACAGAATGCGTGGTATTTAAAAAACAGCTCGGGGGACATTTTATTTAAAAGAGACTTTAAAACACTTGAACCGAACAAAATATATAAAGACACATTAAAGCTGACAGCCGGGGCATTCGATTTTCTTCTTGAAGATACAGCCGGAGACGGTCTCGAATTCTGGTACAATACGGCGGGAGGAAGAGGAAGAGTTTTCCTTCTGAACGGCAAGGGAGAACTTCTTAAAAGCTTCGATTCGGATTTCGGGAACCTTGTACATTACAGTTTCTACACTTCAGATGATGCATCCTCCAAACCAGCAGCCGCTCCAGTTGTGGGAGTTTTTCCAACCAGGACCCTCGGCAAAACAAGGCTCGATTACTTCTTCGGCGTTCCGAAAGATATAACTGTACAGATTACCACCGAAGAAGGGATTGTTGTTGAGGAACATAAATATAATGCCTTTAAAGAAGGGATTATGGAATATGATCTTTCCTACCGTTCTCCTCAGAGATATTACTTAAAACTCTTCATTGGGGGAGAATTAAAATTCAACAAGAGAATAAGAGTTGTAGATAAGCTGTAATTTTAAAATAAGATACTGCTATATTATTACATCCTCTCTTTTTAGCGCCCCCGAAACAGGGGCGCTTTCTTTTAACTCGTAATGAACAGCATCAAATTTTATTTGTTAAAAAAATTTTAAAACGAATCTCTTTTTTTTGTTTCTTAAAATATGAAGTCTTATTTTGCGGGAAGAAATCAATTAATCGAATTACTAGTCGGCACTACGGGATTCTCTTGTTGAATATGAATTACATCATAAAGGCCTTTCAAATAAATTATAATAAATTAACCTAATAATATAGGAGGATAGTAATGGGCTGGCTCCTAAACAGTTTAAATTCATCCATCGGCAAAAAATTCATTATGGCCGTTACGGGAGTATGTCTTCTTTTATTTCTCATAATTCATCTCATAGGAAACATGACTCTTTATATCGGCGAAGAGGCCTTTAACGGCTATGTAGGCGCGCTTGATACAATTAAGCCCCTCATCCGGGTGATTGAAGTTATACTCGCCCTCGTCTTCATTTTTCACATATTCAACGGGGTGCGGCTCTGGTACCAGAACAAGCAGGCCAAACCGCTTGGATATGCTGTAAATGCCGCTTCCAAAAACAGCACTCTCTTTTCGAGAACTATGTTTGTAACCGGAAGCATTATTTTTATCTTTCTCTGGCTGCACCTCCAGACAATCTGGTTCAAATTCAATTTCGGCGGACACGAAATAAATCTGTTCGGCGTGATGGTTGAATGGTTCCAGAAACCTTGGTATTCCATTGTTTATGTAGCTGCTATGTTTATTTTGGGAATGCACCTCAACCACGGATTCCAGAGTGCATTTCAGACTTTCGGATGGAACCACAATAAATACACCCCCTTCATTAAGGCAGTAGCCGTTATTTATTCTGTTATTATGGCCGCAGCCTTTGCTTCCATTCCACTTTACTTTTTATTTATCTACGGAGGTAAATAATGATTAAGCTTGATGCAAGAATTCCCGAAGGGAATATCAAAGATAAATGGACCAATCATAAGTTCAATATGAAACTTATCAATCCGGCCAACAAGAGAAAGTACGAAATTATTGTTGTCGGTACCGGATTGGCCGGCGCATCGGCCGCGGCTTCGCTTGGCGAATTGGGATACAAAGTTAAAGCATTTACATTCCACGACAGTTCAAGGCGGGCACACAGTATAGCCGCCCAGGGAGGAATAAATGCTGCCAAGAATTATCAGAACGACGGCGACTCCGTTTACAGGCTCTTCTATGATACCGTAAAAGGAGGCGACTTTAGAGCGCGCGAGGCTAACGTTTACCGCCTTGCCGAAGTTAGCAATAACATTATTGACCATTGCGTTGCACAAGGGGTCCCTTTCGGAAGAGAATACAGCGGCCTATTGGATAACCGTTCTTTCGGCGGAGCTCAGGTTTCCCGTACATTCTATTCTAAAGGAATAACCGGGCAGCAGCTTCTTCTTGGCGCTTACAGCTCGCTGAACCGCCAGGTTAATCTTGGTAAAGTTGAAATATTTGCACGGCGTGAAATGCTTGAACTGGTTGTTGAAGACGGAATTGCCAGAGGCATAATTGTCCGCAATCTCCTCACTGGAGAAGTTGAAAAACATTCTGCCCACGCAGTTATTCTGGCCACCGGCGGCTACGCAAACACCTATTTTCTTTCAACAAGCGCGATGAACTGCAACGCAACCGCCATCTGGCGCGCGCATAAGAAAGGGGCCGTTTTCGGAAATCCCTGCTTCACACAGATTCACCCCACCTGCCTCCCCCTCCACGGCGAAGGGCAATCTAAACTTACCCTTATGAGCGAAAGCCTTCGTAACGACGGAAGAATTTGGGTCTCGAAAAAAGTTAAGGATATGCGCCATCCGAACGATATTCCAGAAGAGGAAAGAGATTATTACCTCGAAAGAAAATATCCTTCATACGGAAACCTTTCACCGCGCGATATCTCTTCGAGAAGCGCCAAGGAAGTTGTTGACGAAGGCAGAGGCGTAATGGGACAGGAAGCCGTTTACCTCGATTTCGCCGAAGCAATAGGACGCCTCGGCCAGAAGGTTATTGAAGAAAGATACGGCAACCTATTCGAAATATATGAAACAATTACCGGTGATAATCCTTACAAACAGCCTATGAAGATTTATCCGGCCCCTCACTATACAATGGGCGGTCTCTGGGTAGATTACAATCTGATGTCAACCATACAGGGACTATTTGTACTTGGTGAAGCAAACTTCTCTGACCATGGCGCAAACAGACTCGGAGCAAGCGCACTTATGCAGGGACTCGCGGACGGATACTTCGTTATTCCATATACAATCGGAGATTATCTTGCCGCATACAAGCCGACCGTAATGCCTACTACCCACGATGCATTTACGAGGGAAGCAAAGAAAGTTGAAGATTCTGTTTCCAGACTGATGTCAATACAGGGAAAACGAACCGTTGACGATTTCCACAAGACTCTCGGAAGGATAATGTGGAATAAAGTTGGGATGGCAAGAGATGAAAAAGGGCTTAAGGAAGCTATTCAGGAAATCAAAGCCCTCAGAGAGGAA
The DNA here is from genome assembly GCA_023453125.1 of Bacteroidota bacterium. GTDB lineage: Bacteria > Bacteroidota > Ignavibacteria > Ignavibacteriales > Melioribacteraceae > JAEXUB01. Next base: position 10,899 of record JAEXUB010000053.1, read on the forward strand.
TTCTGGAAAGACGTTAAAGTCGTTGGCCAGTCCAACGATGTTAATCAGTGCCTCGAAAGAGCCGGCCGCGTTGCCGATTATCTTGAACTCGGAGAACTAATGGCTCTCGACGCCCTTACAAGAAACGAATCGTGCGGCGGGCATTTCAGAGTTGAGCACCAATATCCTGACGGCGAAGCGAAAAGAGACGATGAAAACTATGCTTTCGTTTCCGCCTGGGAATTTGAAGATGTCGGGAAATGGAATCTCCATAAAGAAGAGTTGCAATTTGAATATGTAAAACTAGCCCAAAGGAGTTACAAATAATGAGCGGGACTAAATTAAACTTGACCTTAAAAATTTGGCGCCAGCCCGCACCAAAAGCAGCGGGCAGTTTTGCAGAATATAAAGTCCAGGTTTCTCCCGATTCCTCTATCCTTGAGATGCTGGACGATGTAAACAATGACCTTGAAAGCAAGGGGCTTGAACCAATTGCATTTGAAAGCGACTGCCGCGAGGGAGTCTGCGGTACATGCGGGCTTGTAATTCAGGGGGAACCGCACGGCCCTATTCCTAAAATTGCCACCTGCCAGCTCCATATGCGCAACTTCAGGGACGGCGAAACAATTTACATTGAGCCTTTCAGGGCAAAAGCATTTCCTATAATTAAAGACCTTATGGTAGACCGAAGCGGATTCGATAAAATCATGCAGGCAGGCGGATATATTTCGGTTAACACCGGCTCGGCCCCGGATGCCAATTCCCTTCCTGTGCCCAAGAACAATGCTTTGGAAGCTACCGATGCCGCACAATGTATAGGATGCGGAGCCTGCGTTGCCGCCTGTAAAAATGCTTCTGCAATGCTATTCGTCGGCGCTAAGGTTTCCCAGTTTGCACTTCTGCCGCAGGGACAGCCGGAACGCTACAAGAGAGTTCAGGCAATGGTTAAAGTAATGGATGAGCTTGGATTCGGAAGCTGTACCAATACTTATGCGTGCGAAGCAGAATGCCCTAAGGGAATCTCAATTAAAAATATTGCTCGGATGAACAGGGATTTCATTATGGCAAAGATTAAGACTCAGGAAACTGAAGCATAATTATTTGTTCATTCAGATTAAAAAGCCGCGGGCATAAACCTGCGGCTTTTTTATTTTAAAATAAAAAGGCCGGTCAAAATGACCGGCCCTGTAACTTAGATTCTTAAACCGTTTTCTTTTTCCTGCTGTATATTACAAATACAATAACAAGTACAACAAGAATTGCTCCCAGCGGAAGGAAGAGCCATCCGAATGAGAAAGGAGGTTCAACCTGCTTTTTCCACATTGCAAGGTTTGCTTCAACTGTATCTTTCTGAGCTTCTGTCAATAGACCGTTTTCAATAAGTACCGGCACCCAGTCTTTTTTAACATTAGAGAACCAAACTGTATCGGATAAAAGATTGAATTCTTTAAGTGACTGGTCTTTGCCGATTGTAGGAAGGTTTTTAATCTGGTCCAGAATATAACTCTTCAGGTTTTCGCTGAATTCCGTTCCGTTGTTGTATGGGAGAATTTTAACATTCTTCTCTTTGAACACTTTATCAACATTACCCCAAAGCTGATTGTTAATGAGATTGCTCCAGCTCTGGAAAAGAGAATTAATCTGAGTAATCTGCTGTGTGCTCTCTTTCTTGCTCAAATATACATCGGCCAGCTTCGGACCAATCTGGCGCCACAGCTTGGAAAATTTAATCTGCTGCTTCTTCATTTCGGAAATATCGTCGGCATTAAGCTGGGTTACTTCCATAAACTTAATATTATCATTAATTGTACGCTGGATATTGAAGAAGAGATTTTTATTCTTGATTGCCGTGATCATACCGGTCTGGGCAGTTTCGGATAATCCGGAAGGATCTTTTGTAAACTCGGTTAGAAGGCTGTCAACCATCCCCATAACAAGTTTATCTCTTTCCTTAAGTGAGGCGCGGAGCTGGGCAACCAGAGTCTTTAAGGAATCGTTTGCCTTTTCACTCTTGTTAACGCGAAGCGTAAGTCCTCTAATTTCACTGATAAGATCGTAGTTCTTCTGGTTAAGCTCAGTAACCTGATCCTTTAAACCAACAACTTCCGTCTTCAGTTCGTGAATCTGTGTAAAATCACCTTTACGGAGGGTTAGTGCAGTTGAAAGTTTTTCGATTGATGTATTAAAATCATCCGGATAAAGGCTTTTATCCAGAAGAGCCTTATCAGCCTGATTGTCGCTTCTAAGCTTATCAATCTGAGCTTCAATTGCCTTGGCTTCATTTACGTCTTTAGCGTTCTTAATAGCTTCTTCAATTTTCTGAACGCTGCTTTTAAATTTGTCTGTCTTTTCCCTGTCAGACTGTGCATTAGCGACGCCCGAAAAAACAAACAATAACGCAATCAGTGCAATTGCAATCTTAAGTGACTTATCTATTCTCATTTTTTCAGTCCTTCGTTATTCAACAAATATTTATTTGCGCCATTAATCAATTCAACATATGGAGGTCTCTGATTCATCACCGGAGCGTTCATTCCTTTTTCATCCAGAAGTACTTTTTCGCTCAGTGTAAATGCGCCGTCGTTAACCTGGAAGATATATACATTTTTAAATCCGGCAGAAGTTGCATAATAATATCCTTTAGCGTCCCGGATCATTCTCAATTCCTTCGAAGTGTAGCTCAGGGAATCCTGAGTCTCTTCAAAGAAAAGAGGCTTCACATTAACGGTATATGAGAACCTGTTGTCGGTAACATTTCCCTTACCGTCAATTTTTAGAACGCTTTCAACCGGCCATGCAAAGTCGGTTTGTGTCAATTTTAACGATGAGCAGGCAGAAATTCCGATTACTAAAAGTACCGCCGCCGCTATTTTAAATTGCTTCATAATAACTCCCGATTATTCAATTTCTATATTCAAAAATAATAATTTAACCTTTATTCTTTATTACTTTGTAATTAAAATTTATTTAACTGCCTCCTTTAATTCCTCATCAATTTCGCTATTTTTCCCCTTTTTTGTAAAGATTTTGATAGCCAGAAGAGCTACTCCCCCTGAAAGGGCCAAAAGAAGCAGATCAACAAGAATTAAGATGTAGTTCCCATTTTTAAGGTACGACATTAAAAGCACCACCAGGGCTGTAATTGTTGTGGCAAGCATAAATATTGCCGGAAAGAGGGCAAAGAAATACTTCTTTCCTTTTATAACCAGCCAGCTTGAAACAGTTATAAGGGCCAGTGCCGCTAAAAGCTGGTTTGCGGTTCCGAATATCGGCCAGAGTACCGAAAATGCGTTTGAGTAGGCAAGTATGAACATAATAATTACGGTTAAGAGAGAATTGAACCAGGGATTCATTAATATCCGGGGAGGATTCTTAAACAGGATTGCCCAAAGCTCTTCGAACAGATACCGGTTCAGCCTAACCGCCGCATCGAGTGTTGTTACAACAAATCCTTCAACTAATAGAATTCCGAATACGGTTCCAAGGGAAACCGGTATTCCCAGCCCCTGATTGAACAGCTTGCCTGCAGCAAGCGAGAAACCGAGAATAGGATTAGACTTAAGGGATGGGTCGGAAGGCCAGACAATCATTTTGTAATCATCAAACGTAAGACCAACACCTAGCGCAATAAGAACGCATACAGCCAGAAGGCTTTCGAGGAGCATTGAATTAAAACTTATCTTTCGGGCATCTGTTTCTACTGATAGCTGTTTGCAGGTTGTTCCTCCGCCGACAAGTGAATGGAAACCTGAAATTGCACCGCAGGCGATTGTAATAAACATCATCGGCCAAATATAACCGAGACTTTTCACTCCTTCGGCAAGATTGAAATTAGGCATCGAAATAACTGCGCCTCCGAACCCCACCGCAAAGATTGAAACTATCATCAGGAGGACTCCTCCATAGAGAATCTGGACATTTATGAAGTCGCGGGGCTGAAGTATTACCCACACCGGCGTACCCGATGCAAAAATTACATAAATTGAAATTATTATCATCCATACAAACGGCTGCATCATTATTGGATTGATTATTCCAAGAACTACTGAAAAAACACATATAAATGCCGCAAGTCCGTATGCTAATCCAGTCTTTATTCCCTTCTTGAAAATAAGCCATCCCAAGAGAGGAGCTGTAAGAGTAATTACAATTACGGACATAGAGGCGATGCCCCCTATTTTACCATACACAATTCCGTTCGATTCAACAGTTTTAAGTATTGTATCTGTTCCTTCAACACCAAGTTTATTCAAAGGCCACAGTGATGTGAGGGAAATAGCAGTGGCGCTTAAGAATGAGGAGCAGACCAGAAGGAGCATTACAATTGTAAAAGAAATCATCAGGTTGAATCCGGTTCTTCCGAGAGTCTTGCGGGCTACTTCGGCAATCGATTTCCCTTTTTCTCTCAGGGATATGAATAGAGTTGTAAAATCATGCACTGCTCCAAGTAAAATTCCGCCTACCACCACCCATAGCCACGACGGAATAAAACCATATAATACAGCCATGGTCGGGCCTATTATTGGTCCCGCGCCGGCAATTGCCGAAAAGTGGTGCGCAAATACAACATAACGTTTGGTAGGTACATAATCTCTCCCGTCATTTAATTCTGTTGCCGGCGTGGGACGGGATGCGTCCTCGCCAAGCTGCTTTGCGATATATGATGAATAGAATCTGCTCGCAAGATAAAATAAAACCACGGGTATCAGCAATAGAATGAGAACGTTCATTTCATCTCCATAATTTATAACGGACTAGGTTTCGGCTTCTGATTTTTTGCCGAAACGCTGCCATAAAAAATAAACCGGAATGCCCGCTAAAACAAAAAGCACACCGGGATAAGTATTATCTGTCTTATAAATAAGCAGGTCAATGCATATAAACAGAGCAAAAATAATATAGAAAGCCGGAACAACCGGATAACCCCATGCTTTATATGGGCGCTCTGCTTCGGGGCGTTTTTTGCGCAGAATAAAAATCCCGATAATAGTAAGTATATAGAAAATGAGCACTGCAAATACCACATAATCCAGAAGCTCGCTGTAGCTTCCGCTAAGGCAGAGAATGCTCGCCCAAACTGCCTGTATATATATTCCGAAACTGGGTACCGAATTTTTGTTTAAGCTTCCCACTTTCTTAAAGAAAAGATTATCCTTTGCCATTGCGTAATAAACACGGGCGCCGGCTAAAATAAGACCGTTGTTGCATCCGAAAGTTGATACCATTATCAGGACAGCCATTATAATAACGGCTGTATCGCCGAAAATAAGGGATGACGCTGCGGTCGCAACCCGGTCGCTGGCTGCAAATTGAATTCCCTGGGACATTACATCCATTCCTTCGGGCGTACCCCTTAAAGGAAGCATGCAAAGATAAGCTATATTTGCGCTCACATAAAGGAGAGTTACTATCAGGGTGCCGAGAAAAAGGCTCATGGGGATTGTTCTTTTTGGATTTTTAACCTCCCCTGCCGTAAATGTAATATTGTTCCAGGCATCGCTCGAAAAGAGGGAGCCGACCATTGCCACCCCAACAGCAGCCAATACCATTATGCCGCTTAACGATTCCGATGAAGTAATTTTTCCGTTTTCAACAATCAGCCATTCCCCACCCCAGAAGTTGGAGAAATTCTGCGATATTGCCTCCCTGTTGGCTCCGGCTATAAAACCCAAAAGTATTAATGCGAAAAGCGCCAGGGTTTTTGTTGAGGTAAAAACATTCTGGGCAAACTTTCCCTCCTTAATTCCGCGTGAATTTGCATAGCTTAGAAATAATATGCTGGCTATTGCAAGAATCTGCTGAGATGATATTTTCAGCCCCAGAATTGTAACAAGAATATTCTTATCGCTGAACCAGGGAATTATTACACCTGTAAACTTCGCAAAGGCTACTCCAACCGCGGCAATTGTGCCTGTCTGAATAACCATAAAAAAAGTCCAGCCGTATAAGAAACCCATCAGCGGATTATATGCTTCGCGGAGATAAACATACTGCCCGCCGGCGTGCGGAAGCATTCCGGCAAGCTCACCGTAGCTTAATGCCGCAGTTATTGTTACCAGCCCGGTTATTAGCCATACAAGCAGAAGAAGAAAGGGAGAACCGACAGTCCTTGCTATATCCGCACTTACAATGAATATGCCGGAACCAATCATCGAGCCGACGACAATCATAATTGAATCGAATAACCCTAACTCTCTTTTAAATTCTCTTGAATCGGAGGGAAGCTCAGAAGCACCAGCCATAAAAATTCTCCCGGTTATATATAAAAAATAATTTTTATTTCAATTAACAATTTGGGTAGAATATATGGTTAAATTAAGAAAAATCGGGATTATTTGTAATGGAAATTTATTTAAACCAGATGTTGAATAAGAATCTTTGCTCCTATGCCAACCAGTACAAGCCCCCCTATCAGCTCCATCTTTCTGCCGATCCTGGAGCCAAGAAAGTCCCCAATGTAAATGCCGATAAGTGAAAGGATACCGGTAATAATTCCAATAAGCACACTTGGCTGCCAGATATCTACATTGATTAGAGCGAGGCTGAAGCCGACTACAAGCGCATCTATACTGGTTGCAATGGAAAGGATAATTAGAGTCCGCCCCTTGGATGGATTGGTTTTATTGTTCTCCTCCTGCGGCTCGAATGATTCCTTTATCATCTTAATACCTACGTAGGCAAGCAGTACAAAAGCCACCCAGTGATCGATAGTACTTATAAGGGGGGCAATGGTCGAGCCGAGGAACCAACCTATTACCGGCATTAAAAACTGGAATAATCCGAAGTGAAATGAAAGGCGGAATCGTGAACGGGCGTCGGAAACAGAGCCTGAGGAACTTGCACCTATTGAAACAGCAAAAGCATCAAGAGATAGTCCTACCGCGATAAGAATAATTTCTATAAAGCCCAATTACAATCCTGAATCTGTGCAAAAATGCCCTGTAAATATAAACATTCCGGTCCGAGATTCAATTTTAACGCATTAAAATTCCGCTCTGCTTAAGGAGATCCCGTTCGCTTATTTTTGCAGTATGATATGCAGTATAAAGCCTGCTCTGGGCGGTCAAATAGTTCTTTTGAACATCCCTGAATTCAATTGCCGAAATAGATCCCAGCTTTAACTGTTCAATTGCAAGATCCAGATTCTCTTTGGCAACAGAGAGGTTCTCCTCTTCAAGTTTAAGAATTTCAATGTTCTTGGTATAATTCCTGAATGCGACCATTAAATTCGATTCAATTGAATTTTTGACTGCCAATACCTTGAGCTGATTCTTATCGAGCGTAATAAGAGCGTTTTCATAATCGCGGCGGTTGTTGAACCCGTTAAACAAATTCCAGGTTACTGAAAGGCCGAAATTAAATCCCGTATTTGTATTAGTTTTAAAGAATCCCGCATCCGATTCGGAGTTTGAATATGTAAACCCGGTATTAAAATTCAGCCTCGGGAAATAATCTGCCTTTGAAAGAGTGACATCAAGTTCAGATATGGACTTATTACTTTCCGACTGGAGAAGGTCCACATTATTCTTAAAGGCCTCCCCTCTCAGCTGATCAAATGTATATCCGTCCTTAACCGCAAAATCCCCGTCTACTGTAAAATCGGTGCTTAAATCCCTTGCGAGGAGGGCATTTAGTGAAACTTTCAGGTTGTTATATATTACTTCCTGGTTAAGCAGATTAGAGCGGTCTGAATTCAAATCAACCTTGGCCCGCAGAAGGTCAAATTTAGACGCGGAACCGACATCCAGTTTATCCTGAGTGAGTTTTACTCTCTCTTCCGAAATTCTTACGCTTTCGGAGGCTGCGTTTAGGATATAGAGCTGCTTAACTATATCATAGTAATTTTTAATTACGTCGGCTATCGAATTTTCAAGCTGTGCCCTAAGTTTCATTTCGCCAAGGTCTCTGTATTCCTTTAGCTTTGAATATGAGGTAAACATTTTGAATCCGTCGAACAGTGTCCAGGTTAAAGCCACACCGGCATTTGTAGAAGTTGATTTCGAGCTCGACTTATCGACCGAGGTACCGTTTGAATATTCCTGTTTGGTATCTGTGCTGGTCTTGGTCTGTGAAGCGTTCAAATCAACTTTCGGAAGAAAACCGGCTCCGCCAAGAGTAACACTGTTATCGGCAATCTCAAAATCGCTCTTTGCCATTTTAATATCGTAATTGTTTTCGAGTGCAACGGCAATGGCTTCTTTTAAGGACAATTTCTGCTGCGCCTGAATCTGAAGAGCACCGGCAGCTAATAAAAGCATAATTAGTATTCTAAGCTTCACAAAAAACTCCCGTTTCAAAATTTATTACTTTTGTTCCTCGGTTACGTTTGAAACCGATTTAGTCTTTTCCGATAAATACGTGTAAATAGTAGGTATAACCACCAGAGTAAGGATTGTGGAGAAGAGCAAACCGCCGATTACGGCAATACCCATAGAAACACGGCTTTCGGCGCCGGCGCCAAGCGCCAGTGCAATTGGAAGCGTGCCGAGTATGGTGGCGAAACTTGTCATTAAAATCGGACGCAGACGCAATACCGCTGCTTCGCGTACAGCATCAAAAAGGTTCAATCCCTGCGACTTTTTCTGATTTGCGAATTCCACAATAAGAATACCGTTCTTTGTCACAAGACCAATAAGCATTACAAGTCCTATGTTGCTGAAAATATTCATAGTCTGGCCGAATACAAAAAGGGAGATAAAAGCCCCCGCAACCGCAAGAGGAACCGTAAACATAATGATGAGAGGATCGCGGAAACTTTCGAACTGAGCGGCAAGAATAAGATATAAAAGAACAAGGGCAAGCATAAAGGTAAAGAGAAGGCTCGAAGAGCTTTCAACGAAATCTTTTGAGGCTCCGGTCAGTGCAGTTGAATATGTTTCGTCCAATACCTTTTTAGCAATTCCGTCCATTGCGTTAATTCCGTCTCCGATCGTTTTGCCAGGGGCAAGGCTCGCGCTGAATGTAGCCGAAACGTTTCTGTTGAAACGGTAAAGCTGCGGCGGATTGCTCTGGGTTCGCAGGGACACAAAATTGTCCATCTGGATAAGCTCCCCTTTTTTCGAACGGATATAAAGAGTCTGAAGATCAATAGGTTTAGAGCGGTACTCTTTTGCAAGCTGCCCTATAACCTGATACTGCTTGCCGTTCATAATAAAGAATCCGTATCGCTGGCCGCTTAGTGCCATCTGGAGTGTCTGTGCTATATCGGAAACGGAAACACCCAGCTCTCTTGCCTTTGAACGGTCAATCTCGAGCACTACCTCAGGTTTTGTAAATTTAAGGTTAACATCAACCTGTGCAAAGGTCTCCTCTTTTCTCGCTTCATCCATAAAAGCCGGGATTATCTCCCTCAATTTTTCAAGAGTAGGCGCCTGAACAACGTATTGAACCGGAAGTCCGCCCCCTCGCGATGTTCCTATTGTCTGGTCCTGAACTACAAAGGAACGTCCGTCGCTGAATTTGTTAACTTCGCGCGATAGAGCCTCGTACAAATCCTGCTGCGATCTGGTTCTCTTTTCCCTTTCAACAAGGGTAAGCCTTATAAATCCCGAATTAACTCCGCTTCCGCCCCCCCCCATAGCTACGCCGGCAATAATTGCATCCTTTTCAGGGACTTTTTCAGCTACAGTTTTTGTAAGCTTCTCCATGAATTCATAGGTGTAATTATAACTTGTTCCCTCTGGGAGGGTGGAAGTAATTCTAAGCTGATTTCTGTCTTCAATCGGCGCCAGTTCCGAGGGTAGAATCGGGAAAATGAGGGCTACAAGAAGCATTGAAGCTCCCATTATTACAAAACCCAGCCAGCGTCTTTTGAGAATCTTTGCTAGAAGAGCATCATAACCTGAAATCATCTTTACAAAGATGGGCTCGGTTAAATAATAGAACCTGCTGTGTTTTTCTTTTCTTTTAATAATGCGGGTACTGAGCATTGGAGTTAACGTAAGGGCCACAAATGCCGAAATAATTACAGACCCGGCAATCACAACGCCGAATTCTTTAAAGAGTCTTCCGGTTAATCCCTGAAGAAACATTATAGGAAGGAATACAACAGCCAAAGCAACCGTTGTGGAAATAATTGCAAAAAAGATTTCGGAAGAACCTTTCATGCCCGCTTCGTGAGGCTCCATGCCGTCTTCAATTTTTTTGTATATATTTTCAAGCACTACAATAGCATCGTCAACTACAAGCCCGATCGCGAGTACAATTCCAAGTAGCGTTAAAACATTTATGGTGAAATTTGCAAGATACATTATAAAGAAGGCACCGATTAAGGAAATTGGAATTGCGAGAATAGGTATTACCGTTGTACGCCAGTCCCTTAAGAATAAAAAGATAATCATAATAACGAGAATGAACGCTATAATGATTGTCTCTTCCACTTCGAGAATCGACTTTCTGATATACTGGGTAGAATCGAAACCAAGTCCTATTGTAATATCAGCCGGAATATCCTTCTTAATCTGCTCAAGGCGGGCATAGCACTGGTCTGCAATTTCAATGTGGTTCGATCCGGGCTGGGGAACAATAACAATTCCAACCATCGGAATGCCGTCCCGTTTCATAATAGTATATTCATTTTCGGGGGCAAGTTCAGCATAGCCCACATCCGAAAGCCTGATTAACTGGCTCTTTTCTTCCTTTACAATAAGGTTATTAAACTCATTAACGGTGAGCATTCTCCCTTTTGTACGTATGGCGAGTTCAGTATTAACCCCTTCAATTTTTCCCGAAGGAAGTTCAATGTTTTCCTGGCTTAGAGCGCTTCTTACATCCTGAGGTGTAATCTTAAATGCGGCCATTTTATAAGGATCGAGCCAGAGCCTCATTGAATACCTCTTCTCCCCCCAAATTTGAACCTGGCTTACGCCTGCGACAGTCTGAAGCCTTTCTTTAAATACATTCGATGCTATATCGGAAAGTTCCAGCAGATTTTTGGAATCGCTGTTAAGGGTTAAAAACATAATCGGGTTAGCATCGGCATCGGCCTTAGTAACCACAGGAGGATCGGCGTCGGGCGGAAGGTTGCCGACTGCTCTCGAAACACGGTCCCTTACGTCATTTGCCGCGTCTTCAAGATTCCTTTCTACGTTGAATTCAACTGTAATCTGACAGCGGCCGTCGCGGCTCGTAGAGGTGATGGAACGGATTCCCTCAATACCGTTTATGCTTTCTTCAAGAGGTTCTGTAATCTGAGATTCTATGATTTCGGCATTGGCGCCGACATAAGGAATGCTAACTGTTATAATGGGTGGATCTATACTGGGATATTCTCTTACTCCCAGATATGTGAATCCGATAACTCCAAGAAGAACTATTACAATAGACATTACTATTGAGAGTACCGGACGGCGAATACTTAATGATGATAGACTCATATTGCTCTTCTTATTGTTTTTTGGATTCTGTTGAAGCAATTTTTACTTTTACGCGGGGACGAATCTGCATTATACCGGAAGTTATTACAGTATCTCCGGGAGCTAATCCTTTTACTATCTGAACATCGGTTTCTGTCCTTATACCGCTTTCAACTTTCTTCTGGACTGCGGTTCCCCCTTTATAGAGGTAAACCATTTCCCCTGTAATATCTAGCGCAAGCGCCTGTGTGGGCACTACAATAGCATTGCTTATATCATTTAGATCAATTTCCACGGATACATAAGAACCCGGCAGTAAATCCCCTTTTACATTCGGATATATTGCCCTTACTTTTAATGCCCTGGTCATTGGGTCTATTTTCTGTTCTATTGCATAAATTTTAACATCGTATTCTTTCCCGGCAGCAGAGCGGACTTTAACTTTGCTTCCCATCGAAATTGAAGATGCATATCTCTGTGGCACTGCAAAATCTATTTTCACCTTGCTTACATCCTGAAGGCTGGCAATCTGTGATGTCGGGGATACATAGCTTCCTTCGCTGATATATCGGAGCCCGATAGTACCGTCGAATGGCGCCCTGATTTCTGTTTTGGCTATTAATGCCTTAAGATTTTCAATATCGGCCTTTGCGGAATTTAAATCATTTAATGATGCGTCATAAACTTCCTGGCTCACCCCTTTTTTCTCAAGAAGAATACGCTGTCTGTATTCTTTATCCTCGGCAAGTTTTTTCCTTGTTTCGGCTTTTAGAAGCTGAGCCTGCAGATCAGCATCGTTAACCTTTAAGAGGAGATCCCCTTTTTTAACTTTCTGTCCCTCCTTAAAACCGATGAAAATTACTTTTCCCGAAGTTTCTGTTCGAAGTTCAACTTCCTCGTTAGAAATAACCGAGCCCGATGCCTGTATTTTATTCTGGAATGTAGAAAGAGCAACTACCTGAACATTAACCGCAATTGCCGCTCCCCCTCTGCCTCTTGCCTGTGTCTGCTCCCCTTCATTTTTCGGGGATAATTTCGGAATTATAATTATTCCTAAAATAACAAGTATGAAAATTGCAGCAGCGCTGTTTCTAATCACTTTTTTATTCATATTATTCCGCCTGTACCTGTTTGCTGGTCGAATTTAAATAGTAAAGTTAAATCATCCCATTCCAAAATGGAAATAAGGATCACCAAAATTAGACACGAAAAATATTAAAATAGTTTAATTTAACCCCGAAAAAAGGACAAATTCGTATAAAAAAGGGGATTGGGATAATTTTAAAATAAAAAAGCCCGGCATATATTCCGGGCTTTCAGTTCTGATTTCTCAGTTTATTTTTCTATCCCTCGTTTACATATCTGTAATGCGAATTTTTAAGCTCTTCATTTAGAATCGTATAACGGCGGTTTCCGTTTCTTCCCCCGTTTGTAGCCCTCATATCATACTCTTCATATGATTGCTTTCTGACAACCTGCAAGTCTTTGTTTTCGATTGCCGTAATCGGAATAATAACCGGCCTCTGTTCTATTAAATGCCCCTGTGTAGAATTATGATCAATATACATAGGCTGAGGGGTTAAATATCTCTCCTGAACCTGGCTGTTTTCCTGTTTCCGGGCAGATTTAGACATTAGAAAAGAAATTATTATGACTAGAGTAAGTATTACTCCGCCGAAAATAAGAATATTATAAATTATAGGTACTATTTCCATGACGGGAAAATCCAATCCTTTCTTTTACAATAGGCAAATAAAATGCCACAAAATCATCTTAAAAAACAAATTAAATAAACACGCAGAAATCAATTGGAGTCTCATAGTGAGAATCCGCTTCAAATCGAAACATTTGTCATTATTTGGAAGAGCGGCTGTTCTGAAGTTAGGGGGACCTGCATTATTAAATATGATGAACAAAAAATTATTTACTGCATCTGCAACATAAAAAAAATTTCGTTACTTTCTAACTACTTTTTTCGGCGCGTGATTTATATCATATTACAAAGAGGATATGAATACAAAAATTATAATTACCGAAGGGGACATCACTATAATAAAAGCAGATGCAATTGTTAACGCAGCCAATAATTCACTATTAGGGGGAGGAGGCGTCGATGGCGCAATCCATAAAGCCGCCGGCAAAGAACTTCTTGCCGAATGCAGAACCCTTAACGGATGCAAAACCGGTGAAGCGAAAATTACGGGCGCATATAATTTGAAGTCGAAATATGTAATTCATACGGTTGGACCGGTTTGGAAAGGGGGCAATTCCGGAGAAAAGGAATTGCTCGCTTCATGTTACCGTAACTCCCTAAAGATTGCTGCTGAAAATGGATTAAAATCGATCGCATTCCCTTCAATCAGCACAGGTGTTTATGGGTATCCAATGGATAAGGCAGCCGAAACCGCTGTAAATAGCGTAAAGGAATTTCTTACCGGGTATGACACGTTTGAAGAAATAATTTTTGTCTGCTTCGGAAAAAGCGCATATAATATATACAAAGCCCTTTTATTCAAGGAATAGGAGAGCAATACCTCCTACCGCAAGGACTGCACCGAGAATAGACTTCCAGGAAAGCTTTTCTTTATAATAATATTTTGAGAATGGAAGCATAAGTATCGGCACTGATGCCATAATAGTAGATGCAATTCCCACTTTTGTATGCGAAATTGCTATCATTGAAAATGTTATTCCAAGATATGGCCCGATAATCGAACCGAGAAAAGTAAATCCGAGCGCCTTTTTATCGGAGTGATAGGCTCTGAACGGATTTAGATTCTTTGTCGAAACGGCATAAATGGGATAAAAGATGATGATTGCAACCATTATTCTGTAAAATGTGGCAACAAATCCGTTTATCTCTCCGATATTAAATGCCAGTTTGGCAAAAATTAATCCTACTCCCTGCCCTACGGCCCCGAGAAAAGCATAAAAAATTCCAATCTTGCTTATTTTGTATTTTGAAGTCGGTTTCTCTTCTTTCTGAAGTATTACAATTGCAATACCGCCTATTGTAACGGCAATACCTAGCAATCCGAGGAGGGACAAATTTTCATTAAGGAACAGGTATGCAAAGAATGCCGAAATGGGGGGTGCAAGAGACATTACCAGCATCCCAATTCTCGCGCCGACGTGCTGGTATGCCTTGAATAAAAATGTATCTCCGAAAACAAGTCCTATAAAGCCGCTTATAGCAAGGTAAAATATCTGCATAAAAGAAAGAGATACCGAAAAACCCATAATTAATACAGTCAGACTTAAATATGTGAATGCAAAGAGCATTCTTGTTATATTGACATGAATAGAACCGACTCTAATTGATGCCTCAGAAAAACTAATCGAAGTGCCTGTCCAAAGTACTGCTACCAGCAAAGAGGCTAATTCGCCTGCAAATGGAATCATTAATCATTCTCTCAAATTTGGATATGAAAATTATATCAATTTGATGCAAATGCAAACTTTCCGTTGCAACAATTGAATTATTTTAACGGAACAATTATACAATTTAAGTTTAAACAGGAAAGGGATAATCTGTATGCGGAAACAAAAAGGCTTCCCGATGCAGGGAAGCCTATCAAATTTATTCTCCGGTATAAAGCTGAATTGGTCCGTCAAGCAGAACGCAAATGACTGTTACCTGCGGATCCTGAACTTCTTTTGGAACATCAATATACAATAATCCGGGGGTTGAACTCCAATAGGCTTTCATCATAACCTTCGTATCCAATTTTGTACCGTTTCCCACAACCCACACCCGGTTTATCTTGTTTTTAATTCCTTTCAAGACAATAGGCCCTCTCGGTTCTGAATCAAGGAACAAATACAATTTGGTTCTGTCTTTTGAGAGAGTAGTGGGACCGTAGAAATGATCCTTGGCAATACCGGCAACCGTGCCGTAAATTGCCTCCTGATGCTTTTTGGTCCATCTCCCTAATTCCTTTAATATGCTTACCTGTTCATCGGGAATAGTACCGTCTGCCTTAGGCCCGATATCAAGGAGTAGGTTTCCCCCCATTCCAATGCAGTCTGCAAATATTCTAATAACCTGATTTGCCGTTTTATAATTTTTATCATTCCCCTGGTATCCCCAGCTGTCATTCATAGTCATGCAGAGTTCCCACCATTTGCCTTTGGGCTGAACAACCGGAACCCCCTGCTCGGGAGTATCATAATCTCCGTAACCATTAATGCGGGAATTAACAATAAGCCCGGGAATCCATCCGTTAAGCATTTCCC
The DNA here is from genome assembly GCA_023453125.1 of Bacteroidota bacterium. Lineage (GTDB taxonomy): Bacteria > Bacteroidota > Ignavibacteria > Ignavibacteriales > Melioribacteraceae > JAEXUB01. The sequence goes on from JAEXUB010000053.1 coordinate 26,468, forward strand.
TGGTCTCTTTTGCTTTCCACATTTCTGCAGAATAATCCCAGTCCCCATCGAACCAGAAAAGATCGGGCTTGTAATTAAGCGATAATTCCTTTAGCTGCCCCCTCTGAAAATTGAGAAAATTATTCCACCGCACAGAATCTTTCTGATATCTCTTTTCCTTGCCGGTAAAATGGGGATAATCATTATGCGACCAGTCAAGATGAGAGAAATAGAGTCCCAGTTTAAGATTCTGTTTACGGATTGCATCTGCAAATGGTTTAACAAGATCGCGCCCGGCGGGAGTTTGCTTTACAACATTCAAATCGTTTTGGGCCGTATTCCAGAGTGCTACTCCATCGTGAT
>JAEXUB010000145.1 GCA_023453125.1 Bacteroidota bacterium
GGGTAAGAAAGATCTTAAAGCAATGGCAGAGCAGAAGGAAAAATTTGTTAAAGGGGCTGTTGAAAATAAAATTCCTGAAAAGACTGCCGCTGAAATCTTTGACGCCATAGATAAATTCGCAAATTACGGATTCAATAAGAGCCACGCAGTTGCATACAGTGTTGTCGCGTACCAGACTGCATACCTGAAGGCGCATTACCTTGAAGAATTTCTGGCAGCCAACCTTTCTAACGAATACGGCAATCCGGATAAGGTTACCATTCTTCTTGAAGACTGTCGAAAGATGAAGGTTAAGGTCCTTCCTCCCGATATCAACAATCCCTCTATTAAATTCAATGTTGACAGGGGAAGAATCATTTTCGGTATGGCGGCAATTAAAAATGTAGGCGTAAATGCCGTAGCAGAAATTCAGAATGCACATAATAAAGCAGGAAGAAAGTTCAAGAGCATTTACGATTTCTGTTCCTGCGTAGATACCAGAGTGGTTAACAAAAGGGTTCTGGAAGGACTGGTTCTTGCAGGAGCTTTTGATTCCCTTGGCGGCGCCCGCAGCCAGAACTTTGCTGCTATTGAAGAAGCCCTTTCATTCGGAAGCAAGGTGCAGGAGGCTAAAGATTCACAGGCCGGCGGATTATTTGAAGCGGACCACAGCGCCATTGAGATACACGAGCCGGAGCTTCCGAAAATCGCTCCCTGGGATTCAAAAGAAAGACTCTCAAAGGAAAGGCAGGTTCTCGGGTTTTATCTTTCTGACCATCCGCTTCGTAAATATGAATCGGAATATTATTCATTTGCAAATGTGTATCTGGGAGAACCTGAGACTTTCAAACTCAATGAGGTTGTAAGAGCCTGCGGGGTAATTACGGACATACGAACCAGGATGGATAAACAGGGAAGGCAGATGGCTTTCTTTAAGCTTGATGATTTTTCCGGCTCCTGCGAATGCCTCACCTTTTCAAAGACCTACAAAGAATATGAACAGCATATCTTTGATGAAGCTACGGTCATTGTTAAGGGAATGCTCGAAAGCAGCGGCGATGCCGTTAAGCTAAACGTTGACGAGGTGATTCCCCTTGCCGATGCCAAGGCAAAATTAACTCGCCGCATCGGGATTGTTGTAGACGCAAAACAGCATAATGAGGAGACTATCGGAAAGATTAAAAAGGTTTTCGAAAATCATGAAGGCTCTATCCCCGTTTCACTTAGAGTTATGAATGGAAAAGGATACAGGGATTTCTATCTTTCATACAAGGTTAATCCTACAGATGAAGCTGTTGCAAAATTAATAAAACTACTGGGAGATGATTCGGTGCGTTATTTTACAAATTAAGCCATCTACATTTTTGAATATACTTTTGAATTATTCGTTTTGGGGGATATTATTCCCCCTTTTTCATTGGAAGATAATTTATCTTAAATAGAATAAAAAAGGGAAAAAAGGGGATTAAAAATGAATGAAATTTCAGTAAAAAGCCCCTTTTTACAATATTTTCACTTAATTGCAAGATTAATTAAGGTTTGATTTAATATTCATATTTATTAAGTTTGGCATCATTTAAATAATAAAGCAAAGGAAAATTTGATGGAACAGAAATGGGCTTTAATACTTGGCGCATCCAGCGGCTTTGGCGGCGCTTCGGCTTACGAGCTGGCTAAGGCAGGGTACAATATTATAGGTGTACACCTCGACCGCCAGGTTACCATGCCTCTTGTTACTGCTCTTATTAAAAAAATTGAACGCTTAGGAAGAAAAGCAGTATTCTTTAACATAAATGCGGCTGACCCTATTAAAAGAGACGATGTGCTGGACGAAATTAAAGAGAAATTCGCCACTAAAGAACATCCTCATGTTAATGTACTTATTCACTCTCTGGCTTTCGGCGCTCTAAAGGCTTATGTATCCAAAAAGCCGGAAGACTGCATTACACCTGCCCAGATGAGTATGACTCTCGATGTAATGGCTCATTCGCTTGTATACTGGACACAGGGATTGATACACCGCGATTTATTTGCCGAAGGGGGACGTATTTTTGCTCTTACATCGGCAGGCTCTTCAACGGTTATTCCTTTTTACGGCGCCGTATCTGCCGCCAAGGCAGCTTTGGAATCGCATATAAGACAGCTTGCCGCTGAATTGGGGCACAGAAAAATTACTGCCAACGCAATTATGGCCGGTGTTACAGATACCCCGGCATTAAGAAAAATTCCCGGAAACGATAAGATGATCGAATCGGCGAAAATGAAAAATCCGTTCGGACGCCTTACCACTCCCGAAGATGTAGCCAAATCTATTGTAATGCTCTGCGGCGAAGGGGGAGACTGGATTTCGGGCAATGTTATTGGAGTTGACGGCGCTGAATATATAGTTAACTACACAGGCGAAAAAATACATTATAAATAAATTAAATCTGGATGAAGTAAATGGAAGAATTCAAATTCTCAGAAGAACAATTAATGCTCCGCGAAACGATTCGCGATTTTGTTAACTCCGAATTAAAACCTGCTGCCGCTAAAATTGACCAGGATGAAAAAATTCCGCAGGATATCATAAATAAGCTTGCTGAAATAGGCGTTCTCGGCGTTTCATTCCCCGAAGAATACGGCGGCGGCGGCTTTGGCGAAGTCGGCTACTGCTTAACCCAGGAAGAGATCGGACGCGGCTGTTTATCTACTGCTACCTTCGTCGGCGCTCATCAGTCAATCGGCGCCAACACTATATATCTGGGAGGCAGCGAAGAGCAGAAGAAGAAATATTTAACTCCTCTTGCCCTTGGCGAGAAAATTGGTGCTTTCTGTTTAACAGAAGCATCTGCCGGTTCCGATTCCTTTAATGTTAGAACCCGTCCCCACCTTGACGGAAACGAATGGGTGTTAAACGGCGAAAAACTCTGGATTACAAACGGCGGTATTGCTGATACAGTATCCGTATTCGCAAGAACCGAAAAAGGGGTATCGGCATTCATAGTTGAGACAAACACCCCCGGTTTTATTGCCGGACCTGCCGAAAAGAAAATGGGTATAAGAGGCAGCACCACTAACGCCCTTACATTCGATAACGTACGTATTCCTAAGGAAAACATGCTTGGTACAGACGGCAGAGGATTCCTTCTTGCAATGAAGGTTCTGGATGCAGGCCGTCTCGGACTTGGCGCAGCATGCCTTGGCGCATCGAAGGAAATGCTTGAGCTTTCAACTCAGTATGCAAAACAGAGAAAGCAGTTCGACCAGAGCATTAGCAATTTCCAGGCTATTCAGTTTATGCTTGCCGAAATGAC
>JAEXUB010000212.1 GCA_023453125.1 Bacteroidota bacterium
AGTAAGAGCCTTCCGTGTTAGGCCAGTCAACAGGCACAAGTCTCTGGTCATTGATATTCTGCTGAGATATGAGATTGTGGCAGTTACGGCGGTGAATTTTTATTCCTTCGCCAATAGTCACATAGCCGATAATCGGGTCCCCCGGAATGGGATTACAGCATTTTGCATAGCTGTACTCAAAGCCTTTAGCGTCTCCGTCGATGATAATTCCATGCGCCGAGTCTCTGGCAATCTCAATAAATTTATCAAATTTAATTTCCTGGGCCGCTTTTTCTTCCTTTTTTGTGAATTTATCCAGCAGCTCATCAACATTCAGCCTATCATTGGCAATTTCAATGAATAGCTGAGTAAGGTTCTCAAATTTATTCTTTCTTAAAAACTTATTGTAATCATCCTGATTAAACTGAAGGCTGTGTTTCTTAAGTCTCTTTTCCCAAATTTCCTTCCCTCTGTCATACTGGAGCTCTTCCTCCTTATTGAGGTATTTCCTAATGTTGTTCTTTGCCTTATGTGTCTTAACAAACTGCAGCCAGCTCTTATTCGGCTTCTGGTTCTTAGAAGTGATAATCTCTACCTGGTCCCCGCTCTTTAATGGAGTATCTAAAGGGACAATCTTATTGTTTACTTTGGCCCCGATACAGCGGGAACCTACATTGCTGTGTACTTCAAAAGCAAAATCAACAGGTGTTGCATTTAAAGGAAGCCTCTTCAAATCTCCTTTAGGAGTAAAAACATATATTTCATCCTGGTATAAATTCAGTTCAAAGCTGTCAAGAATTTCACGTGAAGCCTCATCCTTCTTAACGTGCTGGAAAATATCCCTTACCCAGTTAACCCATTCCTCAAGGTCCTTATCCGATGAGATGAAATTTTCCTTGTATTTCCAATGAGCGGCAACCCCTTTCTCTGCTATTTCGTGCATTCGTCTGGTTCTTATCTGTATTTCAACGGGACGGCCGTCAGGGCCCAGCACAGTATTATGAATCGACTGATAGTTATTCTTCTTCGGAACAGATATATAATCGTGAAATTTATGCGGGATAGGCTTATAAAGCTGATTTGTTATCCCCAGTACATAATAACATTCATTATTATCGTTGCTTTCAAGTATAATTCTTATGGCAAAAAGGTCATAAATATGCTCAAATGTCGTATTGAGCTTAATCATTTTCTTATAGATACTGTAGATATGCTTTGTACGGGCGGAAAATTCATATTTAATCTTAAATTCGTCCAGTTTCTCAATTAATGGTTTCTTGAAACGGACAATATATTCCTCCCTTTCCTTCTTCTTCTCACTCAGTTTACGTGCAATCTCTTCATAAGCTTCTTTGTTGAGATATTTAAATGAAAGGTCTTCCAGTTCCGCCCTAAGCTTACCAAGACCGAAACGGTTGGCAAAGGGGGCATAAATTTCGAGAGTCTCTTTCGAAATCCTACGCTGTTTATCGGGACGGATAAACTCGAGCTGTCTCATATTGTGAAGTCTGTCTGCAAATTTTACCAGAATAACTCTAGCATCCTTAACCATCGAGATAAGGAGTTTTCTGTAGTTTTCAGCCTGTGTTATTTCCTGACCTTTGAATACCCCCCCTATTTTGGTAACGCCGTCAACAATGTCTGCTATATCTTTACCGAATTCCTTAGTAATAAAATCGAGACTTATATCGGTATCTTCAACAACATCGTGAAGCAGGGCGCTAACAACAGAGATATTATCGAGGGGTATTTCATTTGCAAGAATCATTGCAACAGAATAAGGATGATTAAAATAGGGCTCACCGGAAGCCCTGAAATCATTTTTATGCGCCTCATAACTGAGCTGAAAACTCTTTTTTATTAATTCTTCATTTACTGAAGGGAGATTTTCCCTGCAAGCTTCCAAAAGCTCATCAAGCATTCTGTTGTATTTTGTCCCGGTAATCATAATTACTTGCAGTTTATTAGTTAATAAAAAAGAAAATTATTATAAAGTTCCAAATGTGCGGTCCCCGGCATCGCCAAGTCCCGGTACAATATATCCCTTTTCGTTCAGCTCCCTGTCGAATGCGGCGGTAAATACTTTAACATCAGGGTGGTCTTCAGTAACTTTCTTAATACCTTCGGGTGCGGCAATTAAGGAAGCGAAAAAAATCTCCTTAGCTCCGCTCTTTTTAAGGTAAAATAATGCCGCAGAAGAACTCCCCCCTGTTGCAAGCATCGGGTCCAGTAGTATTACTTTTGCTTTATCGAGCTGCTTAGGAGTCTTGTAATAATAATCAATAGGCTGCAGCGTCTCTTCGTCCCTCTGCAGCCCTATATGCCCTACACTTGCCTTAGGCATAATTTCAAGAAAGGCGTCCATCATTCCGAGTCCGGCTCTTAAGATGGGAACAAGAACAATAGAATGTGTCAGCTCATATCCTTTTGTTATTTCAAGGGGTGTTTCAACATTAATTTCTCTTACTTCAAAATATTTGCTTATTTCATGCGCAAGCGCGTGCGATATTCTTTTAACACTGTTTCTAAAAAGCTCTTCATTCGTATTTTTATTACGAAGATTTGTAACATCAACCTTTACCAGAGGAGAATCTACCATAAATACATTATTCATTATCGTTGTCCTTCAATTTTTCTTCCTAAAACAGAGAGGAGATTAATAAACGGTGAACAGGGAGGTGTATAATTATAATTAAATTTAGCCAGAAGAGAGGCGTCGGATTTCTGATAAATCAATGAAGAAATTATATCTCCGTAAGAGACAGCTTCCCTTTCCCCTAAGAACTGGGCGCCTAAAATTCTCCTGCTCCCCTTTTCAAATATAATTTTACCGAATACTTTTCTGCTTGCCGGCATAACCTTTACCAGATTAGGCAGAACTGCGTTTACAGAGGCAATCCTAAAGCCTGCCTCTGAAGCCTGCTGGCTGTTTAGACCAACCGATACTAAAACCCGGTCAAATATTTTAACTGCCGTATTTTTAATTACGGGTTCCGAAATTAGATTCTCTCCGGCCGCATTAGCCCCTGCAATATGTCCCTGCTGATGTGCAAGCGTTGCAAGAGGCATAAATTCGGGCTTGCCGGTAATCCTGTTTATGACTTCAATACAGTCTCCTGCGGCAAATATATTCTGGTCAGATGTTCTCAGCCTGTTGTCTGTCTGAATTCCTCCTGAACGTCCTAAATTGAGGCGTGCTCCAAGAGCCAGCTGCACTTCAGGCTCAAATCCGGCTGAGATAAGTATAAGGTCATATTCGTAAGAAACGGAATCGTATTTTACCCGCGTAACTTTCTCGCCATCGTCAAAAACAGATAAATCCTTAATTCCCCCCTTAAACTCAATCCCGTTTTGCTTCAGTATTTCGAGAGATAGGAATCTAACCTCTTCATCCATAGAAGGAAAAGGAAGATTCTCTCTTTCAAGCAGATCAACTTCACATCCAGATACTTTAAATGCTTCTGCAGCTTCTATTCCAATGTAGCCTGCGCCGATTACCAATACTCTTTTTGTCTTATTTGACTGAGTATATTCTTTTATTCTGAGAAAGTCGGAGACATTTTTCAGGTAAAATACATTCTTGAATTTTTTGGTAAATGAAGGATGTTTTAAGGGGGTTGAACCGGCTGCTATTACAATTTTGTCAAAACTATAATCGAAAAGAGAATCAGCTTTAAGATTTCTTATAAATATTCTTTTTTCTCTTCTGTCTATTTGTTCAACAAGATGATTTGTAAAGACTTTAACATTTTTTTCCTGGAAGAATGAATCTTCATTATAGAAGATAATATCGGAATGGTCTTTAATATCTCCCGAAATAAGGTAAGGAAGTTCGCAAGTTCCGGTAGAAATAAAAGGGCCTTTTTCAAAAAGGACCACCTCAGCCGAAGGATCGACTCTCTTTGCTTTAGCCGCGGCACCCGGGCCAGCAGCATTTCCCCCTATTACGGCAATACGCTTCATTTACCTCAAAATTGATATACTTTGCTCTAATATATCGAATTTTTCGGGTTGTCTCAAATTGAGTAAATAAATATTGCTCTTTTTTTTGACAAATGACTCTAAATCTATTTTTCCTTGAACGAGACTGTCATCGGGACCCCTGTAAATCCAAAATGCCGTCTGATAAGCCTTTCCAGGAATCTGCGGTAATGTTCCGGAATAAATTTAACATCATTTGCAAAAAAGAAGAAAATAGGATAGTGTTCCCCTACCTGAGTAATATACTTTATTTTAATTTCCCTTCCGGTAGGAGAAGCCGGCGGAGGAGTTTTTTCAATTTCGGCAAGGAGAATATCATTTAATTCGCTTGTGGGGATTTTTTTCTTTCTTTCCGAGTTTACTTCTTTAGCTAGTTCTATAAGCTTAAAAATTCTCTGTTTTGTAAGAGCAGAAATGAAAATGAAGGGAATGTAATCAATGCCTCCAAGCTTTTCCTGAATTGTCCTTTCGTACTGAATAGAAGTCTTAGAGTCTTTCTCAATCAGATCCCATTTATTTATTGCAATAATAAGCCCTTTTCTTCTTCTAACGGCTTCTTCAATAATTTTCTGGTCCTGATTCTCGAGTCCGTGCTCCGCGTCAAGCAGAAGTATTGCGACATCGGAATCCCAAAGGGCTTTATAGGTACGGACATTGGAATAAAATTCAATATTTTCCTTGATTTTGGCCTTTTTTCGCAGTCCGGCAGTATCAACTAGTACAATCTCCTCTCCGTAATATTTGAGAATTGAGTTAATACTGTCCCTCGTGGTTCCGGGGATATTCGTAACGATGCTCCGGTCATAACCTAAAAGAGCGTTAACAAGAGAAGATTTCCCTACATTCGGCCTTCCAATAATTGAGATTCTAAGTCTTTCATCGGCCTGAGCCCCTTCAAAATCGTAATTAAAATTTGTAAGGAGGTCATCAAGGACATCCCCAATATTCCTTCCGTTAAGGGCTGAGATATCATATACTTTTTCAATTCCGAGGGAGAAAAAGTCGGCTTTGTTTAGCCCCAGTTCGGGAGTATCCGATTTATTCACTAGAATAGTAAAAGGTTTAGAGGAATTTCTTAGGATTCCCGCAATATCCTTATCAACCGGGGTCATTCCCACTCTACCGTCAACTACAAAAAGAATAGCATCTGCCTCGTCAAGTGCAAATTCGATCTGTTCCCTTATTGCAGCCTCGAAAACATCCATAGAATTCGGAACATAACCGCCTGTATCAATAAGCTGGAAAACTTTACCGTTCCAGTCAACTTCTCCGTAATTCCTGTCCCTTGTAACCCCGCTTACGTCATCAACTATTGCTGTATTGCTTTTAGTAAGACGGTTAAAAAGAGTCGATTTGCCAACGTTGGGCCTTCCTACAATTAAAACTAATGGTATTTTCATCTGCTGCCTGTTAAAAATTATACTTCAAATTTAATACAGTTGAGTATTCTGTCCTATACCCCAGCTGTTCTTTTTGAAGAGTTACATTCATTTGAATTGATTTATTGAAAGAAGCAGCGGTCCAAATTGCATCGAACATGCTTATAACGTGATTGGATATAATTACGATAACTGCTTTTGAGGCAATATTATAATAATCATTAGCCTTGCCTCTCTCCTCAGAATAAAGATGGAAATTGGGTGAAAGAGGATACTCATACTGATATGCATTCTCTGCATCAACAAAATCGTTCCAGCCGGCCTTAAACTGCTGATATTTCCCTATCATCTCGTAATACTGCTGTTCCCCTTTATAGGCAAGGCGGTGTGAATAATAGTTTGTTCCCTGTCCAATTGCGTTCTCTAGGTCGTTCAGCTTACGCCAGACTATATTCCCCTCTCCGTCATAGACATTTAGAAGCATTATATCAACATTAGGATTGATTTTTCTCGCATTCGCGACTGTCCAGTCGGCATATCTTTTAACATCCCAGTTTTGATTAGCGAAATCCTGGAAAACTGCAGTCTGGTCATTTCCTTTTTTATCATATGATACGCCAATAATAACTGCAGCTGCCTCTATTCCAAAGAAAAGAGCCGACTTTAAGTAGTCTTCCGAATAAAATTCCCCTGCACCCGGTACTATAGCGGACATAATTCCTGCAAGAGCAACAGATTTCTTTTTAGGAGCTTCATCAGCCGGAATGCTAAGCTTTTGTTCCGAAGGCATTTGCACTATCTGCCTTATATCGGCAAAATGGTTGCCGGTAAGAATAATTTTATTAGCCTGCGCCAAAATAATTCCGCTTAATAAAATAAATGCAATAATTACCGTTTTAATTTTAGAATGAAAAATCAAAGAGAATACCTCCATAAAATTCGAATCTTTTACCATAAGAGAAGCTTTCACCTCTTACAGTTTTTTCGTAGCTGTCGAATGAGTATGCCGCATTAAAAAATAAACTTGTAGGGAAAATATAGAAAGAATTCATCTTAATCCTAATTTCGGCACCTACTCCCTTCTTAAAATCTCCGACTGCCGGGAATTTGCCGTTCCAGGCATTTCCGATATCTCCGTAAACCGACATATAAATGTTATCTATGTATATATGTCCGAGAACAGCATCTATTTTTTTCCATAAGGGGAATCTGTAAGAGGCATTCAGCCATAAAACGCGGTTCCCGCTTAATGAATAGAATGGAAAACTCTTCATCCCGACCAGACCGCCAAGATAATAATCGAAGAAATCGGGTATTGTAGGGCCCAGTATTGCACCGGCTCGTAGAGACAGATTAAATGTCTGATCCTTTGCGACAGGCATATATTCCTTCCAGTTCAATTCCAGCCGGTGGAAATTAAAATCGTTATAAAGAGGCTTTAAAATACCATCCACCACTTCATATTTACTGTCATTGTTAAACCTGTTAAATTCGTAATTATATTGGAATTCAACTTTTCTTCCGATTGGGTTAATATCGGAATCCACTGTGGGTATTATGCCGTCGTGACTTATTTTCGCCTGAATATTTCTTCCAACAAAATACTTATCCTTTGTGGCCGGGTAGAGGGTACTATTGCTTTCCGGAATAATAAAACTTCCGAGTTCAGATGTATATTCGCTGAAAATAAATCTGAGTTCTAGCTTATTGTTCTCGGTAAAAATCTTATTCCTGATTATAAAATCGGCTTCGAAGAGATTATAAATCAATTCGGAATTTATTTTGTAATCGTACCTGACCGGTACAAAGCTGGAATCGATTCCAAACGGGATATCAAATGTAGTCTGACGGCTTATGCTGTATAATTCAACACCTACCTCGGGCCTGTACCCAAGAAGATCAATTACAGGAATCCGGTCCCTGTAATCGATTCCAAGATATAAATCTCTTTCAAGATTCCTGTTAACCGAGAGGGATGCCATTAGACTATATCTGTTTAAGACATCATTAGATGCAAGCACTGCTCCCGGTTTAATTCTGTCAAGAAAATCATTTGTAAGATTATAATTATCTATTCTTAATGTCGGATAAATCGATAAACGTGAGAAGAATCCGGAATATTTCTCTTTTTCATATTTCGGAATATCATAATCGTTGAAATTCTTCAGTTTTGAAATTGCGCCTTCAGTAAAATCCCCGTTAGGAAGCGATTTGTTCAGGGGCGGATTATCAATTCTAACATAGGACTGCTCCCGTGAAATGTGTTTTCTGTCGGCAGAATTGAGCAGAAATATTTTAAATCCTTCTTCGGTATATCCAGAATAGAGAAGATTCCCTTCATTCGACATTGAAGGCATAAATGCCCCGCCAATAACATTTGTCAGCTGCGTTTTTAATCCGCTTTTTAAATCAAATGAGTAAATATTAAATATCCCTGTTTCATCGGAGGAATAAATTATTTTCCCCTCATTTGTAATAAAGGGATTTCTTTCATCTGCTTTTGAGGCAATTACCTTTTCCATACCTGAACCATCAGGATTAATTGACATAATATCCCTGTCTGTATGGTATGCAAGGTCAAAATAAATCTTCAAATCGTCTTTCGAGAATACGGGATTAAAAACCTGTTCCCCGTTGGCAAAAAGTGTAAGTTTCGTAAATCCGCTGCCGTCAATATTAACCGTACCGAGATTTGTAGTGCCATCCATCTGGTAAATAAAGACTATCTTTTTCCCGTCATTGGAAACAGCCGGGTTGTTAGCCCTCAATCCGTAGGTTATCCTTTCTTCCTTTTCAGATACATAATCATAGCTGTACAAATCGTGAATATTCCTGAAGTCCTTATTCCTGTCTGTCAGCTTTGCATATACAATTTTTGTTGTACCGGGGATGAATGAAATTGTGGACTTTATTTTAGAAACTATCGCCTTCTCTTCTTGTGTAATAAGATCTTTCACGTAGATTGAAGAGAGACCGTAATATTCATACGATTTAGTGGAGATATAAAACATTTTTTTGCCGTCGGGAGAAAAAACCGGATGAAAATTCCCAATGCCCTCTTCAGCGAGCCTGCTTCCTTCAACTTTATTGGCAATTACGGCAGAAGTCCTTTCGGAATAATCTTTTTTAAGGAATGAGCTCCATTCATCATACAGCTGGTTCCCGGTTATCCCGAGTGCATCTTTTACTGCGGCATCAATTGTAAAATTGAAAAAGTCCCCCAGTTTATCGGTAATCTCGCGCAACTTGGATTCTCCGTATTTCTGGGCTATATATCGTGTTAAGGCAAAACCGGAATTATAAACCGATTCATTTCCAAGGGATGATTTATTAAACACTCCCATTTCGCGCCAGGTAAGCATTTTACCGCTCAGCGCATAGGAACGCAGAATCATATCCCTGTGTGTATCCCAATCGTCATATTCAAATTCTTTTCTCATATACTGTGCAGTGCCTTCTGCAAGCCATGAAGGAACGTTTACAGTAACCAGCGGATAAGAAATTATTGTATTCGGATATCCGTACAGGATGTCCGGCCTTCTCTTATCCTCATAGTTTAGGAACTGGAGATAAATAGCGGGGATTCTGCGGGAAAGCTTCATTGCGCTCTGAAGCTGGACCATATGGGTGAATTCGTGAGAAATAACATTCCTGAGCCAATTATGGCTTCCCCTTAAGTCGAATTCTAAAGCCGATGCCCATATTTCTATTTTATTATCGAAGAAATAAGTAGCGCCGTTGGAGTAATCGTCTATGTCTTTGATGACGAAATTAATCGGATCGGGTTCATATCCGTAAAGCTTTGTAATGGGCTCCCAGATTTCATCCATAATTTTTGCGGTTATGCGTGCAGTCCTTTCGGCTTCAGGGTGAAAGTGCACAAAACAGTGCTTCCCTTTAATTGTATACCAGTCATATTCAGAATGGTATTCATCAAACTGCGCCATTAAACCGGCTGAATAGGCGAAGAATAAAAAGAATAATATTTTAATCTGTTTCTTCATTATAAACTTTTCTGTTATTTGATTACGGCAATTTTTATAATCTTGTGTTCAGATTTCCCGCTACCGGATAAAGCTTCTACTCTACCGAAATAGATGCCGCTCTTAAGAGAGGCTGTATTAAGGGTAATTTCATTTTCAGTATTAGCAAAAACATTTTTTTCAAATTCCGACACAATTTGCCCCCCCATATCAAAAACCTTAACAGATACTTTGGCGTCTTCATTAACGGCAAATCTAATAAATGTCTCTGCTCCGTAAACCGGATTGGGCCAGTTATATACTTTCTGCTCGGGAAGGAGTTTTGAATAGGACACTTCATTCTTTGCTTCTCCGTAGAAAGATGAATTGGCGTAATCGGCATTAGGGGCAAACCATTTTTTGTTTGCCATTGAAGTCTGTAGGTCCCAGGTATAAACCGATTTATTCTCAGTCAGCAGAGTAAGAGCAAGATTATCCGTAATACCGGCTCCCGTTTGGGATGCAATTGTGTGGAGATTTGCAGAAATAAGCTTTCCGCCGGAAGAAATACTGAGAGAAGGAAGAATGCGTCCGGTCTTTCCGTTTAAAAAATAGACATCACCGTCATTTGTAAAAGCAATAAGGTCGTCGGAATTATCTGTATCTCCTTTCCAGCTTAAGATATTTGGCCTGAAAGTATTTGTACCGGGTAATACAAGAGGATAATTATCGGCAATTAAACCGGTTAAACTTACTGCATATAATTTATTCCCGGCGGTGCAGATAATGCTGTTGCTGCCGTCATTATTAATATCAGCCATAATAAAATCTGTTACAGGATTAATATCATTTAATCTGAATTCCGATACCAGGCCCCCTTCGGAATAAACGAGGAACTTATTTCCTTCGGCCAGGATGATATTTATATATTTACCATTCCTGCCGATGCTTTGAACCATACGCAATGCTTTGCCGGAGAACTGAACAAATCCTGTTCCCTGCTCGTAGATGCCATTTTCATAAAGAACCGAATAATGCCCTCTGTCTGAGGCTATCTGCAATACTTTCCCCTGATTTGATATCATTTGAAGAGATGGACTTGAGCTGTTAAATAATCTGCCATCCTCAGTGCCGACGAGAATTTCTATATCCAATCCGTTTGAATTAAAGAGGAGAGGCGCTGCAGTAATCCGGGATGGAAAATTAATTGTTTTCGTCTTATATGAAACCAGATTGCAGAGGTTTAACGTAGCACCATTAATATAGGCCGCAAATAAGGAATCGTTCAGGGAATAAAAAGCCGGCTGATGAGATGAAGCACTTCCAATCTCTTTTTGCTTAATACCTTCATTGTTATATAATGATAGCTTTCCACCGGAGGAAATAAGGTAGCTGATATTAATGCCATTCATAAAAGCAATCATTCCGTCCGGAATTCCTTCACCGGCAGCAATAAATGAATTGTAAGGGAGAAAAGTACCGCCGAAGGCGATATCGAAACTCATTTTAGCGCCTGATGCAGAGAAATTATTAATTGTTATAAATGAATTATTTCCGTCGTTTGATTTGGCAGAGGGCTTTGAATCGTCGGCAAACCGGTTTTTGTAATATTTTGTTTTATTTCCCGAATGCCAGAAATCTTCTATGGTACCGTCTCCTATTACATCCCCGAATACAGTTTTTATTATTTCTCCGATATCATTAATTCCGTCAGCTTCAACTACAGAGACTCCCTTTCGCTGTTTATCGTTATTTATGCCGCCGCTTTCGAATTTTTCATTTATGATCCGTTCGTCAATACGCCAGATAATAATTCCGTTTCCCGGCACCGAAGCGTCAAATTCGTCAACATCTATTACATTCCCCCCTTTATAATTTTTCTCTAGAAAGAAAAATACTCCGGAAGTATCGGGATACTGAATATCTGTGTATACCTGATTCCCTTTTCGGTAAGTAATTTTTATTCCGTCATTTAATGCATCCTGCTGCCTGTTCTCTATAAGGTAATATTCATAATCATTAATCGGAATCTTAATAATTGATGTATCACCCTGCAAGGAAGCAGAATTGGCTTTTATTGATGCCTTATATCCTTTTAAAGCAGTTACGGCCGGGTTAACCCATCCCATATAAACTTTTTCCCATGCCGATGGCTCGGGAGGAAAAATGCCCTGATTGGCAACCATTGCCTGCCCATCCATTAATCCAAAACGGCCGATTGCACTTATACCAGTCTCAGTGTTATATAAATCAGGAAGTCCTAGAAAACTGCCGATATTTGAAACAAGTTCTCCATTAATTGAAATCTGGAGAAGCATTACTGATTCGTCTATGGCGGTTATTTCCCGTGATTCGGTTTCAGGCATAATGATTGTATTTTTAATAACCGGACCGACTGATGTATTTACCAAACCGCCGAAATTATTGCCGTAAATATTTTTAAAGGTCTTTTCGCCGAGATATAAAGCAGGAAGATTACGGTTTATTTCATAGCTTCCCGTTGAAAGGCTGTTGCTAACCCCTGCATGGAAAATAATGAATAGATCATAATCGCCGAACTTTACCCCCGGGTTCTGTTCCGCAGCCATTGACCAGGCTTCTTTGCTAAGGTTTCCCAGCAGAGTGAAGTCTTTTGATTTATAAGGAGGGCTGTAATCCCTCATAAATTTTGAGACTGTTACAACATTGGGAATGGTATTATACTTAATATTAAGCTTTCCACCGGAGACTTTTTTGAAGTAATTC
>JAEXUB010000009.1 GCA_023453125.1 Bacteroidota bacterium
AAGGTCGTGGGCAATTATGGAAAATAGTTTATCTTTTTCGGTATTAAGCTTCTGAAGCTGATCATTTTTCAATTCAATTTCACTAACCGCCTCTTTCAATTTAGTAATATCCACCAGTGTGCCGTCTATGACATCTCCCGAAAGAGAAGCGCTTATCAGAGCACACACAGAGCGTCCGGTGCGGGTAATCATTTCAATCTCCATCCCCGTAACTTTTCCCTCTGCCAGCAGGCGGTTCACAAATATCATTCGCTGAGCTGGATTTTTGTATACAATTCCGGCCTCAAAACCATTTGCGTCGTTATAAATTTCATACTCAAGAGTCTCTCTTAAAGTATCATTGGCATAAATAATCGTACCATCCAGTTTTGTCTGAAATACACCGACCATTGAGTTGTCAACAAGATTACGGAATTTGGCTTCACTCTTCTTGAGTGCCGTTTCAATTCTCTTCCGTTCAGTTACGTCGTGAACTACTGAATATAGTAGATTCCTATTGTTTATGATTATCGGGCCGCTGAATACTTCCACCTCTCTTATTTCTCCGCTTGAAAGCCGGTGCCTGAAGCTGAAATAATTCCTTTCATTTTCCCTTGCCCGCATCATTTCAAACTTTATTTCGTCAGGAGTAAGAGTATTGATTTCGGAAATGTGCATTTTAGTGATATTCTGGAGATCCCAGCCGTAATAGCTGCACGCGGCCGGATTGGCATCTACAATCTCACCTGTCTCCGGATTTAGAATGAGAGTAACGAGATGCTGGTTATAAAAGAGGGAGCGGTATTTTTCCTCGCTTTCTTTTAATGCCAGCTGACGCGCCTTCAGTTCCGTTATATCTTCGTAAGTTCCCAGTATTCCAATTACATTATTATCCTCGTCTGTTATGGGGAGTTTATCCCTTCGTACCCATCTGCTTCCCTCCGGAAAATCAAATTTTTCTTCAATATTCCGGAACGATTGGTTGTTTTCTATTACTTTCAGGTCCTCGTCCCTGTAATAATCTGCCAGGTCCTTCCATGGAGAAGAGTAGTCGGTATTACCAAGCATAAAGTCAGTATTTTTTACGCCGGCATCATCGGCAAAGGCCTGATTGCACCCGGCATATTTTAGTTCGAGGTCTTTCCAGAAAATTCCAAAAGGTATATGGTCAATTACAGTCTGAAGCATTTTCTTGGAATCTCTCAGTCCGTTTTCCAGCTCTTTATGCTTGGAAATATCGCGGGCTGCGGCATAAACATAATCTCCGCTTGCAATAGAGCGCCATTCAATCCATTTATATGAGCCGTCTTTGCATTTGTAACGGTTAGTGAAATTCGATATGGTTTTGCCAATGCTAAGGTCTTGAATTGTATTCAACGTTTCGTTAATATCATCAGGATGCACAAAATCAAGAAATTTAACTCCTTCCAGCTCGCTGATTTTATAACCAAGAGTCCTTTCCCATTCAAGATTCAGCTTTACGAAATAACCTTCAAGATTTGCAATGCAAAGAAGGTCTTGTGCCAGATTAAAGAATTTATCCATATCGATTTTTTCGCTTCCGGTTCTCATTCCCTTTCTGCCTCGGCTTTTGAATTATTTTCTACAACAATATGTTAATATGAGGTAAGCACATTATTGTAAGATTAAAATATTATATTTTAGTAATTATCGTACAATTTTGGCCAAAATTAAATGAAAAATGATTTATATTTAAAATATAAAAGCCGGAAACCCAATAACCGGACAGGAGAAGAAAATGAAGAAAATAGCGGTTGCCATCTATTTAATCGTAATATTTTTGCCCCAGATACAGTCTCAGGCGCAGGAAATTCTCCAGTCGGGCCCGATGGTTGGCTATTCAGCAATGAGAGAGGCCGGACTTTGGGTGCAGACAAAACAACCGGCAAAGGTAAAAATTGCGTTTTGGAATATAAAAGAGCCCAAAAAAGTATATTACACTAACGAGGTGAATACAAAAAAAGAAGAGGGGAATACGGCAAAACTGACAGCAGAAAATCTAGAGCCCGGGCAGAGTTATAATTATTCTCTCCTTATTAATGGAAGGAAAGTTTCACTTCCCCATGAATTGAAATTCCAGACGCAAAAGCTTTGGCAGTACCGTACCGACCCTCCCAAATTTACATTTGCTGCAGGAAGCTGTTTTTACGTTAATGAACCGGAATATGACCGGGCAGGAAAAGGATACGGAAGCGATTATGAGATTGTTAAAAGCATATATGAGAAGCATCCCGATTTTATGATCTGGCTCGGGGATAACTGGTATTACAGAGAAGCGGATTGGGATTCCTGGAGCGGTATGCTTAGCAGAATTACTCATACCAGGGCTCTACCCGAACTTCAGCCGCTGCTTGGTTCGGTTCATCATTATTCAATCTGGGACGACCATGATTTCGGGCCAAACGACAGCGACAGGGGATTCTGGAATAAGTACAAAACTCTTGAAGCCTTTAAACTATTTATCCCAAATCCCTCATTCGGCATAAACGGAAAACCGGGGATTACATCATTCTTTCAGTGGGGGGATACCGATTTCTTTCTTCTCGACAACCGCTTTTACCGGACACCGAATGCCCGTAAAACTGACGATGGAAGAACTGTTTTAGGTGAAGAGCAAATTCAGTGGCTTATTGATAACCTTGTTACGAGCAAGGCTCCATTTAAAGTGGTAGTTATGGGGGGACAGCTTCTTAACCCTGTTCGGAAAAGCTATCTTGAAACTTACTCAATCTTTCCTGAAGAAAAAGAGAAAATCCTTTCTTTAATTAAAAAAGAAAAAATTGAAGGGGTGATATTCATTACCGGAGACAGGCACCATTCCGAATTAACAAAACTTGACCGTAATGAAGATTATCCGATATATGAGTTTACAATTTCGTCCTTAACCGCAGGTGTTGCCGCGGGCAAGGATGAAGAAAATGTGCTGAGAGTACCCGGTACCGTTACCGATGAACATAATTATGCAATTTTTACTGTTGACGGGGCAAGAAAGAACCGTTCTCTTCTATGCACGGTTTATAATGTAAAAGGGGAAAAGCTGTGGGAATACAAAATAAATGAGCAGGAGCTGAAGTACAAAAAATGATAATTCTTATACGGGAGCTGTTCTATTAGTCTGTTAAAAATATTAAAAAAGTATTTATTAATAACGGCCGGGTTAATTTCGCTCGGCCTGGGTGTTATAGGTATAGTTACCCCTATACTCCCTACAACCCCATTCCTGCTTCTGTCTGCTTACTGTTTTGTAAGGAGCTCCGAAAGACTTTATAACTGGCTGATGAACCATAAAGTATTCGGCAAATATCTTTATAATTATTTCCAATACCATGCTGTTTCCAAGAAGACAAAGGTTATGGCCATTTCCTTTCTTTGGTTTTCAATTGTAATATCAATTCTGCTGGTAGACAACCTGTTTATCCGGATATTGCTGGGAGCCGTAGCTGCAGGGGTTACAGTCCATTTGCTTTCTCTAAAAACAATGAAACCTGAAGATTAAGCCGGGTATTAAAGTAAACTTCAAAATTTGTAATATCTTCGGACAAATGGATTTACACTTCAATAAACCATCCGTTTTAGAACTTATTTTATTGTTTCCGTGTTAGACAATAAAAGATAAAACGGAATCATGAGCAAAAGATCAAGAAATAAATTATGGATTATTCCCCTTTTCTTTGTTTCTTTTCTTGTACTCAACAACTCCCTCTTTGTTCATTTGCATTTTATGCCCGACAGCAACAGCGAAAGCCGGCATCCAGTGCACCGGCACTCGGAAGCGGAGTTTATTATTGTTCAGGATATGTACAGCCTGTTCACTTCCGCGGTTACTTATTGCCAGCCGGCAGTTTCAATTTATCATTCGGTCATATTCCTTAAACAAAATGATGTTCTCCAAAGGATTGTTATTGCAGAAGAGTCTAGTCTATCCGGCAGAGCCCCGCCCCCTCTTTTCTCAATCTAAAACCTGAAATCAATCACTTTATTATTTTCTTTTAATGGAGAAAACTATGAGAAAAGTCTTTCTGGCCTTTATAATATTATTTATTTCTTCCCTTCCGGCGGCTGCGCAAAAAAGCGATGCCCTTATATCAGGACATGTAGTTTCGCAGGGGGAGCACCTTGCCGGTGCTACTATTACTATTGCGGGAACTGCAATTGGTACAATGACCGATAAGACCGGCCATTTTATGATTATGGGGCTTAAAGAGGGGAAGTATAAAGTCCGAGCCTCTTATGTGGGTTATAAGAACAGTGAAATTGAAATTTTTGCTCCTGCTGGAAAAACAACCGAATTGAATTTTGACCTCGAACAGGATAATGTTCAGATGGAAACTGTTGTTGTAAGTGCCAACAGAGATGAAGTAAGCCGTAAAAATGCGCCCCTTGTAGTTAATGTTATAGGAGCAAAAACCCTCGAGGCGGTAAATTCCATAAATCTTGCTGACGGATTTTCATATCAGCCTGGATTGAGGCTTGAAACGAACTGCCAGAACTGCGGTTTTCAACAGGTAAGGATAAATGGACTCGAAGGGCCCTATTCGCAGATTTTAATTGACAGCCGTCCTATCTTCAGTTCCTTGAATAGTGTTTACGGTATTGAGCAGATTCCTGCCAATATGATTGACAGAATTGAAATTGTAAGAGGAGGGGGATCGGCACTTTACGGCGCCAATGCAATTGGAGGTACAATAAATGTCCTTACCAAAATTCCGCTGAATAATTCATTTCAGCTTTCAAGCAATCTTTCTTTTACGGATTTAAAAATTCCCGACAGGACAACGGCTGTAAATATATCGCTGATTAATGATGACCTTAATTCGGGTATTGTATTTTTCGGGGCATTAAGGAGTAAACTTAATTACGATGCAAACGGGGATGGATTCTCCGAAGCCGGTAAGATTAATAATTACTCAATGGGTTTCAAATCATTCTACAAGGCTTCGGGACACGATAAGATAAATCTCGAGTTCCATACTTTAAATGAATTCAGGAGAGGCGGGAATAAACTCAATCTTCAGCCCCATGAAAGCGATATTGCCGAACAGGTTGAGCATTCAATTAACAGCGGCAGTATTGATTATTCTCACATAACAGAAGAGTCCTTTTTCAACGCGTATTTCTCGCTTCAGCATATTGACCGCAAGAGCTATTACGGCACCGGGAAGGATTTGAATGCATACGGAGCTACAACCGATCTTACATCCGCATCCGGAATTCAGTACTCTCTAAGTCTTGGAAATCTATTGTTTGCACCGGCACAGATTACCGGCGGACTTGAATACCAGTTTAATTCCCTTAATGACAATATGCCCGGTTACAAAAGAGAAATTAATCAGGATGTGCGAATAGCAGGCGCCTATTTTCAAAGCGAATGGAAATGGGAACATATGAAGTATCTTATTGGTGCCCGCCTGGACAGGCATAATCTGGTAAACGGACTGATATTCTCTCCCCGTACTACTTTTCTTTTTGAATTCACTGAGGAATTTCAAACAAGAATCACCTATGCCGCCGGCTACCGGGCCCCGCAGGCATTTGATGAAGACCTCCACGTTGCATCAGTCGGAGGTGAAGCAATGTTTATTAAACTTGCTGAAGGCCTTAAGCCGGAAAATTCAAATTCATTCAGCGCCTCAATCGATCTTTATCCTTCTTTCGGTACTTTTCAGTCTAATATTCTTCTTGAAGCTTTTTACACTAAGCTTGATGATGTGTTTATACTTGAGGAAATAGGCTTAAATAGCAACGGCGACAAGATAATTGAAAGAAAAAACGGTGATGGTGCCGAAGTTTATGGCCTTAATATGGAAATTAAAGTCGTCCCTGTTAGCGATATTAATCTTCAAATGGGTTTTACGATTCAGAAAAGCCTTTACCGGTCTCCGCGCAAATGGTCCGATGATCCTTCGGTGGAGTTTATTAAGCGTATGCCGAGAACTCCCGATAATTACGGATATTTCACTTTGAATTACAATATCACAAGCGATTTCTCCCTTAATTTCTCCGGTATTTATACAGGTTCAATGCTCGTTCCACATTATGCAGGATTTATTGCCAGGGATAAAATGGAGGAAAGCAGTGAATTCTTTGAACTGAATTTTAAGGCATCCTATATAATTAAAATGTCGGGATTACTGTCGCTTCAGCTGAACGCTGGAATGCAGAATATTTTCAATTCATATCAATCCGATTTCGACTCGGGTATTATGAGAGATTCGGGTTATATATATGGTCCTACAAGGCCGCGTACTTTATTTGTAGGATTCAAGATTTTTAATTTCTGAAAATAAAATGAATTGAAATAATACTTGTCTGAATGGCTGAAGGTTTTAATTGAAATGATTTAGAAATCATTCATCAAAGTTTGCACATTAATTTTTGTTAAAATATTAAACCTTCTCCCTCTTTGCAGCGACTAATAAATAAAGGAAAAAATATTCCGATAAAAGGAATAGCACTGTCTTATTTGGCGATAACGATTTCAAGGTTCAAAGGAGCGGTCTTCTTTTACTGGCAGCAATTATCAGGAGAAAGAAATGAAAATACTACAAACATGTTTGTCCTACAGCTGGGGTGGAATGGAGATGTACACTCTGCATACATCCCATTTATTAAAGGAATCGGGGCATAAGGTAGAACTGCTTTGCGCCGATAATTCAAGACTTAAAACCGAAGCCGAAAAAGCAGGGTTTACGGTTCATACTATTCCAATTAAATATATGCTTCTTAAGAGCATCAGGAAACTCAAAAAAATATTTAATGAGAAAAATTATGACGTTATTCATGCAGAGGCTTCGAAGGACCTTTGGTTTATAGTGCCGGCCCTGCTGACATCACAGAAAAAAACTCCGCTCCTTCTTACAAAGCACGTCGGCTCTAATGTAGTAAAAAAAGATATTCTTCATAAAATTCTCTATAAAAGGGTAGATCTCGCCCTGGCAATCAGCGAAGTAATTAAAAATAATCTTTTGGATACTACTCCATTAAGCAAAGACAGAATTGCACTTCTGCACGATGCAATTGACGCAGACAGATTCAATCCGGTTAAAACTGACCGTTGTAAGGTGCGCAGGGAATTCAATATTCAGGATGATGAGATTGTTATAGGAATGACCGGCAGATTCAGCCCCGGAAAAGGGCATGAGGAATTTCTTCAAGCTGCAAAACAGCTTGTTATGAGGCATAATAATCTCCGCTTTATGATTGTAGGGGAGGCGAGCAGGGGAGAAGATGAATATGCGGAAAGCATAAGAGCTATGGCATATAATTACGGTATTCGGGATAAAGTTATTTTTACCGGCTACAGAAGCGATATTCCTGATATACTGGCGGCATTTGATATTTATCTTTTTCCTTCGCATGCCGAAGCTTTCGGGCTTGCTCTTGTTGAGGCAATGAGCATGGAACTTCCGACTGTATGCTCTAATTCCGACGGAGTTCTTGATATTGCCGTTGAGGGAGTTACTTCTTACCTTTTCTCAGCCGGCAACAGGAATGAATTGTCAACAAAGGTTGAAAACCTGATAGCTGACCCGGTTAAAAGGGAAAAATTAGGAAAGGAAGCAAGAAAAAGAGTATTGGACAATTTTGATACTGCCCAGTTTACCAAAAAGCTTATAAATATCTACAGAAGTAAAGTTGAGAATTCCGGCAGTGATTCTGAAAAAGCCGCTTAGGATTTTAAGGGAGGCTTTTGCCTCTCTTAATCACACATATTGTCCTGTGCAATAACCGCTGCTCCATGCCCATTGAAAATTGTATCCTCCAAGCCAGCCTGTTACATCTATGACTTCTCCAATAAAATAGAGCCCTTTAACCTTATTGCATTCAAAAGTCTTTGAAGAGAGTTCGTTTGTATCTATTCCTCCTCTAGTAACTTCTGCTTTCTCATACCCTTCCCGTGCAGATGGAATAAATTCATAGTTGTGTATTCTCTTACTTATTTCATTAATCTCTTTTTTGCTGAGGGATAAAGGAGTCTTTTCTGCCGACTGAGCCGGAAGCAGGAATGAGGAAAGTTTTTTGGGGATGTGTCTGCCGAGCAGGTTTTTAATTTCTGCTTTAGGACTCTCCAATCTCCAGTTCTCTAATATATTACCTATATTATCTGAGGGGAGAAAATCCACAATTATTTTTTCTCCCACGTCCCAGTAATTTGATATTTGAAGAATTGCCGGGCCGCTCAATCCTTTATGTGTAAAAAGAATATTCTCTTTAAAGCTTTTATCGCGGCATTTTACTATTGCCTCTGCCGATACCCCCGCTAGTCCTTTTATCTTTTCTTTATCCCTTTCATTTAATACCAAACCGGTAAGGGAGGGATAGCATTCAATAATTTTTAGGCCGAACTGCCGGGCAACATCGTATCCGAAAGCTGATGCTCCCATTTGGGGAATTGAAAGACCTCCCGTAGCTATTACGACTGATTCGGCCAGATAATTATTTCCGTCGGCCGCAATATGAAATCTCTCCTGCCTGCTGATGTTTTTTATTGATGTATTAAACAATATCCTTACTCCCGCCTCTTTGCATTCTTTCAGGAGCATATTTAATATTTCGGAAGAGCGGTGCACACAGAAAAGCTGCCCGAGAGTCTTTTCGTAATATTCAATACCATGTTTTTTTACCAGCTCAATAAAATCATTCTGTGTAAAGCGGCTCAGAGCCGATCTGCAAAAATGACTGTTTGCAGAAACGAAATTTTCGGGTGTAACAGAAAGATTGGTAAAATTACATCTGCCTCCCCCCGAAATTAATATTTTCTTCCCTGCCTTTTCGGCATGTTCAATTATTAATACTGAACGGCCTCTTTTAGCCGCCTCAATGGCGCACATTAGTCCCGAAGCGCCCGCGCCTGCAATAATTACGTCATAATTGTCCATAAAATCCAAATCAATTTCTGTAATAATACATTTTTTCGGGATAATCGGCAGGTAAATGATAAGCAGATAAAATAAGAGAGCCGGGAATGACCTGCCCGGCTCTCTGCGTTAACTGGACTATGGGGTGGATGGAATTTTATTCCATTGCCGCAAGGTATGCAAGGGAAGCCATTATTATGGCATTATCCCTTACGTCGTCTGCCGGAATTCTTTCAATCCTGTCCATATTGGTATGATAAGTTCTGAAATAATCGAGCGGATCCTGGATGAACTGAAATCCGGGAATACCTTTCTCGTTAAAAGGCACGTGGTCAGTATTCGAAGTTTTTGTAATTGCAGTTACCAGATTCATATTAATCATCTCGAACCATTTTTTCATAGTAGGCACAAGTTCTTCCCTTTCTTCCATATAGATGCCGCGGAACTTGCCTGCTCCATTGTCTGTATTGAAATACATATAACATTTTTCTTTCGGGTCCGGAGAAGCAAAATGTTTATTTACGTAGGCTTTTGAACCCAGGTAGCCTTCTTCTTCTCCTCCCCACAATGCAATTCTAATAGTCCTTCTTGGCTGAACTCCGGTTTTCTTCAATAAGCGCATAGCTTCCATACAGACAGCTGCGCCAACCGCATTATCGGCGGCCCCGATGCTTGGGCCCTGTGTATCGATGTGCCCGCCTATCATTACAATTTCGTTTTTTAGGTCGGTACCCGGGATTTCCGCAATAACATTTTTACCGGTATTTAATTTTCCCTCTTGAATATCAAGAGTGATTTCAATGTTTACATCGATTCCGTTTTTAACTGTTCTGACTATAGAAGTATACTGCTCAAGCGAGAGAGTAATCTGCGGCAGAGTCTTTTCGTTCGGATCGGCAGCGGCATAGAAAAATTCATCCACATTTTTTACCGGTTTCGGAAGTAGGGCGCTCAATGAATTGATGCTTCCGTAGGGGCGGGCTCCATGTTCAACTATTGCAACGGCCCCTTCCTTAATGCAGAAATCAACCATCTTATTTAGAGCGTGGAAATAATCCATTGTTGCCTTAGTATTCTTTTCTTCTGCTTCTTTTGCCTTTCTCTTCTCCTCTTCGTTAGGCATTTGAGCCGATTCAAATTTTTTCATATCGGCATCGGCGTATCTGATTACCAAAGGATTATAGTTTATCCGGTAGTTTGGAAGAATTGAAGTGAATGCAACTGCACCATTCAATTTCCCTTTATATTTCTCAAAGTCTGCTTCATTTCTTATTTCAACATATACAGCTTTTCCTTTAACAGTGCCTTTAACGCCGGGACTGAAATGGCGGGGATATGCAATTAAGTTTTGGAAATAGGGAGTGAGCTGATTTACAACATTCTTTTTTATTTCCCAGGATTTACCTTTCGGCTCCCACTCCTCAAAGTGGGAATTGCTTATTCCGATTTCTTCAAGCTTTTTTACTCCCCATTGTATTGATTTATCAAATCCGGGAGACCAGGTAATCCTCGGTCCGATTTCATCAGCCATCTGCGATACATAATTTATTGTCTGTGGATTTACAGAGGCTTCAGACTTAATTTCACCAAGTTTTTTTAAGATATCTTCCTGAGCAGGTTTTTGCGCCAGGACAAACTGAAAAGTTAATAATGCGAAAAGTAAAAATGAAAATGCGCGTTTCATGAAATTCCCCTTTTTTCGTTTATGTTTGCTTTCTTTATTAAATAACCAAAATCAGCAAATTAGACTCTTAACCCGGATGAATGTTCAGGTATAGAGGCCTTATTTACATAAACGGTTTAAGGGGGTGATAAACGGCATTATTGAAGAAACAGAAAGCCGGCATTGCCGGCTGTAAAGTTATTTAAGAGCGGCTTTTATTTTGGGCAATACGTCTGCTGAATAATAGGTACAGGCTCCTTTTTTAGCGGCTGGAGCAATTTTAAGATCGGTTATTGCCTTCTTAACAGCAGCCGGAGAAGCAGATAAATTCTTTGCAATAGTGCCGGCGGTTAATAGTTCCTTTTTATCTCCCATTTTTCACTCCTTTTGTTTTAAGCACAAATATAATAATCGTTCTGGAATTAGTGAAAAGGCATATTGCAAAACAATTAAAGTAAATGTAGATTATAACGAAATTATAAATGATTAAATTTAAAATAAAAACCGGCTGAAAAATGAAAATGAAAAACAGTTCCTTTATGCTTTATGCTGCGGCGTTTCTTTTTGCTTTTATAATGGCGGCATGTACAAAATCCACCGAACCTGATAATACTCCTGATAACCCAAATAATAACAACAATACTGAAATTGCGAGTTCGGTGACAGATATTAAATCAAACGGCAATTATGCTCTTATGATAACGGATGCCGGTACTGTATATTCAGCATTTCTAATGAATAGTGCCTATGGTTCCTCAATTGTTCATGAGAGAGTTCCTGGGTTGAAAGATATTAGAAAAATAGCCGCAGCCCCCGCAAATAATAATTCAGGGCACTATGAAGGGCTTGCACTGGACAAAAACGGGAATTTATTCACAATTAATATGAATTTTACAACAGGTAAACCGGATTCTGCTCTTGCGTTTACACAGGCATCTTATTTCAACGGTTCAGTTATTACAGATATAGCCGCAGGGGGGGACGGATCAACAATTTTCTTTTTAGCTCTTACTCAAAGCGGCTTTATTTACGGATGGGGAAATAACGGCAGTTCACTTTATGGAATCTATGCAGGCAATGCACCTCAGATTATAAGCGGCGTTAGCAATGTAGCTGCAATTTCTGCAGGAGTAAGTCAGGCACTTGCCCTAACAACCTCCGGAAATGTTTACAACTGGGGCACTGTTAGCAGGCAAAACGACGAGAAGTATACAAGTCCTACACTAGTTATAGGAGCTTCGCCTGCATCTGCAATTGACGCCGGAGATAATTATAATATTGCCAGAAGAAGCGACGGCTCTGTTTACGCCTGGGGGCATCTGCTCGATGATATGGTTCCGGGAATTACTACGCCTTCTATTATTTCAGCCGGTGCAGAAACATATTTCAATCCGATGTTTGTGAAAAGCGATGGTACACTGTGGAATACTTATTTCAGTATGGTTGACGGTTCTCCTCAGGCCGCTGAAAGGGTGGCAGAACTTTCTGCCTATACATTTAAGCTGATAGATATTTCGAGACTGGCATATTATATTGACAGCACAGGGAAACTTCTTATTCAAAGTTCCAGCGGTACGTCCCCCTATATTTTAAATACTCCGCATAAAAAGAATTAACTATTTTTTACAAAATATTTTAATGAAGAATAAAGTATGAATGATTTGCTCTACCTGAAAGGGGGAAGAACCCTAGTAGATACCTGCACTAATGTAAAACAGGGGGAAAAAGTATTAATTATCAGTGAAAGAACTATGATGCCGATTGCCGAGGCAATAGCACGGGCCTCAAATGATAACGGCGCTGAAACTGTTATTTCTATTATGAATCCAAGAAGCAGGGCGGGGGAGGAGCCTCCTGACGTTATTGCCGGTGCAATGATGACAGCTGATGTTGTTTTTATTCCGGTAAGCTATTCCATAACCCATACATTTGCCGTTAAGAATGCGGTTGCCAATGGAGCCAGGGTTATTGTTATGACCCGTTTTACCGAGGAAATGATGGTCTCTGGAGGAATTGAAGCTGATTTTAAGTCTATCAAGCCTGTCTGCCTTAAAGCGGCAGATTATTTTTCCAAAGGTAATAAACTCAGGCTCACATCAACAGGAGGCACCGATCTGGAAGTAGATATTTCCGGAAGAAAAGGAAATGCTCTTTATTGCATAGTTGAGCCGGGAGAGTTTTCTACTGTTCCGACTATTGAAGCAAATGTTTCTCCACTGGAAGGCACTGCCAACGGAAGAATTGTTGCAGATGCAAGTATTCCCTATTTAGGAATTGGTGTACTCGATGAGCCTGTTATACTTAATGTGGTGAATGGATTCATTACTAATATTCATGGGGGAAGACAGGCAGATATTCTGATTAAGGATTTGGAAAGCTACAAAGACCGGAATGTTTATAACATTGCCGAAATCGGAATCGGACTGAATCCCTGTTGCAGAATGTGCGGTATTATGCTTGAAGACGAAGGAGTAATATCGACCAGCCATATAGGAATAGGTACAAGCATAACACTTGGAGGTACGGTTAAGGCGCCTGTTCATTACGATTTAATAATGCATAATCCGGTTATTGAGATTGATGGCAGGATAATTTTAAATAAGGAAAAATTATTATAATCCGGGAGGTAAAATGCATTATATACTTTTTTATAAGACAGTAAGTGACTATCTGGAAAGAAGAAAGCAATTCCGTGACGAACATCTCGCGCTTGCACAGGAGGCCCATAAAAGGGGAGAAATGATTATAGCAGGAGCTCTTGCAGAACCGGCAGACGGCGCAATACTCGTATTCAAGGGGGATACTCCTGAAACAGCAGAAAATTTTGCAAAGAAGGATCCTTACGTTTTGAATGGATTGATTACAGAATGGACTGTAAGACCCTGGACGGTAGTAATCGGAGGAATTGAGTGAGCTTTTGGAGTTTAAATTTTTTGTGACGTGGGATACTCAGCATTACTGATTTTTATTCTATATTTGATAAAACATTCATCAATAATATGGGGAAGTAAAATGAGAAAAATGAAATATTTGTTGTTAGTCTTATTTATAGCTTTTGCAGCCGGATGCAGCGACTCTGATACAGTAGTTGATGATCCGGGAGGAGATTTTGATCTTACTATAACTGCCGCCGCTCTGCCCTCAAGCCAGATTCCTTTTAGTGTTGTATACACTGCAACGGCAACCGGTGACGGAAAGATTTCAAAAATAGACTATTACGATGAAAACGGTGCTACGAAGAGTGTTACAAATCCAACTTTGCCCTGGAGCAAGACAGTAACTATGACCGGCGGACAGAGTGTCTATATGTATGCTAAAGGTAATTCATCTTCAGGGAAAGTGGAAATTGTGTGTACAGCCACTGCCGGAGGCACTGTAGTTACCTATACAAGGAATGTTGAACGGCACTAAAATTTGAAAGCCCGGGTTATGCCCGGGTTTTTCTTTTCAACTGAACTATTAAAACCCCCGCACTGACCAGTACCAAACCGATAATTTCTTTAACTGAAAGATCTTCTCCCAGGAATATGAGAGCAAGAATTGCTATTTGGGGGAGCATCAGGCTGTTGAGAATACTAGACTCGACTGCTGTAAGTATTTTTAAAGATTTATTCCAAAGGGTGAATGCAAGAGCCGTATTTATAAGAGCCAACCAGATAATTATTCCCCAGTCGGTAAGGGAAACCTGTCCGGCACCCTGAAATAGAAGACCTGCCGCAAGAAGCAGAAGCGCGCCGATTCCCATACTTACAAAGGTTACCAGAATAGGGGATAATCCGCTTTTATGATTAATATGCCGGCCGAAAAGAGCCGACGCTGTATTTGAAGCCACACATAGAAGCGCTATGGCAATTCCCCAGTATTGTGTCTCGGGCAGTGCATTTGGAAGAAAGTAAACTGAAATACCGGCAACTGCAATTATTACGCCGGCCCATTGTATTGGAGATGGAGTCTCTTTTAAAAGGACTATGCCGGCTATAGCCACGAATATTGAGGTCAGATTTAAAAGCATGCTTACCATTGCAGCGGGAAGATAGGCCAGGCTTAGGAATTGTGTTCCCTGCGTAAACGTATAAAAAACTATGCCAAGCAGTGTAAGGTTAATCCATTGTTTCTTTGTCAGTTTCAGGAAGTTATTTCTCTCCTCCTTTTTAGTCAAAATGAAAGGGGCAAGCGAGAGAAAGGCTAGTGTATACCGGAGCCCGGCGAATGTTAAAGGGGGAAGATGGCTTTGTAATCCTATTTTAATCAGTACCCAGCTTGTAGACCACAAAAAAGTAACAAATACAGCCTGCAATATGGCAGATAATCGGGGAGAAAGTTTAGTACCGGTACTCATCTGATATCGGGTTTTAAATTAATTTCTGAATTTAATGTCGCGTAACTTAATCTTTTATATTCACTTCCACAAATTATTGTGAAAATATACTTAATTCGGATTCAATGGCTAAATTTTGACAGTCCCCATTTTAAGCCTTCTCCCGATTATTAATTCCCCGGGAGAGGGGGAAAAAGCTATTGTAATTATCCGTAATTAGTTATTTTAGCGGTAGATATTTATTATAATAGCGTATCCGTTTAATACGGATTTTTTTTGCACTAATATTAGCATTTATGATTGAAAAATATAATCACGTAATCTGGGATTGGAACGGGACGATTTTTGATGATTTGCATCTGAGCCACGATATTATCTGCCGCCTGATGGAAAAATACGGAATGCAAACCATAACACTTGAAGAATACAAGGACTATTTTACCATCCCGGTAAGGGATTATTATGAAAAGATAGGATTTGATTTCGAAAAAGAGTCTTTTGAATCGGTAGGCAAAAAGTGGATGGATGAATATGAGAGAAGAAAATTTGAATGCTCTCTCTACTCTGGAGTAACAGATGTGATGGAGAAAATTTCTTCTCTGGGAATAAGCCAGTCTATTCTTTCCGCTTATTCGCAGCATACCCTGGATGAAATGGTTAATCATTACGGCATAAGGGGATTCTTCAAATATGTAATGGGGCTCGATAATATATATGCCGCGAGCAAACTGCATTTGGGCAGGAAACTCATAGAACTGATCAGCACCGGCAAAGAAAAGATTCTTCTGATAGGAGATACTATTCATGACCTTGAAGTTGCTCACGAAATTGGAGCCGAGTGCATTCTTCTTTCGAACGGGCACCAGAGTTATTCTAAACTGAAAGAACAAAGCGCACCTTACGGAAATATTACCATACTTACTTCAATTGATAATATACTTTAACAAATAAATTGGATGTTGATAAATA
Source organism: Bacteroidota bacterium (assembly GCA_023453125.1). Lineage (GTDB taxonomy): Bacteria > Bacteroidota > Ignavibacteria > Ignavibacteriales > Melioribacteraceae > JAEXUB01. The sequence goes on from JAEXUB010000009.1 coordinate 15,809, forward strand.
ATTAGATATTAACAAAACAAGAGTACTATATGGAATGGGCAATAATAATAACCTGGCTTATGATAATAAATGGAGCGCTGGGGGGACAGTATATCCTCAACTGGATGGGAAACCAGGAGAAATTTGTAGGTAACCAGCCGGTCGGCGTTTCGCCCGGAGTAATGACCTGGTGGCGCGAACTTTCCAAACTGGTCTGGGCCCTTATTGCAGTTATTATTGAAGTGCTCAGGGGAAAGAAAATGAAATATCTCTGGCCCGGCGCACTCTCAATGGTTACAATTGTTATTTGCGCATTTACCGGAGTGATTGAGAATATCGGGTTTTTCTATCTCCCGAGATATTATTCTCCCCACATTTATGCCCCTTATGTAAATATTTACCTCGCATTTCTTCCCTTTTTCGGCAAGTTTATGTTTAATGCTCCAATAAGGAAAGAACATTGGATAGGAGTAATACTGGTAGTAATAGGGCTCGTTATTCCCCATCTTCCACGCCTGTTCGGCGGTTATATGGATCCGAAATCCATTTTTGACACAACAGCCTTAATATGGATAATTATTATCAATCTTTGTTTAATGTCCCAGCAGGTTCTCAATAATAAGACAGTGCAGACGGCAATGCCCGGCGTAACGCCGAATGCTCTGGTAGTCTGGCGCGAAATCTGGAAAATGCTTTTTATTTCGAGCGCGCTTTTCTTACTACCGATGATCGGAAATATGCTCCACGTTAATATGCCCGATTCTGTTCCCGCAGTAAGATATGAAACGGAAATCTATGCAAAAGCAGACAGCACACATAAAGCAGTACTGGATGCCAATTATTCAAAGCAGAATAATGATTATGTCTTGAGGCAGGAAGTTGATGAAACCAGCAGGGAAAAAATTAAAGAGGTATTTAAAGAGGTTGGATACCACAGATTCTTCTCCTTATTCGACGGTTCCATTATACCCAAAAACTGGTGGCCTATTTTCTTTGTGGTTCTTGCAGGACTTTCGGGATACGTATACAGTTTCGGATTCTTTAAGCTTGCCCGCTTTGCTGCCCATTTCTGGGTCCCTTATACCAACGTATATCTCGCCATTATTCCTTTTGTTATGTTCTTATTCGGTAAGGAGGTTACTACCTACCAGATAATCGGCGCAATAATTACCACTGCAGGATTAATTGTAGGGGTTTCCGATTATAAAAAGAACAAGGTGAATGAAATAGAGAAAAAGTATAAAGAGGAAAAATAAATTCTTAAAAGCCATCCGGAATAACGGATGGCTTTTTTTTTATCTGAGAGAAATTATAAAATCTATCTGAGGAATTGAATAATGTTTTCCGGTGCATATCTCAAATATCTAAACGCATTCTTATTCTTACTTGTTGCATTTTCCCCTCTTTCGGCACAGAAGAGCATTCAGGCAGACGGGCCTTATGTTTTCTACAAAGACGGTGCAATTATTGTGAAATCAATTCACATGTCGGCAGATACGGTTTATTCGGCTGCAGAGAAGAAGTTTAAAAATAAAAAGAATATTATTTTAAACTGTTATTCTGAAGAAACAGGGGATACTTTTTCATTCAGGCTTAAAAATAGCATTTCTCCAGAGAAATCTCTCCTCCCCGCCGCAAAGCGCATTTTTGTCCTTTCGGACATTGAAGGTAACTTTAAAGGGTTTAAGAGCATTCTGAAAGGGGCGGGCATTATTGACGATAATTTCAGATGGACTTTCGGCGACGGTCATTTTGTTATGCTGGGGGATGTCTTTGACAGGGGAGCCGAACCGACTGAGTGCCTGTGGCTTTTATATAAACTGGAATCTGAAGCCGAGAAACATGGAGGCAAACTTCATTTCATTCTTGGCAACCATGAAATTATGAACCTGAACAATAATACAAAATATGTCGACAAATTAATTCTTAAGAATAGCTTTCTGATTAGAAAAAGCTACGATTCATTATACGGAATTGACAGCGAACTCGGCAGATGGCTGCGGAGTAAAAATATTGCAATGAAAATAGGGGACTTATTATTTGTTCATGCGGGAATTAGCTCTTCGATTGATTCTCTTAATCTTTCAATTGAGAACCTTAATAAAATTACACTTGCAAATATAGGCCTCAGGAAAGAGCAGATTAAAGGGGCTGAAAATCTTGCGGTTACCAGCAGCAAAATAGGTCCCTATTGGTACAGAGGATATTTTAACGATGCTGTTGACGAAGAAAGTCTCGGCAGAATTCTCAAAAAGTATGATGCCCAAAGAATTATTGTCGGGCACACCATAGTGGATACTATTTCTTATTTGTTCAATGGAAAAGTTATTGCAGTTGACGAAGAGCATCAGGAAAATATTAAAAAAGGATATATGCACGCATTGCTGATTGAAAATGGAAAATTTTATATTATTGACGACAAGGGGATGAAAAAGAGGGTAGGGAAATATAAAAAAGGGAATTAGAAATGGAGAGAAGGCATTTCATTAAGTCGCTTACTGCAGCGGGGGCGGGAATTTTAGCAGGGGGGAATTTATTTGCCGAAGGTATTGAAAAAGTCGCTTCACGCATTGCTATGGCTGATAATGGCCGAAAACCCAATGTAATAATAATAATGGCAGACGACCTTGGCTACGGTGACGTAAGCTGTTATGGCGCTGCAAGGCTGCGAACAGAGAATATAGACAGGCTTGCAAAGTCGGGGCTCCGTTTTACAAACGGCTATGCCGCCGCCGCAACTTCTACTCCAAGCCGTTATTCTCTTTTAACCGGTTTCTATCCTTGGAGAAAGAAAGGAGCGCAGGTGCTTAAAGGGGATGCCCCGCTTTTAATTGATACTTCAATGGATACACTTCCAAAAGTATTTCAACGCGCCGGTTATGCTACCGGGGTTATCGGGAAGTGGCATATCGGAATGGGGAACGGAAATATTGACTGGAACAAGAAAATATCTCCCGGTCCCAACGATACCGGATTTGATTATTCCTTTGTAATGGCTGCTACAAATGACCGGGTGCCGACTGTTTACTGCGAAAATGGATTTGTAGCAGGATTAAAAGAGAACGATCCCCTGCTTGTAAACTATAACAAAAATTATGAAGGGGAGCCGACCGGAAAGGAGAATCCGGAACTTCTCAAACTTCATCCGAGCCATGGGCACGATATGAGTATCTGGAATGGTATTTCCAGAATCGGTTTCCAGAGAGGGGGCAAGGATGCAATGTGGCGAGATGAAGAGATGGGGGACCGATTTTCGGAAAAAGCAAAGGAATTCATTGCATCAAACAAGAACACTCCTTTTTTCTTGTATTACGCACTACATCAGCCTCATGTACCGAGAACCCCAAATAAAAGATTTGAAGGGCTTTCCGGAATGGGGCCCCGTGGCGATTCGATTTTAGAAGCCGACTGGTGTGTAGGGCAGATATTAGACTACATTGAAGAGCTTAAGATTGCCGAAGATACAATTGTTGTTTTTACAAGCGATAATGGCCCTGTGCTTGACGATGGTTACAAGGATAATGCAGTTGAATTAAGCCGCGGGCATAAACCGGCCGGTATTATGAGAGGAGGTAAATACAGTCTCTACGAAGGGGGAACCAGAGTCCCGTTTATAGTCTCCTGGAAAGGGAAAATTAATCCGGGGGTAAGCAGCGCAATGGTCTGTCAGGTTGATTTAATGGCCTCCTTCTCTGAATTGCTGAATGTTTACTCAGAAAAGAGAGACGGTGAACAATTAACCGGCGCCCTGCTTGGGAAATCATCATCGGGAAGGGAAAATGTTGTACTTGAAGCCTCGGGGGGAAAAGTAATTTACCGGAAAGGAGATTGGATCCTTATACCCCCCTATAACGGACCGGCAGTTGCAGAATATGTTAATATTGAACTTGGAAATTCACCTGAATATCAGCTTTATAATATAAAATCGGATCCTTCCCAAACCGAAAATCTTTACTACCGACATAAGGAAGTGGCCGAAGGTATGGCTGAGGAACTGGATAAAATTAAGAGAAAGTTTTAAAAATTACACAAAGCGGCCGGGGATATTTTAGTCCCCGGTTCTTTTTATGCGGATATTTGCCCCCCCCACCAATCAAAAAATCTTATTAATTAGATAAACTTGTTCCC
>JAEXUB010000217.1 GCA_023453125.1 Bacteroidota bacterium
CCGAAGAGGGCTTTTATTTTTGATGTGAGCTTTCTTAACAATTTTATACTTCTCTTTATGAAACATTATTTAACTATATACGAAATATACGTTTAAAAGTCTAAATCTGTACGGATTAATTGATTGCCGGGCACCTAAATAAAATAGGACCGGCATGTTCCGGTTTGAATTACTTTTATAATATCTCTGCTTTTGACAGGTTATCAATCCTGCTTCCGAAAAATCTTTCGGCCTTTTTTTCCATTCCCGCGGATATGTCGCTGAAATAGAATTCCGCAAATCCGATATGCACCGACTGGGAGCGGATTCCTCTTCCCTGCAGATAATCATTTACCATATAGGCCGTTGAAATTGCGGGATTAATTATAGCAATCTCTTTTCCCATATATTTTGCTATTGCAGGCGCTATAAGGGGATAATGACTGCTGCCTAAAACGAGTGCATTAATATTTTTCTCTTTAAGTTCTTCCAGATATTCATTTACAAGAAGGTTAACCACTTTGGCGGGTAAATTTTCTTCTGCAGCTTCCGCAAGAAGAGGCGCTGCCTTTTCGAACACCTTAATTTTACTGTTAAGTTTTTTTATTTCGGCAGAAAATAATTTATTCCCTGTAACGGCCCCGCTTCCAATAATGCCTATTTTCTTGTTTTTCTTTTCCGATGCCGCCGCTTTAGCAGCCGGTTCAATTACTCCTATAACGGGCATTTCAATTTTCTTTCTTAAAAGCTCAAGAGCCGAAGCTGAAATATCTGCGCAGGAAACAATAAGAAGCTTTACATTTTTCTTTGCCGCAAACTGAGCCCCCTTAAGAGCGAATTCCGTAATTGTCTCATTCGATTTATTGCCGTAAGGCGCGTGAGCGGTATCGCCGAAATAAATTACATTCTCATTCGGCATAAGGGACATAATCTGCTTTGCTACGGTAAGCCCTCCAATCCCGCTGTCAATAATCCCAATGGGATTGTAACGGTTCATAAAATTCAATCTGTTACTCCTATAATAATTCTTTTATTGTTTCGGTCAGTTCAACGGTAATTAATTCGTGCTCGTTTACCGAGACTTTTTTCCTGTTCCTGTCAAGTACATAGAAAGCGTCCACTACATCATCCCCCTGAGTTGCGATTTTAGCAAAGTAAATGGAGAGCCCAAGCTCGTTCATCTTCTTTGTTATCTGGTACAAAAGCCCCAGCCTGTCGGGGGAATAAACATCTATAATTGTGTACTTGTCGTGTTTTTCAAATGCGATTTTAATTTTTCCCTTTCTGCGGAAAAATTTATTCTCAATACGCCACCATTTGGACTTCACCTTATTAAATTCGGCGACAATCTGAAGCTCGTTGGCAACGGCGCGTTCAATATCTGTTTTTATTTTATCAAACCTTCCCTCTTCAACATCGCGTCCGGTCCTGAAATCGGAGACATTGAAAAAGTCGATAACTACACCATCTTTGCGTGTAAAAATCCTGGCATCGTGTATGTTGAGGTCATTTATTGACAGCACTCCGCAGAGGCGCGAAAGGAGCGATTCGCTGTCTCTCGTTATTACCGTAATTCCGGTAAAATGTTCATCCCTCTTGAAGAAAACCGAAACGGATGAACCCTTTTCAATCTCTTCAATGTGCTGATTAATTTCCTCCTGCGAATAATGGCGCAGGTATGAAAGGTCATTTATTGATTCAATGTGGTTCTTAATTGACTCTTCGGAGAAGAACTCCGAATCCGAGACAGCCTCTTCGTGCGATACCGAAAGAAGGTCTTCCCCCGATATCCTTTCAATCAGCATTGTACGGGTCTTCTGGTAAAGGTCGTACAGAAGGTCATTCTTCCACTGAGTCCATACCTGGGGGGAAACTGCCGACAGGTCTCCGTAAGTGAGGAGATAGAGATAATCGAGAGTTTCAACATCCTCAAAGAGAGCCGTAAATTTATTAAGTGTAACCGGGTCGTAAAGATTTCTGCGGAATGCCACCTGTTCCATTGTAAGGTGATGCCGTACCAGAAAACGGACAAGGGCAATTTCCTTTTCGTCATAGCCGAGCCTTTCCATTACGGTGCTGGCAATTTCACCGCCGATAATTTCGTGCCCACCAACGCTTATAGGCTTCGCTATATCGTGAAAGAGTATTCCCATATAGAGCAGATCTTTGTTCCTTAGGGAATGAAATATCTTGTAGAGGTTAAAATTCTTATTATCAAGATTCTCAATTGAATTCAGTGCAATTAGAGTATGCTCATCGGCGGTGTAGCAATGATAGACTCCCGGCTGGAAGAATCCGATAAGATCCCTGAATTCCGGGAGGAATGCGCTTAATACTCCCAGTTCGTTCATAGACATTAAGGTCTTGCCTACATTCTTATTCAGCTTGAGAATCTCCCTGAAGAACACGGAAGATTCCGGCTCCTGTCCCGAAAAATCTTCAAGGCTTACAATTTTTTCTATAATTACGGAACGGAATGTTTCGTCAAAGCGGGCATCGTGAAGTCCTCTGTAGTAGAATGCCCTTAGAATCATAGGGAGAGTAAGAGGCTGCTTTGCGTTAAAGAAAATCACATTCCCTTTAATATAAAAATCGTCATCAAGCTGAATGGCAAGGAAATCTGAAATGGGATGGGAAAATTCCTCGGTAAATCTTTTTTCTACCGTATTCTCAAAACGCTTAATGATATTTGAGCATTCAAAATACTTCTTCATCAGCCGGTGTATGGTATCCGTTCCGAATCCCAATTCAGAGGATAGTTTTTCCTGCGAAGCGAATTCGAGCCGGTCGTTCTTACCTCCGCTAAGAAGGTGAAGCCGGTTCCTGATGTTCAGAATATATTTGTAGCTTTCATAAAGGCGGGCAACCGCTTTCGGATTCAGGAAGTTATTATTCTTAATGTGATTGAGAAAACTTTCCGTCTGGGTAATTTCTTTCTGGTCGACCAGGAGCATTGAATTCATTATGCAGTACATCCATTCAACCACCTGAAGGTCGCGCAGTCCCCCCGCCGAATATTTAACGTTTGGTTCAAGAACTTTGGCCGATTCGCCGTATCGGGTATGCCTCAATCTAACGTCTTCAAAATAGCGGCTCAGCAGTTTCTGCTTTGCGTCTGTATTTATCAGGGATAAAAGTTCTTTGTTCCATTTCCAGTAGAGAGGTTCGCTGCCGAGCAGAAAACGAGTCTCGAAAAACTGCGTAAAGGAATGAAGGTCCCCTTCAAAAAATCTTTCAATATCGGAGAATTCTCTAACTGTATGGGAAGCCTCAATGCCGCAGTCCCACAGCTCCTGAACAATCTTTTGGATAGCCTCGCGGCTTTCATCAACCGATTCGGCAATGAACATAATGTCGATATCGGAATAAGGGGAGAGTTCGCGGCGCGAGAAACCGCCTACGGAAGTCAGCGCAAAAGAGAGCTTGTCCGGCTTTACAATCTTCTGTATGTATTCTTCAACAAGAATGCTGTAGGCCACACAGAATTTATAGGAATCATTCAGCAGATCTTCATCGCTGAATATCCTTTCCCGGTCCCTGTAAAATTTTCCTTTTATCTCTTTCGCATTCATACAAATAAAAAGTCCGGCTCAAACCGGACTCAATTAATCTATAATTATTTTTTATCCTTTGTGTATTCGGCAATAATAATTGAAGAAATGCCGCCGCGCACATTAAAATCCGCGGTAATCTTCATAAAGCGGGGAGCGGTAACCTGAACGAGGTCGTTAAGAATCCTGTTAGTAACCGCTTCAAAATAAATTCCGTCGTTGCGGAATGAATTAAGGTAGAATTTATACGATTTCAATTCAACGCAAAGCTGGTCCGGTATATACTCAAGCTTAATAGTCGCAAAGTCGGGCTGGCCGGTCTTCGGACAGTTGGAAGTAAACTCCGGCGCGGTATGTATTACAACATAATCCCTTTCCGGATTGGGATTGGGGAATGTTTCGAGAATACTTGTTTTATCTGACATAAATTTCCTTTTAATAATTCGGTCTTACTTTATAAGGAATAGGGTCTTCAATGCCGGCTGCTTTAAAACCCCGGAGGCGGAATGCGCAGCTGTCGCACTCGCCGCAGGCTTCATCTTCTCTCTGGTAACAGCTCCAGGTTAAATGAAGCGGCGCATTAAGCTCAATTCCCTTTTTAATTATCTCCCCCTTGGACATTCGGATAATGGGGGTTTCAATTTTAATCTTAGTCTCAGGCTTTGTGCCGATCTCAATTACTTTTTCAAACGCTTCAAAGAAATCGGGGCGGCAGTCGGGGTACCCGCTGGCATCTTCGTAGACTGCGCCTATGAAAACGGCATCGGCATTAATAACCTCTGCCCAGCTTACGCACGCGCATAAAATATTGGCATTCCTGAAAGGGACATAGGAATTTGGAATTTCCCTGCTTTCAAGATTGGCGTGTTCAACCTTCATACTGAAATCTGTTAGGGATGAACCTCCAATGCGCGCAAAATGGGCAAGGTCTATTACAAGCCTCTTTTCAACATTATAATAATCGGCAATGTCATTAAATGATTTTAATTCCCTTGCTTGAGTTCTCTGTCCGTAATTTATATGAATTAACGCGAGATCATATTCTTTTTCGGCAATTGCCGCAGTAACGCAGCTGTCCATACCGCCGCTTAATGCAACAACCGCTGTTTTTTTCTTAGCCATCAAATAATCTTCAAAATATTAACTACAAAAATAAGAAAAATCGGTGTAAAGTATCAGCTGTAAACTACCGGTTCCCTCTTTATTTTTGAATATAAGAGGAGGATTGTTGCAATAATTGCGCTTAAAAAAGAGGAAATCAGGAAAGGCACCTGTGCCCCGAATTTATCCCAAAGCACACCGGCAAGTACAGAACCGAGCATTACAGAGAGACTTGTAAGCCCCGTAAAGAGCCCTATTGCCGTCCCCCGGTATTTATTTTCAACCAGATCCGAAATCCAAGCCTTCGAGACTCCTTCGGTAGATGATGCATAAATGCCGTAAAGTGTAAAGAGAAGCCACATAAAATGGAACGACTCGTTTAAGGCGAATCCGAAATATACTATTGAAAATATGTAGAGCCCGATAATGAAAATTTTCTTCTTCCCCAGCTTATCCGCCAGTATTCCAATTGGATAAGAGGAAACTGCATAAATAATGTTATAAAAGACGTACCCCAGAATAGCAATGGTATCGGTCTTTGCTATATCCCTCGATTTCAGGATAAGAAACACGTCGCTGCTGTTTGCCAGTGAAAACAGTGTAAAGAGTGTGAGGAGTATCTTATAATCGCGCGGAGCCGTGTGCCAGAATTCCTTTACGGAGTATTTCTGTTTTACTTCTTTAATTCCTCCGGCATCTTTTACGCGCAGCGCAAACATAATCGCCATAATTGAAGGAATTACCGCGAGGATGAAAATCAATGTATAATTGCCGGGATAAAAATAGAGGAGAAGAATTGCGGTCAAAGGTCCTGCCACCGCTCCTAATGTATCCATACTCCTGTGAAATCCGAAAACCGCGCCGGAATTCTCGGGATTGGAATTAGCTCCCAGCAGTGCATCCCGGGGCGCCGTCCTTATTCCCTTTCCTATCCTGTCTATAACCCGCGCTGAAATTACTGTGCCGATATGAGGTAT
>JAEXUB010000016.1 GCA_023453125.1 Bacteroidota bacterium
TTCCGCTTTTTTCCCCTCAAGAACGCTTTCCATATCGTATGTTATAGAAGCTATATCCTTGATTGGTACCGGAATTATATTCCCATCCTTAAGCTGAATCTTCATTATCTGCGCATTTGACGAAACCGCACCAAAAATAAAAAGTGCAAAAAATAGCTTTTTCATTTTCTTCTCCTTTCCCTTCTGCCTTGATTAATTTTGATTATTATATTCCCTTGGAGCTAATTATTAAATATCCCCATTTTTTAACCGCCAATTCCCTATTCCGTTCCCCCTGAATTTATATTAGTCATTTTTCTTACTCAAATTATCATTTTTTTTGAAAGAAGTGGAACTATGTTGCTGCCGTTAATTGTTTTTATATCAGATTAAATAATCCGATATTAACTAAAAAGGGCGAAAATGAGCGAAATAATTAACAATAGCAGAGTAAGAGTAGAAAATATTAAAAAAGCACTATTAGATTTACATAAGGGTATTAGTGTTGCAGAAACCCAGAAGAAACTGAGCGAACTTATGGAAACCGCCACTTACGGTGAGGTGGTTCAGGCTGAGCAGGAACTGATTGCAGAAGGAATTCCGGTACAGGAAATATTAAAATACTGCGACCTTCACTCCGATGCGCTGAAAGGAAAAATTGACAATACAAGGGTTAATGACGTGCCCGCCGGGCATCCTGTTGAGACCTTTGTAAAAGAGAATATAGCCCTTCAATCGGTTATTGCCTCTATAAAAGGAAGCCTAAACAGCATTAATTTCATTAATGAAGTTAAGGTGCCCCAGGATCTTATCCTGAAAATCAGAGAAGGCTTTAATTCCCTAATGGACATAGATAAACACTATATACGTAAAGAAAACCTTGTATTCCCTTTCCTCGAAAAATATGAGATTACCGGCCCCCCTATGGTAATGTGGGGCAAACACGATGAAGCCAGAAGCTTTCTAAAGTCTGCACAACAGATACTGAGCGAACTAACCGAAGTAGAAAAAGAGGATTTTGACGGGATTGCAGAACTTACATTCCTCCCTGCAATTAAAGCGATAGAAGAAATGATTTACAAGGAAGAACAGATTCTACTGCCGATGTGTCTGGATACTTTTAATGAAATCAACTGGTTCGAAATTTATCAGCAGAGCGATTCAATAGGCTACTGCCTCTATGCCCCTGCCGAGGAATGGAAACCAAGTATCGAAACCGTTAGCGCATCTAAACCGGCCGACAGCGCTAAGATTCAGCTTTCAACGGGCTCATTTACCATTGAAGAGCTTGAGGCTGTATTTGCGTCGCTCCCTCTTGATTTAACTTTTGTAGATAAAGATGATAACGTCCGTTACTTCTCACACGGCAAGGATAGAATTTTTGAAAGAAGCAAAGCAATTCTGGGGCGCAAGGTTCAGTTTTGCCACCCCCCTGCAAGTGTTCATATTGTTGAGAAAATAGTTAATGATTTCAGGACGGGCGCACAGGATTCTGCCAAGTTCTGGATAAATTTCAAAGGTAAATTTGTTCATATTGCCTACTATGCAGTAAGAAATGAACAAAGAGAATATCTCGGTACGCTTGAGGTAACACAGGATATAGCCCCATTGAGAGCTATTGAAGGGGAAAGAAGACTCCTTTCATACGAATAATAAACCAAAAATGTAGAAATAAGGATTAAAATGGATAAATTGATTATTACCCCCGATACAAAAATTCTTGAAATGATAACCGAGTATCCGGAGCTTGAGGATAAACTTATTGAAGCGGCTCCGGTATTCAGCAAACTGAAAAATCCGGTATTAAGAAAAACCGTTGCCAGAGTAACAACTATAAGACAGGCTGCAGTGGTAGGAGGCTTGAATCTCAGCGATTTGATTGTATTATTAAGAAAGGCTGTTAACCAGGATACCGGCGGAGTAGCCGCGGAGAAACAAGCCTCTTCCAATCGTCCCGACTGGATAGACAAGTTTAAATGCGCAGTTGAATATGATGCCATTCTCGATATTGACCGGGGGGTGCATCCTCTCGGCAAGGTTGTCTCCGAGAGCGCATCGCTGGCTGACGATGAATTCTATTTACTCATCACCAATTTTATACCCAAACCCCTTATAGACACATTAGCCGCTAAAGGATTTGAAGTATTCAATGAACGTCTTGATGATTCTAGATTCGGCACATACATAAAGAAATTATAAAAAAAGCCTCCCCGGTATTTGTCGGGGAGGCTCTCTGTCTTACCTAAATATTTTCTTACATTTTTTCTAGAACAGCAACAAACCCGCCGCCGGGAGCCAACTTAATTTTATGACGGTCTCTCTTTGTTATCTTTCCTTTCAGCTGTTTTACGTCATTTCCGTTCCTGTCGGCATTAATTCCATCCTGCCAAATGGTAATTTTATATTCCCCTTCATCCAGGAATGAGAAATTGATTACCATTTCCCTTGCAGTCCAGTCAGTCATCGCGCCAATGTACCACTTATTCCCATTTTTTCTTGCCATTAATACATAGTCCGAAACTTTAGCATCGAGTACTTTTGTATCGTCCCATACAACAGGCACCTGCGACAGGAATTCCATGCTAACCGGCTCGCGGTAATAATTAGTCGGGATATCGGAAAGCATCTGAAGCGGACTCTCGTAAACAACATACATTGCAAGCTGATGGCATCTAGTACCCATACTCATCGGCTGGCTCCACATTGGTGCAAAGTTTTTCTGGTTAGCATTGAACATTGCACCCGGTGTATAATCAACCGGACCGGCCAGCATACGTGCAAATGGAATTACGAGCCCGTTTTCGGGATTGGCATCCTTGCTCCATTTAGCCTGCTCAAGTCCCCTTACCCCTTCGCTTGTAATAACATTGGGGAAAGTACGGTACAATCCTGTAGGCTTATATGCGCCGTGGAAATCCACAAGCAGTTTTCTCTTTGCTGCTTCAGCTGCAATTTTATAATAATAGTTTACCATCCACTGGTCGTCTCTCTGCATAAAATCTACTTTAATGCCTACTACGCCCCATTTAGCAAACTGATCCAGTGAAGCATTAAGCTGGTCGTCAAGAGTTTTCCAGCTCATCCAAAGAATAACCCCTACATTCTTTTTCTTTCCGTATTCCACTAATTCAGGAATATTTATTCCCGGAACAACATCCATAAGATTGCCGAGTTTATACCACCCTTCATCAAGAATAATATAATCTATTCCATATTTCGAGGCGAAGTCGATATAGTATTTGTAAGTATCGTTATTTATTCCGGCTCTGAAATCAACTCCGTAGATATTATTGTCGTTCCACCAGTCCCAGGCAACTTTCCCCGGCTTAACCCATGAGAAATCGAGCTTTTTATCTGCAGGTTTGGCAAGTTTATATATCATTGCGGTTTCAATCAGTTCCCCGTCATTTTCCGTAATTACGAGAACGCGCCACGGAAATGTGCGGTTTCCCTTTGTCTTGGCAATATAATCATATCTCTCATCTACAAGTACGTTTCTATCCCCCTTTACAGTTTCCTTTTTCGGGTATTTGGGGAAAATGGCAGAAAGCTTATTATTCCCTTCTCCCTTTGCCATATACATACCGGCATAATCTTCAAGGTCCGATTCTGTTACGGCTATTTTCCGGTTATCTTCCAATTCAACAATCAAAGGGAGCGAGCAGAACTTCTTTTCAAGTGAATTAACCGGAATATATTTGTATTCCCTTTCGCTGTGCGAGTAAAAGCTTGTTTCCTCAGGAAAGAAGAGCTTATAATCGTTGTTAAGCTGCAGTTCCGATTTCTCTTCAAAAACCGTTATATCATCCTTAAACGAGGTTACAAACCTGTAAGCTGCTCCGTCATTATACACCCTGAATTCAATAGAATAGTTTCCATCAAAATTAAGAGTAAGCAGATTGCAGTTATCTTCAATCACCGCATATTTTTGCTTCACAACAGGTTTAAGTTTTTCATTTATTGCTTTAATGTTCTGTTTAATAAGATTTGCATCCCTGCCAAGCACAAGCCCATCCTGTAATGTCATAGATATTTCAGAAGGAAGCAGTATTATTTTGGAATCCTTCATTACTGAGTATGTAATTGCCTTATCAACATTAACAGTTACTTCGAGTCTTTTGTCGGGAGAAGTAACCTTAATTTCCTTTGCTGCAAAAGAAACAGCAGCAGTAAAAAGAATGAGGATTGGAATAATGAATCTTAATTGTCTGCTCATTTTTTCTCCGTTATATAATTATTCTATAGTTTTCTTTCCGCTTACCGGTTTAGCTTCGGTCTCGTGAAGATCAAAAACAACAATTTCATTCTTTCCTTTCTTAAGGAAAGAAGCCGGGCAGTATAGCCTTTGTTGAGGCCCAATTTCCCAATACCTTCCTAAATTATGACCGTTCACATAGAGCACTCCCTTCTTGTATTGGGACATATCAATATAAGTATCGGCTGTTTCGTTCAGATTAAACTCTCCTTTAAAGAAATATCCTCTTCTGTCTTTGTCGGCATTTTCTTTTTTCAGTTTTGCAATATATTTTGAATCGAACGGGAGATTATAAACTTCCCAGTTCATAAGAGTCATTCCATTTAATGTAACTCTTTCCGTAATTCCTTTCCGGTCAATCATATACTGGGCAAAATTGATGTGTCCCATAGCTTCGACAAATATTTCGAGAACCGGATCTTTAACATCCGATTTCGGCAGGTCAATTGTCTTCTCTGCCTCCCTGCGGTCAAGTTTGCCGATATACTTACCATTCAGAAAGACTGTCGCATAATCGCGCAGGTCGGTAATTGTAAGTTTACCGCTCTTATGTCCAATCAATTTAGTCTTGTATACAAGAAATCCCTCATACTGATCATACGATTCCATAGGTTTAGGTTGAACCGAGAAGACAGGTTTAGGGAGATTGTTCCATACAGTGGAGAATAATTCCATTTTAATTTCCGGAATTTCCATTGAAGGAACAGGTTTAGGGATTTCCGTCAGCTTGCCGGTGTATTTGCCGATAAGGCTTCTCAATGCCATATATTTCGGCGTAGCATTCCCCTGTTCATTTATCGGGGCGTCATAATCGTAGCTTGTAATATCGGGTTCATATCCTTTTCCGCCGCTGTTTGCGCCGGCATAGAATCCCCAGTTGGTTCCCCCGTGAATAACGTAGAAATTAAAAGACTTTTTATTATCCAATAAAAACTTCACTTCTTTCAGCAGGCCGGCAGTATCGGGACGGGCCCATTTTTCTCCCCAGTGTGTAAGCCAGCCCGGATAAGTTTCGCTGGAGAAAGCCGGCACGTTAGGATTTCTTTTCTTTGCCTGCTCAAAATCCTTCTCGTTGCTGCCGCTGTCCAGCCCAATAATGCATCCGTCAATGTTACCGGCTTCGAGCATATATGCAGTAGGGCCGTCAGCAGTATAAAAGGGCACATTTATACCATTCTTAAGCCATAATCTTCTTAATTCTTCGAGATAATTCTTGTCATTGCCGTAGCTGCCATATTCATTTTCAATCTGGACCATAATAACAGGTCCGCCGTTTGTAAATAAGTAGGGTTTAACGACGGCTGAAATTTTACTGAGATATTTTTCCACCGCCTTCATATAGCGCGGGTCCATACATCTAACTTTAATATCGGGAATTTTAAGCAGATACGGGGGGAGACCTCCAAAATCCCACTCAGCGCACACATATGGGCCGGGTCTGAATAGAACGGGCATTCCTTCCTCCTTGCAGATATCAAGGAATTTGGAAAGGTTCTTATTTCCTGTGGTAAAATCGAATTTGCCGGGGGCAGTCTCGTGGTAATTCCAGAAAATGTAAGCGGCAATTGTATTGCACCCCATTGCCTTAGCCATTTGAATTCTGTGGCGCCAGTATTCAGCCGGAACCCTTGCCGGATGAATCTCGCCGCTTATAATCTGGAACGGTTTGCCGTCAAGGTAAAATTGGTCTTTGTCATATGTGAACTTCTGAGCGCAAACGTTTGCGTAAAATGAGATCAGGATAAGAAATATCAATGTCAGGTTCCAAAAACGATGTTTCATGTGCTTCCCCGAAATTTGTTTTTCAAATATACAAAAGAGAAATTACATTTATCTGCCAAGCCCAATTTTTGAGAAAATTCAAAAGGCTGGAAAGAATAAAGGGATTTTAACTCTTAATAAAATAGCCCCTTTTTGAGGGGCTATTTTAAATTACCGGCTTATTTTTATTACCCAGGCGGGCCTGCCTGCTGTCTGCTTGACCGCTTTTTCCGTAAGTTTTATTATTACCCTGTTTCCATCTTCGGTTAATTTAACCTTTTCATTTGAGCCGAGGAGAGATGCCTTGCCTTTAAACTCAACGGCTTCTTTTGGGAGAGAAATTTCTTTCGGCAGTGATTCCTCTTTTTCATTGGCAAGGTAGATTGCGAAAAGCTCATTCCCCGATTTATTTTTCGTGAAACAGATATTCCCTTCCCTGTAAGGCATTAATGGCCTTGAATTATATATTGCTTCTCCGTTTACATTCATCCATTCCCCGACACCTTTCAAGGATTCATAGGCGCCTGCATCCCAGGTCCCTTCGGGAGACGGCCCGATATTTAAGAGAAGGTTCCCTCCTTTGGAAACAATATCAATAAGAAGGTGAACTACCTTTGAAGAAGGCATATACTTTGCATTGAATGCATAGCTCCATCCACCGCCAAGAATCATACACGATTCCCAAGGATACGGAAGGAGTTTACCGGGCACCTGATTTTCGGGAGTTAAATAATTCTGGTGCGGCCCTTCAACAGCTCTGTCAACTACTATTAACCCCGGCTGTTTTTCTCTTGCCTTCTTTACAAGCCCGGCCATATTAATATCCTGGTTCTGAATTCTTGAAAATTTATATTCGTGGCTGTTTATATATTTCTTAATTTCATCGTCGGAATATTTTTTTACCCATCCACCGTCCAGCCAAAGAATATCAACTCTTCCGTAACCGGTCATTAGTTCCATTATCTGATTATGTGTAAACTGAACATATTTATTCCATCTTTCGGGATATTTTTTTATATCATAGTTGGCATTCCGGTCTGGTGTTGCAAAATTAGGCCACCAGTAATTCTCATTATGCCAGTCAGGTTTTGAGAAATAGGCTCCTATCATAAATCCTTCATTCCTGAAAGAGTTAAAGATTTCTTTTGTTACATCTGCCTTTGGGTTGTTACTGAAAGCGCATCCGGGATCGGTAATTCTGTAATTGGTTTCCTTGGTATCGAACATTGAGAATCCGTCATGGTGCTTGGTTGTGAATACAACATACTTCATTCCGGCATCTTTGGCAGCTTTCGCCCATTTATCAGGCTCAAATTTTACCGGATTAAATGTAGTTTTAAGCGCCTCATACTGCTTTTTATACTCTGTATAATCATCAATTTTCCGGCGGCACCAGTCCTCGTCCTCTGCACAGATTGACCAGGACTCAACAATTCCCCATTGGCTGTATGGCCCCCAGTGCATTAAGAGACCGAATTTAATATCCTGCCATTTTTCAAGTTGTTTAACTACAGCCGGGTCCGTTTCAGGATAATATTTCTGCAGGTATTCCTGTGCATTTACAAATGAAAAAACAGATAGAAACAGAATTAAAGAAAACACTAATTTTGGTTTCATTACTCCCCCGTTTTTCAAAGACATTTAATTTATTGTTTCAAATTACATTATTTAAACCATCTAAAAAAATGGATTCGGCCCCTTTGGCGCTTCATTTTTCCGAAAATTAAAAAACATTTAATATTTTTAAAGGGAGCGGAAAAATTGTAAATTTTGGAATACTAATTTAGAAAATGGTAATGGAAATTAACGAAAAAGCTGTTGCCGAAAAAAAACGGATTGCCCTTACATCAGTTATCGCCGCCGTTTTTCTCACAGCTTTCAAACTGGTTGTTGGTATTCTTACAGGAAGTTTGGGTATTCTTTCTGAAGCACTCCATTCCGGGCTCGATCTTGTCGCAGCTTTCATAACTTTCCTTGCTGTCCGTTTTGCAGACCAGCCTGCCGATGAAGAACATCACTACGGACATGGTAAAATTGAAAATTATTCAGCCTTGATTGAGACTCTGCTTTTGTTTATTACCTGTATCTGGATTATTTATGAGGCAGTTAAAAGACTTGTTACAGGGGAAATTGAAATTGAGGTTACATATTGGAGCTTTGCCGTTATTATTACTTCAATTATAGTCGATTTTTCCCGCTCAAGAGCTCTCTATAAAGTTGCACGGAAATATAACAGTCAGGCCCTTGAAGCCGATGCCCTCCATTTTTCAACAGATATTTGGAGTTCTACAGTTGTACTTATCGGCTTAGTTGGGGTATCATTCAATTTCCAATATGCCGATCCTATAGCCGCATTAATTGTTGCCGTAATCGTACTGGGAGTTTCTTACCGTCTCGGCAAACGTTCATTCGATGCTCTGATAGACCGGGCTCCAAAAGAGATTACAGAACAGATTAAATCTATTGTATCGGGTATTAAGGGAGTCAAAGATTTTCACGACCTTAAAGTTAGAGAATCGGGGCCCAATAAATTTGTTGACCTTAATATTCATGTAGATAATAATATGTCTGTTTCTGAAGCTCATAATATTTCGCACGAGGTTGAGAAGGCAATAAGGAACCGGATAGCCAATACTCACGTTACCATTCATATTGAACCGGATGAATAAATCTATAAATAATAAGAAAGAGAGGCTAAAATGCTTTATTCAAAATTGAGCGACTTTATTTCGGACTGGAAAAATGACAGCGAATCTACACTGAAAGTATTTAAAAATCTTACTGACGCCTCATTTAACCAGGCCGTTACTCCGGGAGATAGGACAATTGGAATTATTGCCTGGCATATCACAAGTTCAATTCCTGAAATGATGAACAGAACCGGATTAAATCTGGGAGCTTTTGAAGAGTCGAAAAGCGAACCGGATGACGTTAAAGATTTAATTTCTTCTTATGAGAATTATTCAAATAAGCTTATTTCCGAAATTGAGTCTAAATGGTCTGATGCCGATATGGAAAAAACGGTAAATATGTATGGCCAGGAATGGAAAAACGGAATGACGCTTCAAATTTTAATCAGTCACCAGATCCATCACCGGGGACAGCTGACAGTACTAATGCGTCAGGCAGGCTTAAAAGTGCCTGGAATAATGGGACCTTCAAAAGAGGAATGGGCGGCAATGGGAATGCCCCCTCAAAAATAATTTTTTACCCCAATTTTGTTTTGTAATTTCATAATACCTGCTTAGCTTTAGCAGGTATTTTTTTAATCGAAAATTAATCCGGGAATAAGATATGAAGAAAAACTCATCGTTTATTACGCGAATTCCAATTCTATATTTCTTTTTATTTCTCCTCTTAACTGGGCTTAATTCCTTTGCCCAGGAACTTGATCCACTCGAAGTAAAACTTGAAAGCTGCACCAGTATTATGGTTGGCAAGAAGGCATCAACAGACGGATCTGTAATTACCACTCACGCCTGCGACGGCAATTACAGACAGTGGGTAAATATTGTTCCTGCCAGAATCAATAAACCGGAAGATATGCGCCCGGTCTATTGGGGAAATCTGCACACCGAAACTCCGCTTGATATGAAAGGAAAAGTTAAAAAAGGAGAAATTCCTGAAGTTGCTAAAACTTATGCTTTTATGAATGTTGCTTATCCCTGTATAAATGAAAAACAGCTTGCAATGGGAGAAACTACAATCGGAGGAAGAGACACTCTAAGGAATAAAGATGGTCTCTTTTTAATTGAAGAACTTCAGGCCATTGCATTTGAAAGATGTACTACGGCTCGCGAAGCCATTAAATTAATGGGTAAACTTGCAGAAGAATACGGATACGGAGACTATGGGGAGTGCCTTACAGTTGCCGACCCGAAAGAAGTATGGCATTTCGAAATCTATGGTGCCGGACCCGATAAAATTGGCGCTGTATGGGCTGCAGTCAGAATTCCAGATGACCATGTGGGAGTATCTGCAAATATTCCGAGAATTAGTACACTGAACCTTAAAGATACCGACAATTATATGGCTTCGGAAAATGTGTTTGAATTGGCAGAAGATATGGGTTTCTGGGATCCGGATAAAGAAACTTTTAAATTCTGGAAAGCATACAGCGGTAAAAAACCCTTTTCTGTAAGAGAATTTTATATTCTGAGCACCATGGCTCCCTCATTAAACCTCACGATGGATATGGAAGAACTTCCTCTAACCGTCAAGCCGGATAAAAAAGTTTCTGTTCAGGATGTTATGCGCTATTACCGCGATACATATATTGGAACTGAATTCGACCCGATGAAAAACCTGCTGGTGGAAAAACCGAAATCAAAAGAAGATAAGGATAAACCTGCAGAATTTATTACAAGCCCCGCCGCCAACCCCTGGATGAACAGAGACCTGATTGCTATGTTAAATGGAATAAAACCGGGGACTGTAGATGCCAAAAGATTAATTCCGGTTCCCCAGTGCGCATATTCAACTGTTATTCAGCTGCGCGATTGGATGCCGAACGAAATTGGAGGAATTGTATGGTTTTCGTTCGATAATCCTGCACAAAGCCCTAGAATTCCTATTTTCTCGGGTACTTCTTCCCTTCCAAAAAGCTTTGAAATCTGCGGAAATCACAAATTCCGCCTCGATGCGGCTCCCTGGGCTTTTAGAAGAGCTAATAAACTCGCTCAGGTTAAATGGGGAGTTACAAGAAAATTTATTGACGGCGCCGTAAATCAGTACGAAATTAAGGCTTTTGAAGAACTTCCGAATCTCGAGAAGAAGGCATTGGAACTGCTTGCCAAAGATTCTTCTGAGGCAGGCCATAAAGAGGCAGTAAGGCTCGTTACGAACTATACAAATGAATTTGCTTATTCCACAATTTCCAAATGGATGGAATTAGGGGACTATTTCTGGGAATTATTCGCCAGAGGATTTTAATTGGAAAAGAGGCTGTTTTTACAGCCTCTTTTTTAGTGATTCTTTTTTCCCTTTTTACTCCCGTTTCGATATGTTATTTTTAATAATATTCTAACATTTTTTGTTAAAAACGTGTCGAAATTCCTTCAAATATTATATTTTTGCACTAATTAATTCAATAATAGAAATCAAGGAGCCGGCATGCTGACCAGCATTAATTCAAAGGAAATTATTCTGGATCGTTTTAAAAATATCAAATATCTAGTGGGAAATACTCCTCTTCTCAAGATCAGATTCAAATTTGACGGCGAGGAAAGAACTATCTACGCCAAAAGCGAAAATCTTAATATGACCGGCAGCATTAAAGACAGAATGGCACTCCACATACTCCACGAAGCATATAAGAACGGCAAGATTAAACCGGGAGATATAATTGCCGAAGCTACAAGCGGAAATACAGGAATTGCTTTTTCTGCCATAGGCAGGGCTTTGGGGCATCAGGTGGTAATATTTATGCCGGACTGGATGAGCCGCGAAAGAGTTGAGCTTATTAAAAGTCTCGGAGCCAAGATTATGCCCGTCACTAGAGAAGAAGGAGGCTTTTTAGGAAGCATTAAAAAATCAGAAGAACTAGCACAGCAGAATCCAAATGTCTTTCTCCCTTGTCAGTTTGCCAACGAGGCGAATGTTGAAGCCCACGCAACAACAACCGGACCCGAAATATGGTGGCAGCTCCATTTCCAGGGAAAAATACCGGATGCATTTATTGCCGGGGTTGGTACCGGAGGCACAATCATGGGAGTAGGCAAATTCCTGAAATCAAAGAACCCTGATATTAAAATTCATCCCCTTGAACCGGCTGAATCCCCTACCTTATCTACAGGATATAAGGTCGGCAACCATAGAATCCAGGGAATCTCGGATGAATTCATTCCTGCAATCTGTAAATTAAATGAAATTGACCCGGTCGTCTGCGTTCCCGACGGCGACTCCATCCTGATGGCTCAGAAACTTGCCGCACAGCTAGGACTCGCAGTAGGCATCTCATCCGGAGCCAATTTCCTTGGCGCACTTCTTGTTCAGAATAAATTGGGAAAAGATGCCGTAATTGCGACTGTTTTTTCGGATGATAATAAAAAATATTTAAGCACAGACCTCCTTAGAGAAGAACCGGTTAAATTGGGCTACCTTACCCCTCACATTGAACTTATCGATTTCCAGGCTGTTAAAAGGGTCTGTTCCGTATGCTGCGATTTGGATGAGTGCAGCCAGAAAATTGAAGACTTTGATGCAAAATGTTGTTAACTAATACAGAGGAATAAATGAAAAAAAGTATTTTAATTCTTTTACTGTTGATATCAATACCATTGATGGCGCAGATGAATTACGGCGTTAAAGCCGGATTGACTTCAAGCAACCAGACATGGGAATATACACCCAAATTTGCCAAATCAGGCGAAACTACTCCCCGTTCAACACTGAATCTCGGAATCTTTGCAGAATATTCAGACGATAAATATGTATCCGTTCTGGCTGAGATTAATTACCGCCAGAAAGGAGCTAATATCAAAATGGAATATACCGGAAGAGATACCTCGGGCACAATCATTGTTCCTAAGGACCTGGAACATAAACTGGCTTATCTAAATGTGTCTCTGCTTGGAAGGGTCCGTTATCAGGTTGGCTTCTTTGCGCCTTATATTCTTGGCGGTGTTAAAACCGATTATCAGATAAGCAATAAACTCGATGATATAGACCTGGGGCATATTGCCGAAGATGCAACTAAACAGATTTGGGGAGCCGTTATTGGCGCCGGATTTGAAATTAAAGATATTCTGCCTCTGGTATTGCTTGCCGAAGTCAGATATGAATTCGACTTTAATAAACTTTATGTTGAAGATACATTTCAGTTCAAATCGGACACTATTGAATTCCGTATCGGGATAAAATTCTAATAAAAATCCCGGTTCGTTAAGCGGACCGGGATTTTTTATGCCCATTATTAAATCCTGCCTGCCATTTCCTAGTTTAGAAATCTTTTTTCTGTACCTTTAACGAATCTTTGATTGCTGAAATGGTCAACTATAAATGAGGAGACCTGATTATTCAAATTTTCAATAATTCTCTGCAGTTCTTCGGATGATTTTGCTATCTGAGTAATACCTTTCGAAGTTTCGTTTGTAACGCTATTAATCATTTCGATATTTTTACTTATCTGTTCGGCAGTGGTTGATTGTTCTTCGCTGGCAGCGGCTACCTGCTCAATCTCAAGAGTCAGGTTTTTCATATTATCGAGAATGGCACGGAGCGCCTCTTCAACTTCAGAAGTAAGCCTGCTTCCTACTTCAACAGCGCTTCTTGCTTCGACCATCGAGGAATCTGCTTCTTTTGCCTCTTTCTGTATAGCAGAGATAGTTTCAGCAATCTCTTTAGTTGCTTTAGTAGTCCTTTCTGCAAGCTTTCTCACTTCATCGGCGACAACGGCAAAACCTCTTCCCTGTTCCCCTGCCCGGGCGGCCTCAATTGCTGCGTTGAGAGCCAGAAGGTTGGTTTGATTTGCAATATCGTCAATTACCTGGGCTATTTCTCCAATCTGGTCTGTCTTTCCGGCCAGCGAAGCAATTATCCTGCCTGTTTTATCGGCTGAATCAATTATGCGCGCTATGCCTTTCTTGTTCTCTTCCACTTTTTTAACACCAATCTGAGCCTGTTCATTTACATCCTTTGTTGAAGCTGATACATTGCTGGCATTGGATGCAGTAGCCAGAATTGTCTTTGTCATTTCTTCAACTGCCGCGGCTACGTCTGCAGTCTGGGCGCTCTGCTCCTGTGCACCTGCGGCCAATTCCTCGGTTGTTGAAGAGATTTCGGAACTTGCGCCGGCAGCCATCTTTGCAACCTCGGTTACATTGCTAAGGAGCTCACGCAGATTACCGGCTGCTACATTGAAACCGTGAAAAAGTTTTCCGATATCGTCCCCGCTGTTTTCAATGTTCAGGCTTACGGTCATATCCCCCTGTGCAAATTTATCCATCTCAACAAGCATCAGCCGGGCGCTGTTAGCCAGATATTCCTTCTGTTTATTTGCGGCCTCTTCAGCCTGCTGTGCTTTTAATGAAGCCTCTTCTGCCTCCCCGGTCTTCTTCTTTATTTCATCCATTGAAGTACGGATATTTTCAACCATCTTTCCGAATGATGAGGCAAGACTTCCAATTTCATCTGTTGACTTTATATCGAGTACAACGTTAATATCCCCCTGCGCCACTTTCTGGGCAGCGCTGTCTATTTGCCTGATTTGCTTCGAAATGAATCGGGCAATAAAGACTCCCATTGCAACCGATAATGCCGCAGCCACAAGCATTATGAGCAATAGGGTATTTGTC
>JAEXUB010000060.1 GCA_023453125.1 Bacteroidota bacterium
TGGCCCTTGCCTGGGTGCTTAGTAATGAAGTTGTTACTTCTCCTATTATCGGCCCCCGCACAATTGAACAGCTTGAGCAGAATGTAAAGGCGCTTGATATTAAGCTTAGCGAAGATATTTTGAAAAAGCTTGACGAAATATGGCCCGGACCCGGCAATCAGGCTCCCGAGGCTTATGCCTGGTAATACAGTAAATTATTACCGCAACTGGTCATACTCTTAATGTATTGTTATATTTACATAAATAAATTTTTGGACTTATGAACGAATTTATTCAGAACAAAAAAGATTACCATCCCGAGATGCATTCGGCTGAGCATATATTAAACCAGACAATGGTTAGAATGTTTAACCGGGGAAGGTCTATAAGCCAGCATATAGAAAAGAAAAAATCCAAATGCGATTACAATTTTGACAGGTACCTTACTTCCGAAGAAATTGCCGAAATTGAAAAAAGGGTAAATGATGTTATTGCTATGGATATGAAGGTGACCGAAGAATTTGTTACAAGAGATGAAGCTTCAAAGCTTGTTAATATCTCTAAGCTTCCCGAAGACTCGGGGGATAATGTAAGAATTATCAGAATAGGGGATTACGATGCCTGCCCCTGCAGCGGCCTTCATGTTAATTCCACAAAAGAGATCGGCACATTTAAGATTTATTCGGTCGATTATAACGAACCGATTCTAAGAGTCCGGTTTAAACTTTTATAGAACAAATAAAAAAGCCCTCTTGCGAGGGCTTTCTTTTTTAATCGTAATAAATAACCGTTCCGCTTCCGCCGCCGCCGAACCTTGGATTTACAATGCTGTTGAAAATTGAACCGAATGAGAAGGAAATGCCGACAGATGCATAATACTGGTAATTTGTCTCAAGCTGTCTTATTCTAAGGAGCACATCTTCAACGCTTGCGCCGCTTCTGGCAAGGGCAATCTGGTTGTTAATCTTTGAATAACTCAATGAACCGTTGAGTGAAACTCCCTTGAAAAGTTTAAGTGAAAGATATGTGCTGAAGGAAATATCGTATTTATTCATATCCTGCCAGTAATTAGAGGCGTAGACTCCAAGGCTCACGTTTCCCCACGGCTGTGTAAGGCTTAAGCTTAAAGAAGCAGACTGGATTGCCAGATATTCGCTTTCCTTAAAGTAAATTGTTTCTTCAAAGTACTTATTATAGTTAATTCCGGTCTTGTAGACGAAGCGAAGCTGTTTCTGAGTAGATTCCGAATAGGGAAAGAAATTATATTCAATTCCGGCTGTAAGCCCCCAATCGTAGTCAATATTTCCGTAAGTGGATTTATAAATGCTTCCCCAGGAGCCGAGCGACCAGTGGTCCGACAGGGCCACTACAGCGCTTGCGCCAATGTTCTGGCTTCTCGAAATGTTTTTAAATTCATAATTTGTCCCCTCAATATCATACGAATAGCTGTTTTCGGAATAGGAATTGCTGAAGCTGAAACTCAGCCTGAGATCTTCTGTTGTTCTTCCGGCAGAGAAGGAGCCGTACATGCTTGAATATTTTGAGGAGGACTGGCCGTCGAAATTTCCGCTGAAGCTGGCGCGGAACACCCAGGAATCCCACGGGTCTTCTTTCTTTTCGGGGGCTTTCGATTTGTTGTTTATGAAACCAACTGTTAATTGGTCTGATACCCCGGACTTTCTAAGATATCCGAATAATCCGGTTTTTATTCCTCTGGCTATCTTTCCCCTTACCATATCCCCCGAATCGATCTGGTCTGTTACCACCTTAATGGTATCGTTCATTTTATCGTACTGGTTCTGCCCGTAGAAAAATAGTGTGTACAGAGAACCCCCCGATCCTGTTGACTGCGAAGTTACAAGAACATGTACATCGGCATCTTTTCTGTCATTTACATAGTCAACAACCGGAATCTGTTCTTTCAGGTATTGCATATCATAGAAATTTCCGCTGACGAGTATTTTGGGCACCTTAATTTCGTCAGGCGGTTTGTTTGTCTGTGCAAAGCTTACTGAAAACAGTAACAGCAAAAAAAGAATTGTTTTTTTCAAGTTCTCCTCCCATAGTGATAGTTCCTATTTATTTAACTGGTGAATAAGCGCATATTAACTTTTAACAGAATGCCCCCAGGCAGCAATTTTAAAATCAAATTTAATTTTCCCAGAATATGTTAATTGGACTTTATAATAGCCCGTTTTGTTCCATAGAAAATATCTTCAAATTGATTAAATTAAAAAAGGTAAAAAATAATCCCCTTTTAAAGGAGTAATACAATGAGACATATTTTAAGCGCAATACTTTTTTTAACTCTGGCAGCCGGCCTATACGGACAGAATAAAGAAGAGGAGAAGATAAAATCGGTCCTATTTGCACAGAGAGACGCCTGGAACAGGGGAGACCTGGAAGGGTATATGGAGGGTTACTGGAAGAATGATTCCCTCAAATTTATTGGTAAAAGCGGAATAACCCGGGGCTGGGATAAAACACTGCTTAATTATAAGAAAGGGTACCCCGATAAAAGCGCAATGGGAAAACTGGAATTTAAAATTATTGAGTTAACCATTCTTACCAACGATGCCGCATTTATGATCGGCAAATGGGACCTTCAGAGAGAAAAGGATTCACCGGGAGGGTATTTTACCCTTCTATGGAGAAAAATCAATGGGGAATGGAAAGTAACAGCAGACCACTCCTCGTAAATCAGAAACTCCAATCTCAAAAATTCGGGGGCGGAACAGCCTTTATCGGGAAGCGCACACCACCGAAATTCTTCAAATTTGATCGAATTCTTTACCCAAATTAGAGGTAAAAGGTAAATTTTACCTGTACATTTATCCCGGTTACCGGCTTTTTTCCCAACCAAATAGCCCTTCCTGTCTTATTAAAACGTCTCAAATCTGTTTTTCTGCTCCGTTTTGATACATTTTTAAGAAAAAAATCATTCAAAAAAAGGATAAAAGGGGGCAAACGGGGTTGGCACCCGAATTGATAATAAGAGATTAGCACCCTCTAGGTTGCGGTAGAGAAGAAAAATCCGCAAGACTTTTTCAAATTGGGGTGGTGATTTTAGAAACAGCTCTCGGCTGGACTGTTTCTTAAAGTTGCCACCCTATTCCGTTTTAAATAAAAAGTCGTATTTTAAAGCGAATTCAATGAAAAATCTTTAAAAAATTGTTTTTTAAAGGTGGTTTCCGTAACTTTCGATTCTTTCAAAAAGATAAATTAGGAAAATTATGAAACGCACATTTCAGCCAAGCAACAGAAAAAGAAAGAATAAACACGGCTTCAGAGAGAGAATGGCTTCTAAGAACGGACGCAAAGTTCTCGCACGCAGAAGAGCAAAAGGCAGAAAAAGATTAACTGTTAGCGACGAAGTATAATTGAAAAAATTTGGTCTTTCCAGATCGGAAAGAATCAGAAGTAAGAACGAATTTGATCTACTTTATTCAAACGGCAAAGTTGTAATTTCTGCAAGCCAGAAATTAAAAGCCGTCTATTTTTTCGACAAAAATTGTAATTCCGCTTCCTGTCCCTATGTTAAAGTTGCATTTGCTGTTCATAGAAAAGCTGGCAAGGCAGTTTGGAGAAACCGGGTAAAAAGATTACTCAGGGTTTCATACAGGCTGAATAAGGAATCAATAGTAAATAGCGCTAAGGCAAAAAATAAATTTCTTTTTATTGCCCTTTCTCCCTTTTCGGTTAATAGTAAGAATTATAAGAACATCAGTTTAAACGATCTGCTGCCGGATGTTATTGAGCTTTTAAACTTAATCGGGCAGAGAATATAAAATGCGCTACGCATTTATTTTTTTAATTAAGATATATCAGAAGGCAATTTCGCCTTTGTTTCCCCCCTCATGCAGGTTCTACCCCACTTGTTCAAACTACGCAATTGAATCTTTTCAGAAGTTTGGGGTGTTCAAAGGAGGGGCTAAAGCAATCTGGCGTATACTTAGATGCAATCCTTTCTCCAAGGGAGGATTTGACCCTGTAGATAAAAAATTGGAAGGTGATAATGGATAGAAATACTACTATCGGTTTTGTTTTAATCGGCGTTATTTTAATGGTTTGGCTTTATCTTAATTCTACTCCTCCCGATGAGCAGAAAGATAACAAGCCTAAGACAGAGCAGCAGGCCGCCAAGACTGATGAGAAGAAGCAGGATAAACAGGAAGCTAAACCCGCCGTTAAAAACGAGGAATTCAGGGACAGTCTCTTTCTCAGCGCCGATAATACAGAAAAAATTACTACAATTGAAACCGACCTTGCCAGAATTGAGCTGACCTCTAAAGGGGGACAGATAAGAAAATTCTACCTAAAAAACTTCAAGACCTGGTATCACAACGATTTTAAAGAAGACGATTTCTTTAACACTCACATCCAGCTCATTAATCAGAAAGAGCTCGGAAACCTTAACGTTGAAATTATCACCAAAGATAAAAGAGTTATTAATACGGGCGCCATCAACTTTGCCGCAGATAAAAATCAGGCTTATTATAAAGTAGCGGGAAGCGATTCCATTTCGGTTAAATATTCTTTTACGGCTCCGGGCAATAAAACCATCAGCAAAATTTATACATTTAAAGGGGATAACTATCTCTCCCGCTTCGATGTGCAGTTTGAAAACATGGAAGATGTTGTAGATAAAAACTATTCCGTGCTGTGGGATAACGGGCTTAATTTTGTTGAGCTTAATTCGGTTGATGAAGCCGCAAACTCTCTAACAAAAATTTATTCCAACGAGCAGACATATACAATCGACGCGACAAACGAGCGAACTTCTTCGGAATTCCCGAAGCAGGGCACAACCCCTCTGGCAAATTACTGGGTTGGAATTAAGAATAAATATTTTGCCGCTATTATCGATCCCATTTCACAGCCGTCCGGCAGCCTTTCTGTCTCAGGCTATAAAGAGCACGATAAATACGGCGAAAAGGAATATTATAATGTAAAGCTTAAGGCCAATTACGAGCCGGCAAAACTCCACACAAACAGCTATTCATTATATATCGGACCGGTAGATTATTCAGGACTCAAAAAATACAACCGGAATTACGAATCGATTTTTGAATTCAGCAATTTCCTCGGGCTTGGGTTCATTATCCGTCCTCTCTCTGAATATGTATTTATTCCGTTCCTGCGCTTCCTCCACAACTTTATTCCGAATTACGGTATAGTTATTATTCTCTTTACCATCGTTCTTAAAATACTTCTTCACCCTCTTTCAAAGCAGAGTCTTATGTCAATGAAGAAGATGCAGCTTCTGCAGCCGATGATAAACGAAATGAAAGAAAAGTTTAAAGACGATCCGCAGCGCGCGCAGAAGGAGCAGATGAAGCTATACTCCACCTACGGCATTAATCCCGCCGGAGGGTGCCTGCCGATGCTTCTGCAGATGCCCATTCTTGTGGCTCTCTATTCGGTGTTCAGCGTAATTATTGATATGCGCCTTGCCCCGTTTACCCTTTGGATAAATAACCTCTCGGCGCCTGACAAGATAATTACATTCCCGTTCGCTCTTCCCCTTATTAATCATTCATTGAGCGGGCTTGCATTACTTATGTCCATAACTATGTTTATACAGCAGAAGATGACCATTAAGGACCCGTCGCAGAAGATGATGATTTATATGATGCCGGTAATGATGTTTATTATGTTCAACGCGCTTCCATCGGGGCTTAATCTTTACTATTTCATATTCAACCTTCTGCAGATTGGACAGCAGTGGTATGTAACCCACCGTCACGATGATATGCAGCTTGTGCCGGTAGATCCTTCGAAGAAGAAACAGGGTTTTATGTCGCGTATGATGGAAGCAGCCGAGAAGCAGGCTGAAATCCAGAAAAAATCTCAGAAAAAGAAATAAGTTCGGTTAAGAAGAAGATAAAATGTTCTTCTCTTTTAAAAAAACGGCTGCTTTACTGCTTTTTATAATTCCGGTTTTATACGCTCAGGAGAAAGTAAAACTTTCTCTTGAGACTTCCGGAGTTAAACTTCCATTCGGACTGACTTCCGAAGTACCCAAAGAATATCCTAAAATATTTCTTGCCTTAAGCGGCGGGGGCTCGAGGGGGCTTGCGCATCTTGGCGTTTTAAAGGCTCTTGAAGAATACGATATCCCGTTTGAATCCATATACGGTACGAGTATGGGAAGCATTATCGGGGGAATGTATGCATCCGGTTATAATATTAAACAGATCGATTCGATTGTAATAAATACCGACTGGAATTCCTTTTTCTCAATGAAAGAGATTAACAGGAATGAACTGTTTGTTGACCAGAAAATTACGGAAGAAAAGGCAATTTTTGCTGTCCGCCTTGACGGTTTCAAGCCTGTTATTCCCCCCTCTTTTAACACGGGACAGCGGGTAGGCAATTTCCTTAATCTGATTACTCTTTATGCCCCTCTTCACGCAGAAAATAATTTCTCCGAATTGCTCTACGATTTTAAGGCTATCTGTACCGAATTCGTTAACGGCCGACTGGTAATACTGGAGAAAGGTTCATTAAGCCAGGCTATGAGGGCAAGCTCAAGCGTTTCGCTGCTTCTGCCTCCGGTTCAGAAAGATTCCCTGCTTCTTGTAGACGGTGGACTGGTTTCAAACATTCCCGTTAAACCGGCTAAAGAGGGGGGGGCAGAACTTGTAATTGCCTCAAATACTTCGAGTCCCCTTCTAACTGAAGATGAACTAAACCTGCCGTGGCTGATTGCAGACCAGATGGTCAGTATTCCAATGAAGCTTCTTAATGAGCAGCAGCTCAAAGAGGCCGATGCAGTTATTGAACCGAATATCGGATACCTGAAAAACACCGACTTTTCCAATATTAGAATGCTTATTGACGAAGGATACAAAGCGGCATCTCAGAATATAGAGCTTGTGAGAGCTAAGATTAAGGAAGCTTTTATCAGGAAGAATTCTTCATCGTCAATCTTCATTTCGGGGCTTGCGTTAGGAGATAGTCCTTCGGAATACGAAAAGGAAATTTTTGAAAATATCGGGAATAACGAGGTAGTTAACAGCAGGGAACTCCTTTTTGAACTGGCGGAAATTTTCAGAAGGGGAAATCTGGAGAGTATAAATATTGAAATTGTTCCTTCGGGGAATAAAAATATTCTACGGGTAAATGCTGTTGAAAATCCTGTAGTAAAATCCTTTTCGATTGTGGGTATTACTCTGCTGAAGCCCGGTGCAGCCGAAAGCGTTTTTGCCGGTCTCGTAAATAATCCCTTCAATTCAAAAAAAACAGTTCATACTCTGTTGAATCTTCTTTCACTCTACCGTGAAGCGGGTTATCCTTTTGTTTCTGTTAAAGAGGTAAAATTCAACAGTGAAACCGGCAGCCTGATTGTTCTGTTTGACGAGGTGAAGGTTAGCGAACTTGATATTGAAGGGAATGTGAAAACCCAGGGGGATATAATTAAAAGGGAATTCATATTCGAGAATGGAAACATAAGATTTGACGCCATTCAAAACGGATTAATGAACCTGAGAGCAGCTAATATTTTTGACGATGTTGAAGTTTATCCACATAAAGAAAATAATATTTACAAATTAAAAGTTGATGTAAAGGAAAAGCTTTCAACGGTTCTCCGTTTAGGACTGAGGGTTGATAATGAATATATGACCCAGCTTTCCCTTGACTTGCGGGATGAAAATTTTCTGGGAACCGGAGCGGAATTCGGCTTTATATTTTCCGGCGGGCTAAGAGGACAGTCGTATATGCTTGAACATAAAGCGAATCGGGTTTTCGATTCCTATCTTACATATAAGCTGAAGGCTTTTTACGACAGATTGAACATAGGCGTTTACAGCGACGATACGACTGCTGCATATAACAGATTTCACAGAAAGAAAACCGGAGAATATACTCAGTCTGCATTCGGCGTGTCGGTGGGACTCGGATCTCAGGTGGGCAAATTCGGCAATGTACTTCTCGAAACTAAATATCAAAACGACGTTATAAAAGAGAATGAAGACTACACCGGAACTACTTATAATATCGGTATTGTAAGCTTCAGGCTGGGGCTGTCAATCGATTCTCAAAATAAATATCCTTTTGCCACCGAGGGATTTCTTATTAAGGCCTATTACGAAACGGCTCAATCGATTTTGGGAAGCGATATTGGTTACACCAAGCTGTATTTTGATTACAAGAATCTTTACAGCACGTCCCGGGCAAGCACTTTTACACTCCGTTTCATAATAGGGGCTGCGGATACTCCTCTTCCTCTAAGCCAGAATTTTTCACTCGGCGGGCAGAATTCATTTTTCGGACTCAGGGAGTTTGAATACAGGGGCAGGCAGATTTTCCTTGCTTCAATTGAATACAGATATCTGCTTCCGTTCAGCCTCTTTTTTGATACTTATGCAAAACTCCGCTATGATCTTGGCTCTATTTGGTCTGAAAAAGAACAGATACGGTTTAAGGATTTAAGGCATGGAATCGGAGCTTCTCTGGCTTTAGATACTCCTATCGGTCCCGCGGAATTTTCGGTTGGACAAAGTTTTTACTTTAAAAATACCCTCTCAAAAAACACAATTGTAACGGGAACCCCCTATTTTTATTTCAGTATCGGATATAATTTCTAATGCCCGCTGCGGGCTGAATGCTGAGCCATTTTCCGGTACTCAGCTTCCTTAATTTTATTTCCCAGTTTTGAATAGAGCTTTGAGAGTTCAAGGCATACTATGCTTTTTTTCTCAATTCTCTCCAGACTCTCTTCAATTATATCAATTATTATCCGGTTTGTCGGAAGGCACAGATCGTGATTATAAAGCTGCAGCAGCCGGCAGTAAGGTTCGTAATGCGAAGGATTGTTGTAGAGGGCTTTTACATAATAGGAAATTGAATCTTCAAGCCGTTCAAATTCTGATGTGTAGTTGGCAAATATGCCCCCGGTCCACATAAAAAAATCGAATGCATTCTCACGGAATACCTTAGAGAGGTGTTCCGTATACATTTTAAGCTCTTCCCCTGAAAGGACCGGGTTTGCAAGGAGTATTTTATAGAGCTCAATATCCGTTATTTTCCCCGTAATTGCCTTTCTGAAGGCGTCGAACAGCTCGTCCGGGGAATTGGAATTCCTGAAAATATATTCAATTTCCTCGGGGGATTTTCCCATTTCTATTCAAATCCGCTGTTATTACCGGTTTTTACACTTTTATAGGGATAAAATACAATTTTTTGTAACATTTAGCATACTAATTTCGTCCTTATTGTAAGAAAATTATGATACCGGAAACTAAATACCGCTACTTTATTCAGCAGTATAAAAACAGGGTTTTTACCTATGCCCTTTATATGCTGAAAAACCGGATGGACGCCGATGACGTTACTCAGGAGGTATTAATTAAAATCTGGCAGAATATTGATGATGTGAACTTTCTTTCGGCGGGGACCTGGATAATTAGAACGACCCATAACAGATGCATAGATCTGCTGCGGAAAAGAGGGGTGGAAATAAGAAGGGAAGTTGCAGTGGATGAGCTCTTTGAAGAGACGTACGAAGGGAATAACAAAGAAAACGATCCATACATTAAATATCAGCTTAAGCATATGAGCGAGAAGATTAAAGAGGCAATTCACCGCCTCCCCGAAAATCTGAAAAGCGTATTTGTCCTATACGAAATCCAGAACCTTAAATATTCCGAAATAAGCAAGGCTCTGGATATGCCGCTGAACAGCGTTAAAGTCTATCTGCTGAGAGCAAGAAAAAAACTGCAGCAGGAATTGAAGAGAGAGGAAATCTCAGGAACGGTGAGCTATGAATGAAAAACTAATTGAAAAAATAATTTCGGTTGCTTACGGCGATGCGGGATTTATAGACAGAATTCATATTGGCATTCTAGCCATGAAGGATAAAGAGGTAATGGAACTGCTGAATGAATACAGGAAAACGGCGGGAGAGGTTCATTCCCTGAGGGAAGAAGAATATCCTGAAGAAGCGGTAAACAAAATTCTGAAAGCGGCAGACATCGGGGGGAAGGAAAAACATACATTTGTTGCCGATATTTTCGGCGTCTTTGTCAGGAGGCCATTTGCGGCTTCGGCAGCTGCTTTTCTCCTTGTAGGACTTCTGGTTACAACAATGTTTATTACCAACAGAGAGCCTGAGTTAAAATTCTCGCACGACGAAATATCTAAAGCCGGAGAAGATACAAGAATTGTCTTTAAAGCCATAGATGAATTAATTAATGGAGCGGGAGACCTGATAATTGACAACGTGCTTAAGGAAAAGGTTGCCGCTCCCATAAATGAAAATCTTTTAAAAGTTTCTAATATTATTAATGAAGGAGAAATAAAATGAAAAAGACCGGAATTGTTTTGGCAGTAATGCTTTTTGCTTCAATTAGCATTTTTGCTCAGAAAGCGGATTATTCCAAGGATCCCGGCTATGTAGATTTGAGCTGGACTTCAGCCTATACGGGGGAAAAAGGCTCTGAAATTCTTGTTGAGCAGGGACTATTAAAAATGCTTGCTAAAATGGCAAAGGAACAGAGCGCCGACCTGGTTAAGCAGCTTGAAAATCTAAAGCTGGTCAGAATGAATTCTTTTCCTCTTAACGATGAGAATACAAAGCAGGTAGAAGGTAAAATAAATGCAATTGACAAAGATCTTCTCGGCAGGGACTGGGAGCGGATTGCCCGCACAAAATCCAATGAAGAAACCAGGAATATTTATGTAAAGACTTCCGGCTCGGAGAAATTTCTCGGAATTGTAGTAACAACAATGAACACGAAAGTTAAATCAGCTTCATTTATAAATGTGGTCGGGGAAATAGATCCGGAAGTAATCGGCAAACTTGCAAAGGGGCTTAATATCCCTCAGCTCGGCGGTATTAATGGAGATAGTAAAAAGAAATAATTTATTACAGTGCATATATTAAAAAGGGGGCCTGGCCCCCTTTTTAATTAGTAAGCAAAAATATGGCTCTGGTAGGGCTTCAGCTCAATATATAATCCTTCGCTTATAATCTCTTCGCCGCTCCTAAGGTATGACTGGTCATTCATCAGATCGCGGAATACAATATTTTCGGGGTAGCCGGCCATATCGAGTTTAAGACGGCAGGTAGATAAAGTGTCGGAATAATTTATAACAACAAGACGGCGTTCATTGCCGAGCCTCCATTCCCAGGCAAGCAGGTTAACATATGTTTCATTGTTATACCACGATTTCCCCGGCTGTAAGAGTGACCATTCCCCGTTTTTGAAAATCTCCTCGCGTGTAATTGATAGAAGCCGGTCGTACAGGTCTTTAATGCACGGCTGAACCGGTTCTTTAGGTTCTCTACCGAGTTGAACAGGAAGTTTGATTTTCTTTCCTTCAAACTGTCCGTCGAAATAGAAACGCATTCCCGGCAGAGTGCTTATTACGGCTGCGGCGGCTTTAACACGCTCCTTGCCGAACAATACGAAAGAACGGCGCTCGTCGTGGTTTTCAATAAAGCGCGCGCATTTTTTCTGATAGTCCATTTCGCCTGTAAGATATTCGTGAATTCCCTGAATATGGTTAACCGCAAGCCGGTCTGTAAGCTTCTTATCGTATGTATAATCAAAGCCGAGCTGCTGCAGAGCATACTCAAGATCCCAATAAGCTTCAGCGAGAAAAATAAATTCAGGAAAATCTTTTTTTACCGCAGTAATCGCATCAGTCCAGAATTCATTCTCCGGTTTTTTAAAGCCGCTTATTTCGAGAGCCCCTCCCCAGGTATTCTGGAATACATTATTTAGAACCAGAATTGACATATCGCATCTTACGCCGTCGCAAAGGGAAGCAATTTTATGAAGATTGCTTATCATAAATTCGCGGGCTGCGGGGGAATAATAGTTTACCTGGACAGTATCGAGCCATGCCGGGAAAAAAGGATCGCGCCCGTGTGCCAGCACTCTTCCATCGTCAAATGGTTTATAGAATGTATGCGGGTCCCTGCTGTAGGTATCTTCATTCACATTAAGAAAAATATCGGGAACAATATCAATCAGACTGCTTTCGGCGTGAAAATGGTTCGGAACAAAATCGAGAAATAATTTCATTCCGCGCGAGTGAAGTTTATTCCGTATTCCTTTTATAGTATCCTCATCCCCCAGACGGTAATTCACTTCGTACCGGTCAATAGCATAAGGGCTTCCTATTATATCTTCTTCCTTCCAGTCTTTTAATGCTCTTGTATAATCATGAATAAGTCCTTCTTCGAAGCAGTATTTGCCTACTGCCTGTTCATTCGTTTTCCAGACTCCCATGAGCCAGACATAATCAATTCCTTTTTCTTTCAGGTAGTCCCAGTAACTATCGGGTACATCGGCCAGTGTTGCATTTTTTCCGGCTGCATCAAATCTTTTAATCCACACGCGGGTATTGATTTCGTAAATTGTCGGATTCGAGACGGGATTTCGGCTGTTGTTTTCCATTCTTATTTTCCTGTTAAAAAATCAGTCTCTCCCCGAGAGCGATTTTTTTTCTTCAAGTAATTCTTTGTTTAGTTTAAACAATTCCATATGCTCGTTTTCATCCGCGGATTTTGAAATCCGGTCGTTATTCAATTTTATCTGTTCGTCAATCCTGTATATCCTGAAATTTTTAATTGAATCGACCGCATATTTAAAGGAATCTTTCTCGATTTCCCCTTCAATTGTAAGGTCGTCCCATTTTTTGCTTATCGATTCGCCGCTGAATGCGAAATCAAAGATCATTTTTTTCAGGTCGGCATCTTCAGTCTTTTCAATTATGAGGGAAGGACTTACCGATCCGTTTTTCATGCTTTCAAAGACTATGGATGCCGCGGCTCTGAATTTTGTATTTATAAAATCTTCAGGCACTATATTATCGAATATAAAGCCGGCAATTTTCAGGTCTCCCCCCAATAATAATCTGATTAAACTCTTCTCAAAGGGGTTTTCTTTTAATAGGATAAACCGACCATTATTCTCTTTTACGGCTTCTCTTTGAGGTGCCGCCCGCCCCTCTTTTTCGCTTTGCTGCTGCAGGAGCTTATTTAATTCTGTTTCAATCAGCTTTTCGCGCAGATTGAATTTTCGTGAGATTGACTTAATAGTGACATTTCTCTTGAGCTCATCCGAAATTAATGCGGCGTTTTTAACAAGTTCTCTAATTGCTTCGGTCTGCTTTGCCGGGTCTTCGAACATTCCGGCTGCTTCAAACTGCCAGGTTTGGTATTCGAGAAAATTGCGGGCGTTACCAAGGAAATTATAAAACTCTTCCTTTCCCGAATTGTTAATGAACGAATCGGGATCTTCCCCTTTGGGAAGAGAGGCTATTTTAACATCAAAATCCTGTTTAAGCAGAAGCTCTATGCTGCGCATTGAGGCTTTCTGGCCGGCAGTATCGGCATCGAATAGCAGGATAACATTTTTCGTAAAACGGGAAAGGAGCTGAACCTGTTCCTCCGTAAATGCAGTTCCCGATGAGGCAACTACATTCTTTACTCCGTTCTGGTATAAGGAAATAAGATCCATATAGCCTTCAACAACAATGGCCTTGTCAAGTTTCCTTATTTCCTCTTTGGAGTGAAATAATCCGTATAAAACTTTTCTTTTAGAATAAACAATTGATTCCGGGGAGTTAAGATACTTGGCAGTATTTTCCTGATTCTCAAGTATTCTCCCTCCGAAAGCAATAACTCTTCCGTTAGGTGAAAAGACGGGAAAAATTACGCGTCCTCTGAATTTATCATAATAAGCCCCGTCATCTCTTGTATCGAGAAGCCCGAGTGTCTTTGCCCTTAGAAGGTCAATCTTGTTTTCCTGAGCATATTTGAGGAAATTATCCCATCCGAAAGGGGCAAATCCAAGGCCGAAAATCTTTTGAGTGTTGGGCTTTATATTCCGCTTCTTAAAATATTCTCTTGCGGTTTCCCCCTGCTCGCTCTTTAGAAGAATATCGGAAAACCATCTGGCGGCAAAGACATTCAGCTCATACATATTTTCGAGCTCTGTCTGCTCGGGGGATTCTTCCTGCTTATCGTAGGTAAGCTGAATGCCCAGATGTTCGGCAATTTCCTGAACTGCTTCTACAAATGAGATGCTTTTATAATCCATCAGGAATGAAAAGACATTTCCGCCGGCGTGGCATCCAAAACAATGGAATATCTGTTTATCCCCGCTGACAGTAAATGAAGGGGTTTTTTCCTGGTGAAAAGGGCAGAGACCGATATAATTTTTACCCCTCTTTTTAAGGGGAACATATCCTGAAATGATATCCACTATATCGGCAGAATGTCTTATTTCCTCTATTTTCGATTCGGGTATTTTCATTAAGCCTGTACAAAATTAGAAATTGTGCCGATGGGAAATATAATAATAAATTTAGTTAATCAAGATTAATGTTTATTCCCAGAAAGATGTTATAAAAACAGGACCAAATGAAAGGATTATTAAAAGTGTCTCTCCTAAAACCGGGCATATTTGCACTAAATTGGAGGCCGGGGGGGATTAAAGAAGTTTATTAGCCCTGCTCCATTCCGAGAAACGGATATCTTCCTTGAGAATATGGTTGCTGACCCAGGCCAGAAGAAGCTCTTCAAGGTTCTTTTTCAAGACCGGGGCAGTAGCCGATTTTTTGATTGTTTCCTGAATTGAAAGAACAATTTCCCTGTGTTTAGAGATATGATCATTTAGAAGGGGGTAGTTGTATTTCCGCATGGCCGACTCTTCGTCATTAAAATGAGTAGTAATATATTCCTTTAAATTTTTTAACGCGTTAACTACCTTCTGCTCATCTTTTGTAAGGCTTTGGGTTTCCATTAATTCATTTGAAATGTCAAATAAATGCTTGTGCTGTTTATCAATTTGTTCAATGCCTATTCTGAATGATACGTCCCAGATTAATTTTCTCATTTTTCTCCCCTAAATAAATAGTTGGCCAAATTTAATTTAATAAAAAAGAAAATGATCTTTAGTTTCATAGGCCTTATCTGATTATATCCAAAAGTATGGGCTTTAGACCCGAAAAAAAGAATTCAACCGCAATTACCATAACTATTAGTCCCATTAGTCTCATAAGAACATTATTGCCCGTTTCGCCGAGCAGTTTAATAATTCTTGAAGAACCGAGCAGAATAATATAGGTAAGAAACATTACAATCATTACTGAAGCAATGAGAATTATTTTTTTCTCAATTGATTCAGCCTGTTCCATAAGAACGATGGCGTTTGTAAGAGCTCCAGGGCCGCATATCATAGGAATTGCAAGGGGAGTTATTGAAATATCATTAACATAGGATTTAATTTCAGTCTCTTTAATTTTTACTCTGCCCAGACGCGCCTGCAGCATATCCATTCCCATAACAAAGAATATTACTCCTCCAACTATCTTAAAACTGTTGACAGATATGCCGAAAAATTTAAACAGAATCTGTCCGGAGAATGCAAAAATTATAATTGTAATAAAGGAAACCATCGAAGCCTTTTTAGCCGTGTGGTTCCGGTGGAGAATATCAAGATCGGCCGTCATAGTCATAAATATTGGCATTGTACCGAGAGGATTAATTAAAGTAAAGAAGGAGGTAAAGCATAAGAGCCCGAAAGATAACAGCTCGTTAAAGTTCATATAGAACCTGCCGGTTATTTGGCAAAATATAATAAAAAATATAGAATGCGGCTAATTTGGAATCCGAATTAGAAAGGGGTTTTCAATTAAGCGGGTCCGGCTTTTTTTAGAATGTAATATTTTATATCTAATCCCTTATTTCAAATTGAGGCAGGGGAAGAAATCCGTCTGTGTGTGTTGATGTGCGGTAGATCAGATTCCCCCTAATCTCAAACTGGGCCAGCGGCGTATATCCGTCCGCATGTGTCGCTGTCCTGTAGATTAGAGTTCCTTTAATTTCATATTGGGGATTGGGGTTGTAATTCTCAACATGTGAAATAGTGCGGTAAATAAGATTCCCTTTAATTTCATACTGAGGTTCGGGAAAAAAGCCCTCGGCATGATAAACAGTTCTTAAGATATGACGCAATTTTACCTCTTTGTCTTAAATTGGTGTTTCCATAAGACAGACAACAATTAACCTCCGGTTAATCCGGAATAAAAAGGGCGCAGAAATATGAAAGCCCAAACATAATACAATAACAATCAGCGGCTGGAATCGTCGAAAATTAATGCGGTAGGAGCATTAATTTTGACCGCCTCAATACCATTGTCGCGCGCCTGCTGCGTATAGTACATTTCGCTGACGCCGATAATCTGATTCTGGGAAGATTTAAGGATGAAATAGGGCTGAGTAGAGATGGAAGTTCTTCTCTCATACATATTATCCTTTGGAGCACTTGTTCTAACCGCATTAATGCCTACAAGGACCCCCTCCTTATCAATATAGGTCTCGCTTGTAAGAATGGTTTCTCCGTTATCGGCCTGAAGGTTAAACATAAACTGGCCATTAATGATTTTTTCAATGATGAATTTACCCGGCATAGCTTCCCTCATTTTTGTTGAAGCATTCATTTGTTGCCTAATAAATAAAACCAAATTTATGTCGCTTATCTGTAAATGAATTCCCGTGTCCCCGGCAGAATAATGGTGCTTAATGAACAGGCCAGGCTTGCTCATAAAAATTGAAATAGAGTTTTCCTATTTAACACTCTTCCCTAAAAATCCATTGAGTCCAATACAAATGCATCAGCTGAATGCAAAATAATAAATAGGTTTTTTTGTTCAAACAGAAAAATGCTTAAAATCTTAAGCATTAATTGGGCGGGAGATAAAAAAAAGACACGCCGCAGCGTGTCTTTTAAAGTAATTATTATGATAAAATTATTAGAAAGTAAAAGTAACACCAATTTTGAATGTTTCAATTGTCATTGGAGCTTCTGTTTCAAAAGGCCAGTTCATCCTGTCTTTCTTAAGCAGATAGAATGCATATGAATAGGCATTCTTAAGGATGAAATTAACAATCGGGCCGGCTGCGGGGGATGAATGCTCAATCTTATGCGTAAAGTGGGAAACAATTCCCATACCGGCTTCTTCAATTATTGAACTGCCGGCCCAGTACCAGAAGAGGTGGCGGGGAAAAATTACCGAAGCTTCATACCCGGCATTAAGCGATACGGTTGAAGCAATTTCAAATTTAACTCCCCCTTCAACTGTTCTGCCGAAACGGAAACTGTCCCCTACCCAAGCAAGATATTCATCATCCGGAGTAACAACTGCGGTTCTTACTCCCTGGAAATCTGCTTTGCGGAGGCTTGTCCATCCGAATGAACTTGAATGATATGGAAGAATACCTACAGCGCCGAATTTATATCCAAGTCCGTCTGTGCTTCCGAATCCGAATCGGAGAAACTCGCCGTTCCATCTTCCGTTGTTAAGGGATGCGGATGTAAAATCTTTTTTAATCATAGATAGAAAGAGAAATCCTTCATTCATTTCGAGCAGATATTCCTCTTCCCCTTCAAATAAATCCCTGTATCCGAAACGTGCTTCGGCAAGTCCGAGATCGTTGAATTTATAATCGAATGTCTTGTTGGCAGTCTGCGACAGACCATAGCTTAATTCAATATACGGATTGCCGTGAATTTTCCAGTTGAACCATTTGGATTTGCCCCATCTGTCCCAGAAAAACTCTTCTTCATCCTCCTGATTTTTCTTGTTTTCCTTTTCTTCCTGAGCCGGAATTGAGGTTGCTGCCAGGAATAAAGCCAGAAGCAATAAAATAGTAATGCGCTTTAACATAAATACTCCCTTATAGATAATTGTCTTTAGCAATTAGACGGGGTTCTGCTTTTGAATGTTACAAAAGAAATAAACTTTAAAATATTTTCAAGGCCGGTCAAAAAAAAAGGCAGGTTTGTTAACCTACCTTAATTCCTGATTTCTGCTCAAGGGTTTTGATGAGGGTGTCCATAAGGACATCATTTTGAACCGGTTTGGTAATAAAGATGTCAACTCCCGCTTTATAAGCATTATCTTTATCCCTCTGGAAAGCATGAGCCGATAGCCCTACAACCGGAAGATTCTTATATTCCTCCATTTCCCTAATTTCTTTGGTAAGCTGGAGCCCGTCTTTCTTTCCTCTTAAGGAAATATCCATAAGGATAATATCAAATTTTTTCTGGTTCAGCTTTTCATAGAAA
Organism: Bacteroidota bacterium; assembly: GCA_023453125.1. Taxonomy (GTDB): domain Bacteria; phylum Bacteroidota; class Ignavibacteria; order Ignavibacteriales; family Melioribacteraceae; genus JAEXUB01. The sequence continues at coordinate 18,069 of JAEXUB010000060.1, forward strand.
GTCTCAGAAGAATCGCATATTTCTAGCTCAAATTTGCGTTTTAGGAAAATCTGGAGGAATTTCTGGTTTTCATAATCGTCTTCAACTATTAAAAGGCGAGGTTTCTGTTGAACTGTCTCAGACATGTTTCTTCCCGTTTTAATTCACTATATTATCGAAGAATTGTAAGAATAGTTAAGAAAAAGAGGTCTAAATCCTAAAAAATATTACAATTCTCAAGAAAAATAATCAATTTGTGTACTCTTTCCAACTCTTAATTTCCAAATCTTTAAGTCCTTTATCTATAAGGGCTTCCGCCAGGCGCATGGCAATCTGCCTGTTGGTAATAAGGGGTATTTTATAGTCTACGGCAGTCCTTCTTATCATATAGTCATTTGTAAGCTCATCCTCCTGTAAGCTCTTGGGGAGGTTGATTACCAGGTCTATTTTCCCCGCTTTCAGGTAGGTAATGGCATTCGGTTCCCCCCCTTTTAAAGGCCAATAGAGGGTTTCTACTTCCATTCCGTTTGCTTTCATAAATTTAGCTGTACCCTGGGTGGCATAGATTGTTACCCCCATTTTTCTGAATAATTTGGTGGTTTCCAGGAGTTCGGTCTTCGATTCCACCGGTCCGGATGAGATTAATAGGGACCTGATAGGGAACCGGTAGCCCACAGAAATAAGAGCCTTAAGGAATGCCTCGTTAAAATCATTTCCCATACAGGCTACTTCCCCTGTAGAGGCCATTTCAACCCCTGTAGTGGGGTCTGCCCCTTCAAGGCGTGTAAAAGAGAACTCGGGAGCCTTTACGCTTACGTAATTAAGATTAAAACTTATATCCTCGGTCTTATCTGTCTTCTCCCCTATAATTACACGGGCCGCTGCTTCAATGAAATTTTTCTGAAGTGTCTTGGAAACAAACGGAAAACTCCTGGATGCCCTTAAATTGCATTCTATTACTTTAACCTTGTTATCCTTTGCAATAAACTGAATATTGAAGGGGCCATTAATATTTAGCGATTTTGCAATGCCCGCCGAAATTTTCTTAATCTGTCTTATTGTTTCCAGATATGTTCTTTGCGGGGGAAGAACAAGTGTAGCGTCTCCCGAATGAACTCCTGCATTTTCCACGTGTTCCGAAATTGCCGAACATATAATCTCTCCATCTTTGGCTACGGCGTCAAACTCAAGTTCTTTAGCGTTAACAAGAAATTTACTTATAACAATCGGATGGTCTGAAGAAATATCAACTGCTTTCTGGAGGAACCGGATCAGTTCGTTGTCGTCTGTTGCAATAGCCATTGCTGCGCCGCTTAGGACATAGCTGGGGCGTACAAGCACCGGATAGCCGACCTTGCCGGCGAATTCAACCGCATCCTGAATTGAATTCAGTTCCTGCCAGGCAGGCTGTTCAATTTTCAGCTGGTCTAGCATTGCAGAAAATTTGCTCCTGTTCTCGGCAGTATCAATTGAAATCGGCGAAGTTCCGAGTATTTTCAAATCGCGGTTATATAATTTGATTGCAAGATTGTTCGGTGTCTGTCCCCCCATAGAAAGAATAATTCCAAGGGGATGGGTTCTTTCATAAATTTCGCTTATGGTTTCTGCTGTCAGCTCTTCAAAGAAGAGGGCGTCAAACTCATCATAATCGGTGCTTACGGTTTCGGGATTGCAGTTTATCATTACTGTTTTGTATCCGAGTTCGCGCAGTGTCTTCCCCGTTATAACGCAGCACCAGTCGAATTCTACCGAACTGCCTATGCGGTAAGGTCCGGAGCCCAGTATAATAACGCTGTTCTTGAAGCTGAATTTGATTTCGTCTTCGAAACAGTTGTAGGTTAGATAGAGGTAATTTGTCTGCGCCGGGTATTCTGCGGCAAGGGTATCAATCTGCTGTACCGAAGGGCGAATGCTGTAGATTTTTCTGAGATTGGAAATTTCCTCTGCGTTGGATTTAAGAATGAACGCTATCTGTTCATCGCTGAAGCCGTGCTTTTTAGCCTCCGTAAGAAGTTCTTTTGAAATATCCTGCGTGGTTGTAAGTGCAATTTTCTTTTCTATGTTGACTATGTTTTCAATTTTATAGAGGAACCATTTGTTTATATGTGTAAGGCTGTGAATCCATTCAACCGAATAGCCGGTCTGAAGTGCCTGCACTATTGCGAATATTCTCTCTTCGGTGGGCTGGCGCAATGCCCCTTCGAGATCTTCAAATTCAATTTTGTTTTTGCTTGCGGTCAAGCCGTTTACGCCGATATCGAGCATTCGAAGGGCTTTCTGGAATGCCTCTTCGAACTTGCGCCCAATAGACATAACCTCGCCCACCGATTTCATTGAAGAGCCGAGCTGTCTCTTTACGTGCCTGAATTTCTTTAAGTCCCATCTTGGCATCTTAACAACTATATAATCAAGCGCAGGCTCAAAGAATGCCTTTGTGGTCTTTGTTATTGAGTTGGGAAGCTCAAACAGTCCGTATCCGAGGGCTATTTTAGCCGCAACGAATGCAAGCGGATACCCTGTTGCTTTTGATGCGAGAGCGGAGCTTCTCGAAAGGCGGGCGTTAACTTCAATAACCCTGTAGTCTTCCGATTCGGCATCGAGAGCATATTGAATATTGCATTCCCCTACAATGCCGAGGTGGCGGATTGTCTTAATTGCTATTTCCCTGAGTTTGTGGAATTCGGCATTGGACAAAGTCTGGCTTGGCGCAACCACAATGCTCTCCCCGGTGTGAATTCCCATCGGGTCGAAATTTTCCATATTGCATACCGTAATGCAGTTGTCATATTTATCCCGCACTACTTCGTATTCAATCTCCTTCCACCCTTCAAGGTATTCTTCAACGAGAATCTGTGATGAGTAGCTGAGAGCCTTTGTAGCAAGTTTCTTAACTTCGTTTTTGTTCCGGCAGATGCCCGAGCCGAGTCCCCCCAGCGCGAATGCTATTCTTATAATTACCGGAAATCCCATCTGCGTAGCGAACTGTACGGCTTCATCAACACTGCTGACCGCCTTGCTCTGAGGTACCTTAACATCTATTTCGGAAAGTTTTTGTTTAAACTTTTCTCTGTCCTCTGTGTTTACAATTGCATCAACCTGTGTGCCTAGCACTTCAATATCGTATTTCTGTAGAATTTCTCTTTTGTATAATTCCATTCCGCAGTTAAGGGCAGTTTGTCCCCCGAAACCAAGCAGAATTCCATCGGGCCTTTCTTTTTTTATCACTTCTTCAACAAAGTCAACAGTAATTGGAAGGAGATAAACCTGGTCGGCAAGATAGTCTGAAGTCTGAATTGTAGCAATATTGGGATTGATAAGTACGGTATAAATTCCCTCTTCCTTAAGGGCTTTAATAGCCTGGGAGCCTGAATAATCAAATTCACCGGCTTCCCCTATTTTTAAAGCCGAACTGCCTATAACAAGAACTTTTTTAATGTGAGTTTTCACTTAATCTCCCCCAAAAATTCTTCAAAAATAAATTGTGTATCAACAGGACCGGGAGCTGCTTCTGGATGGAACTGGACAGTACGGAACGGAAGCCATCTGTGTTTTAGCCCCTCGCAGGTTCCGTCATTAAGATTCTCAAACCAGGGAATCCATCCTTCAGGAAGAGTATCCGTATCAACCGCAAAGCTGTGGTTCTGCGATGTAACAAAGCATTTTGTTCCTCTTACTTCCCGCACCGGCTGGTTCTGCGAACGGTGCCCGTATTTAAGCTTGTAAGTCTTGGCGCCGGCGGCTATTGAGATAATCTGATGCCCCATGCAGATTCCGAGCATCGGAATTTTCCTTTCGAATAATGAGGCTACCCTTGATGAAAGCTGTGTGTAAACTGCGGGATTGCCGGGGCCGTTGGATATCAAAACTCCGTCGAATTCTTCTTTGGTAAAATCGTAATTATAGGGGACTCTGATCACTGTAACGTCGTCCCTTATTATGTTTCTTGCAATTGAATTTTTGCACCCGCAGTCAATAAGCAGCACTTTTTTCCGGCCGCTGCCTATTCTTTCTACTTTTTTAATAGAAACCTTGCTCATCAAATCATCTTCGTCGGGGTTATAAAAATCAAGCTCTTCATTCTCATTTACTTCAATTTTCCCCAGCATAGTGCCGTGTTCCCTAAGCTTTCGCGTAAGCATTCGGGTATCAATTCCGTATAAACCGGGCACACCGGACTCATCCAGCCACTCCGAGAGGCTTTTGCCGGCATTCCAGTGGGAATATAATTCCGATTCCTCAGAGACCACCAGAGCGGAAATTTGAACCCGGTCCGATTCAAAGAGCCTTGAGATATCCCGTTTCTTTTCATATTCGGGAACTCCGTAATTCCCAATAAGCGGATATGTGAGAACCAGAATTTGTCCGCAGTAAGAGGGATCGGTTAGAGTCTCCGGATAGCCGACCATTCCGGTATTAAAGACCACCTCGCCGGCAACCCCTTTATTGGCGCCGAATAGGAATCCCTCGAAAATTGAATCGTCTTTTAGTTTAAGTCTGGCAGGCCGTACTTCATTTTTAGCGTACTTTTCCACTTTTGCCCCTATCGTAAGTCAAAAAAAATGCTGAGTTATCCGGGAAAAACAGAAGGAATATTATAGGAAAAAATAAATTGGACGAACCTATGAAAAAAATAGATAAATTCAAAAGCAAAATAGAATTATTTTGCAATTTAGGTATTTTTTTTTGGATTGACATTCTTTTCTTTTAAAAAGAACTTTGTTTTGAAATTAATTAAATCAGTGGAACGTGTATGATTAAAAGATTTACTCTATTTACCGCGGCTTTGATGTTCTTGATAATTTCTTTTTCCGGCGCAGGTGTTTATGCTCAGGAAGCGGGAAATGTCCGGGGTATCGTAATTGATTCTACCAACGGTGAAGTGCTTGCTTTCAGCAGTGTATATATTCCTGAACTGAAAAGAGGTATGACAACAGATGCAAGAGGTATCTTTCTCTTTACCGGGATTCCCGCCAATAAAAGACTTTCTATTGTAACAAGCTATGTAGGCTTTTTTACAAAGAAACAGTTTTTTATTGTTGCTCCCAATAAGATGACACAGCTGAGGGTTCAGCTGGCTCCATCTTCAATTAATATTAAGGAAGTTGAGGTTGAAGGGGAAAGGGTAAAAAGAGAAAATGCCACCGATATCGGTTTGCAGAAAATTTCTGCGCGCCAGCTTGAAGCGCTCCCTAAGAGTGTAGAAACCGACGTTCTAAGGTCGCTTCAATATGTGCCCGGTGTTCAGATTACGGGAGACGCATCGGCTCGTTACTATGTGCGAGGCGGAACAAATAATCAGAACCTTATTCTTCTTAACGACGCCCCGATTTATAATCCCTACCACGCTCTTGGTATTTTTTCATCGGTCGATCCGGAAATGATAAACAGTATGGAGTTCCACAAGGGGGCTTATCCTACGGAATTCAGCGGCAGGCTCTCTTCAGTATTGAAAATTGTCACAAAGGATGGAAACAGAAACAGGATGAGCGGCAAGGCGAGCCTTAGCTTTTTATCTGCCAAGGCGCTTGTAGAGGGTCCAATACCGGGAGGCTCTTTTATTGTAACAGGAAGAAAAAGCACTTCTACAGAAATACTGAAAAAATTCCTGAACGATAAGAATTATCCTATAGATTTTTACGATTTGTCTTTTAAAGTAAATTATGCCGATCCCAAGGTAATTAAAGATGCTAAATTTACAGCGCACGGCTTCCTGTCGGGGGATAATCTGCTGAACAACAATCCTCTCAAACAGGATTTCAAATGGCAGAATTCCATTTTCGGACTTAACTATTTCCAGTTGTCCGATTCTCCTCTCTTCTATGACGTCTCGTTCAACTATTCTCATTTTTACGGAGAGGTGTTTCCAAATGCCACTCCTACAAAGGCAAGCAAAAATGAGGTCCACGACGCATCGGCAAAAGTTGACATAAAATATGTTTATGACAATAAGGATGAACTTAACGTCGGATTTAAAATACAGGAGATAAGGACAAGCTTAATGCTTACAAACGCTAACGGGTTTGTATCGGATCTCGGTTCAAAGGGAACTGAAATAAGCGTATACCTGAAATATATGTTTATGCAGGTAGGGGCATTCGGAGCAGACTTCGGTTCTAGGCTTAATTTAACACGCCTTGCAGGGGGCGGATTTGCCGGCTTCTTTGAACCGCGCGCCCGATTTACGTTGAGAATTATGCCTGAGATTGCAATTAAAGGAGCCTGGGGCATTTATCAGCAGGAGCTTACTACAATCTCGGATGAAAATGAGGTTATCGCCCTTTATGAACCGTGGATTATTACTCCAAAGTATCTTGAACCGGCAAGGTCAATACATTATTCGGGGGGTATTGAAACCGAATTTGTTAAAGATTACATATTTAATATTGACGGCTATTATAAATTGTCTAATAACATTGCGATTGTTAATGATAAAAAAATATTTGCTGAAGATAAGGATCTTGTAGCGGGAAAATCGGAATCGTACGGCTTTGAATTTTTATTTAAAACAAGCCAGCCCGATTATAATATAAACGCATCATACACTCTTTCGTGGGCATTTAACGAAGTAAACGGGATGCGCTATGCTCCCCGCTACGATTCAAGGCATAACTTTAATATTGCCGTTGATTATAATCTCGGAGCAGGGTGGAAAGCCAGCGTTGCCTGGGTATATAATTCGGGGCATCCGTTTACGCAGATAAGAGGCTATTACGATAAACTTAACGCCGATGCCATTTTCGGCGGAGGATTAATTCTTCAGGACTATCTCCCCTATATTCTGCTTGGAGAAAGAAACATTGCCCGGCTTCCCGATTACCACAGGCTTGATGTTACTGTATCTAAACAGTTCGATCTCTCATTTATGAAACTGTATCTCGACCTTAGCGTAATAAATGCATACGACAGAAAAAATATTTTCTATTTTGACCGTAAGACGGGAGAAAGGGTAAATATGCTTCCGATACTTCCCACGGCTACAATCAAGGCGGAAATCTAATGAGATTTTCTGCTTTTATATTAGCCTCCGCATGCGCCCTCTTAATCTGGTCGTGCGAAGATAGTGTAAATCCTAAAGCGGATGTTAAGGATGAATATGCCCTCTTCTGCATAATAAATTGCGATACAACATTTCAAACTGCCTATTTATCGAAGAGCTATACTGTTGAAGGATTGGATCCGCAGATGAACAGTATTGATCCGGCTGTAACGGGAGCACAAATTAAGATTGAATATGTAAAAGACTCGGAAACAAAATTATGTACATTTAAAGATTCAACGGCTGAAAGGAACCCGGGGGGCAGATATGAAGGGCCCGTTAAATTATACACTGCCGGCAACCTCGATATTAAAAGTCCTCATATTTACGGAGTGCCTGTACCGGTTTCTATTACTGCATCTCTGCCGGGGGGAAAGATTTTAACTGCATCCGGTAGGTCTATCCCATCGGGCGACCTTCTTTTTTCAAGCTCAATAAGAGAATATTCTCCTGATACAAGCCCTAAAAACGGACTATTTAAATGGGAATTCCTTTCCAGCAGAAATCAGGAAAAGGATTATTGTTACAGACCAGCCATTATAATCCGTTACATTAAAATTGAAAATGGCGTGAATGTATACAAAACAATTGAAATACCCAGCTTCACAAATTTATATCAGGATAAAGAAGTTCTGTCTTATCCCGGCATAACCAATAGTAATTCAATAAGCTACCGTCTTGCCTATATTCAGGAAACGTTGAGCAGGCTTTCTGAAGGGGATAATGTAAAGTCCAATTATATAATCCTGGGTATGGATTTTGTACTCAGAATTATGACGCGGGAGCTTGCTGAATACTGCGCCGCCGGATCTACTTTTAAGGACGAATTCTCGGTTAGAATTGACGGTTCCGATATTACTAATATCAGCGGGGGCCTGGGCATTTTCGGACTGTATGCAACAAAAAAAATAAAAATTGTTCTGGATAAGAATTTAATAAGACGTTTGGGCTACGGTTATCCCGAGCCTAACTAGAAAAGTCAGGGAAAAACAAACATGAAAAAAATACTACCAGTAATTGTAATTCTTGCTGCAGCCCTCTTTACCGTTTCGTGCGATGACAACCTCTCTCCAAAAGCTGAATTCCGGGAGGAGTTCGCTATGTACGGGATACTGAAAATAGACACAACATTCCAGACTGTTTACCTCAGCAGGAGCTATCAGGTGGAGGGATTCAGCGGAATGGAGAATAAAACCGATCCCGTAATTGAGGGAGCCGAAGTTAAAATGAATGTTGTCAGGGGAAGAGATACAATTAAATATACACTTGTGCCGGAATCTGCCCAGCGCAATGACCTCTCCCGGTATAACACTCCTGTTAAGTATTATGTTTTAAATAATTATAAACCCGTAGACGGAGACCGCGTTCTGCTGAATGCAAAGCTGCCGAACGGAAAGGTGCTTAAATCGAACACCCTGGTGCCACCGATAACTTATTTATATTATGAAACCAGCACTGCAAATTACGATCCCCTTGGCGAAGAAGGGAGCGGCTTTACCGGAATTAAATTCGCCTGGAAATTTCTCTCAAACCAGTTTAATTCGAGTACCAATTATTTTGCGCCGAGAATGGAAATCATTTATCATAAGGCGGATAATCCTTCCAACAAGATAAGGGTTAAAGTTCCTCTTTATTTTGTACCGAGAGACGGAACGGAACTTCCTTTATACCCGAATGTATCTACTGCAACAACAGTCCAGTTCTACGGAGACTCAATTGAAAAGGTGCTTAGAAGCATCTCCGAAGGGGACTCTAATAAATCAGGTTACATTATTGATCTTGCCGAATTTACACTTCTTCTAATGGATAAAAATCTGGCATCTTTCCTTGCCGCTGAGAATACATTCGCAGACGAGTTTTCAACCAGAATAGACGCAGCAGACTTTTCGAACATTGAAGGGGGGCTCGGATTATTCGGCTCAGTTGCAACAAAAAAGACCATCGTAAAGATTGCCAAATCATACATAAGCACATTCGGATACAGAGTTTCTTATTAAGCCATTTTTCTGAAATTTTAAAAGCCGCTTTAACAGCGGCTTTTTTTATTTTAAATGTTCTCTACTTGCAAAATTTTATCCCGGCAAATAATTTCACATTTAATTTTTTAATTATTAAAATAAGGGGTGCAATAAAAGAAATTACCGGAATGGCAAAAAGAATACTCTTAATTATCATAGGAACGGCGATTGCATTTGCAGGTTGCTCATCATCGGCACGGTTTACCGATGCAAGGCAGGATAGGGAAGCCTATGAGGAAAAGACCGCCGGAAAGGAATTAGAACAGAGTATATCCGATTTTAATCCGGAGGAAGTTAAAGATCCTCTGGAAGTTGAAATTGGAATAGCCAGTTATTATGCCGAACCATACCACGGCAGGCCCACTGCCTCGGGAGTAATTTATGACATGAACGGAATTTCGGCAGCGCACCCATTTCATCCGCTCGGAACAATTGCCCGCATTACAAATATGGTTAACCAGAAAAGCCTGATTCTCGAAATTAATGACCGGATGCCTTACCGCCCCGACCGGATAATTGACCTCTCTCTCGGAGCTGCAAAGGAACTCGATATGCTGATTGTCGGGATCCAAAAAGTTAAAATTGAAGTCCTGAAATGGGGCACCGGCAAGAGAATTGAGAGAATTAAGAATCCTTTTTAGCCCCTAAAGCATCCCATAAAGTAAAAATATGATAAAAAAAGGTTTAATTTTGGCCGCCGGCGGGGTTTTGGGCTATTTGTATTACCACTTTATTGGGTGCAATACCGGTACGTGCCCCCTTACTTCAAGTCCGGTTTCTTCGGTACTTCTTGGAATAGCTGTTTCATCCATTTTCCTTATTCCAGAAAAAGAGACCAAAAAAGAGGAATAATCATCTCCCCCGGAAACAAATTTTCTTTGTATTTTTATAACTAATTAAATAAAAAACAAATAGCAGGATTAACAAATGGCGCAGAAAGAGAAAAAACAGGACTCCGATGTTAAAATGGGGCTTACCAGAAAACAGAGGAGCTGGGTATATACAGGTACATTCCTTGCGGTAATTCTATTGTTCTTTTTTGTTAATAATTCAAACGGGGAACCGGAAGAAGGGCCCTATCCTCCCGATTATGCAGCGGTAAGCCAGATGGCATCTAAAAACGCTCCCGATTTTGCTCTTAAGTCGGTTGACGGCAAGACGGTCAAATTATCCGACTTCAAGGGAAAAGTAGTTATACTCGATTTTTGGGCTACCTGGTGTCCACCGTGCCGCAAGGGAATTCCCGACCTGATTGAACTAAAAAGTGAATTCGGCAAAAAGGGAGTTGAGATTATTGGCATCTCAGTTGACTCGCAGAATACAATTGGAGAAGTTCCTTCATTTGTAAAGGATAAGAAAATTAATTATCCGGTAGTATATGCCGATAAGAAAGTTGTGGGGGATTACGGCGGAATTGAAAGCATTCCCACCTCCTTTATTATTGATAAGAGCGGAAAAATTGTTAATAAGTTCATCGGCTTGTACCCGAAAGAAACTTATGTTGCAGAGATTAATAAATTGTTGAAGTAAGAGAATATTAATACCGCAAAAAATTCCGCTCTAGAGCGGAATTTTTTTGCCGGTATCTGCCAATATTTAAGGGGATAATTATGAAGAAAAATATTTTTACTGCTGCTTTATTTTTAATAGTTACCATTACTTTATGCCCGGGATACAATATTAATGCTCAGTCTAAAATACCTGCTTTCAGCATTAATAGCGGTGTTTACAATGCCGACAGGAAAGTAAGCATAACATTTAATGAAAAGGGGGCAAAAATATATTATACAATTGACGGCACCGAGCCAACCGAAAAATCGCTCCAGTATTTAGGCCCCTTCACACTAAATAAAACCACAACTGTTAAAGCCATTGCAGTTTCAAAAAATAAAAAAAGCGGAATAAGTACTCTCGAATTTACCAGACTGGAAAATATCGCTTCTATTGAACTAAAGAGCCTTCCTCCAAAAGAGTATAAAATAAATAATATTTTAGAGGTGCTGGACGGTAAACCGGGAAGCTCCGATCTTAATGACAAATCGTGGCTTGCTGCCGAAGGGGTAGACCTTGAAGTAATAGTAACATTCAATCAGCACACCGCAGTTTCGGGGGTGGAATTAAACTGTCTGCAGTATGCAGAAGAAGGTATCTATTTCCCGGCGGGAATAGAAATATATATTACCCCCGACGGGAAATCCTATTTTATGGCAGGATATGTGACAGGAGACCAGCTGGCAGACAGCGGGAAAATAAAGGTCCGTAATTTTGATATCCCTACGAGAACAGCCGTTACCAAGGGAGTAAAGATTATAGCCAGGAATGGTAAAACGGTGCAGGGGGAGGATAAAATAGGAAAAATATTCATTAATAAGATTAAACTTAAATGATTTTGTGCGGTAAATAAGCTCACTCTTTAATTGCGCTTTATGTTGTTTTGGTTTTATTGATAAAATAATTTTATCATATTACAATGTAAAATTTTTGGAGTGTGAGCTTATGAAGTATGCCGGATTGTTTTTATTGATTCTTTTCTTTGCAGTTACTCTGCCGGCACAGCAGAGGATATGGGATAAAGAGAAAGCAAACGAATGGTATGCAGGGCACCCCTGGCCTGCAGGTTGTAATTATCTCCCCGCAACAGCAATCAATCAGCTTGAAATGTGGCAGAAAGACACTTTCGATCCGAAGACTATAGATAAAGAATTAGGCTGGGCTGAAAGTCTCGGATTTAATGTTATGCGCGTCTATCTGCACGATATTGCATGGAAAGAGGATAAAGAAGGATTCAAGCAGAGAATGAATGAATTTCTTTCTATTGCGGCCTCCCACAAAATAAAACCGTTATTTGTATTTTTTGATGACTGCTGGAATCCGAATCCAAAAGCGGGAAAACAGCCTTTGCCCAAAACAGGAGTGCATAATTCCGGATGGGTGCAGAGCCCTTCAAAAGAAATTAAATCCGATTCATCCCAATGGGGGATGCTTGAAGCATATGTGAAAGATATCCTTGCTTCATTTAAAGACGATAACAGAATATTTATGTGGGATCTTTATAACGAACCTACAAACAGCGGATGGGGGGATAAATCGATACCGCTGGTTAAAAAAGTCTTTGAATGGGCCTGGAGCGTAAGACCGGGCCAGCCCCTTACCATTGCAGCGTGGACAGGCAAATTCGATTACTATTACGGCTACTCCGATGTTATTACATTCCACAATTATAATAATGCCGAAAATATGGAAAAAGAGATTATTGAGCTTAAGAAAATGGGAAAACCCGTTATATGCAGTGAATATATGGCCCGTACAAACGGAAGCAGATTTGAAACCAATATGCCGGTGCTTAAGAAACATAATGTAGGGGCAATTAACTGGGGGTTTGTTTCGGGTAAATCGAATACTATATTTCCCTGGGGTTCAAAAGAAGGATCCCCCGAACCGAAAATCTGGTTTCACGATATTCTCAGAGCAGACGGCACACCGTTCGACCCGAAAGAAATTGAAATAATTAAATCGCTTACAGGGAAAAAATAAACGGAGTTTCTAATGAAAAGAAGTGCATATTTTTTTACCGCCATTATATTTCTGGCTACAGGCCTCTTAGCCCAGAATTCTCTAAGGAAAATGGACGGAATTAACTTTTCGCATGTCAGTATAACGGATAATTTCTGGAAACCGAAAATTGAAAAAGTCTCTACCGCAACTCTGAATGCCTGCATTTACCAGACTGAAGTAAAAACTCCCCGGATAAGAAATTTTGAAAAAGCAGCCCGCGCCAAAGGGGAAAAGCATGAAGGCATCTACTATGATGACAGTGACGTATATAAGGCTCTTGAAGCAATGGCATATTCCCTTAAGACACATCCGGATAAGGAGCTTGAAAAGAAAGCAGACGAATGGATTGATAAAATTGCCGCTGCTCAGATGCCGGACGGCTACCTTAATACTTACTACCAGCTGACAGGAATACAGAACAGATGGACCGATATGGAGAAGCACGAAGACTACTGTGCCGGGCATTTAATTGAAGCCGCTGTTGCATACTATAATACAACGGGAAAAAGAAAACTGCTTGATGTTGCCGTTAAACTCGCAAATCATATTGATGAAACTTTCAGGCTTAAAGACAGGCACTGGGTCTCGGGGCATCAGGAGATTGAACTGGCGCTTGTAAAATTATATACCGCGACCAAGGAAGATAGATACTTAAAGCTTGCCGACTGGTTTCTTGACCAGCGTGGGAGAGGATACGGCAAAGGGGCTATTTGGGATGAATGGAAAGATCCTCTTTACTGCCAGGATAAAGTACCGGTAAAAGAACAGAAAGAAATTACCGGGCACGCGGTTAGGGCTATGTATCTTTATACCGGAGCGGCAGATGTTTCGGCCAACACGAACGATCCGGGTTATATGAACGCTATGAAAACTGTATGGGAAGATGTGGTTTACAGAAATATGTATGTAACAGGGGGAATCGGTTCTTCCGGAAGCAACGAGGGCTTTTCGCAGGATTATGATCTTCCAAACGAAAACGCCTACTGCGAAACCTGCGCTTCGGTTGGAATGGTTTTCTGGAACCAGAGAATGAATTGGCTTACTGGGGATGCGAAATACATTGATGTCCTTGAAAGAAGCCTTTATAACGGGGCTCTGGATGGACTTTCTCTTACGGGAGACCGCTTCTTCTACGGCAATCCTCTGGCATCAACCGGAAAGCATTTCCGCAAGGAATGGTTCGGCACCGCCTGCTGCCCTTCGAACATAGCGCGCCTTGTTGCATCGGTAGGGGATTATATCTATGGGAAATCCCAGAACGGAATTTATGTTAATCTTTTCATCGGAAGTAATACTGCATTCAATATCGGAAAGACAGCTGTTCCGGTTGAAATGGCAACTAATTATCCCTGGAGCGGAAATGTGAAAATTAATTTCACCCCAGCCTCAAAAGTAAAATTTGCCCTGCATATACGGATACCCGGATGGGCATCGGGAGAAGCAGTTCCCGGAGACCTTTATTCTTTTGCCGGAAATTTTAACAGGGAGATTTCCATTAAAATTAATGGAAAACGGGCTGAGTACAGAATTGAAAACGGATATGCTGTTATTGACAAAGAATGGAAAAAAGGGGATTCTGTTGAATTGGAACTCCCTATGGATGTTAGAAGAGTTGTTAGCCGTCCCGAAGTTAAACAGAATATTAACCGCACCGCCTTGCAGAGAGGACCCCTTGTTTATTGTGTTGAAGGGGCGGATAATTCGGGCAGGGCTCTCAATATGATTCTACCGGAAGACGTAAAGTTTGAGGTAAAGGAAATGCCGGTGCTTGACGAAAAGATTCTCGCATTGCAGGGAGAAGTGCCGGTACTTTCAATTGCTCCTGACGGAAAGGGCGTTTCAACCGGAATAAAGACCATTACGGCTATTCCATACTATACCTGGTGCAACAGAGGGCAGAACGAAATGCAGGTTTGGATTCCGGTTAAAATAGATAATATTAAGCTGAATAATTAAAAACTTTAAAAAGGCTAAGTTTTTATTAAAAATATTATATTTGTATAACCTTAAAATAGTACGGACAGGGAAACGGAGATGAGCGATAAATCGAAAGACAGCATCCCTATTGAGATGAATAATGATTTTTATAATCATATCATGGATAGCCTTACGGAGGGAATTTCGGTTACCGATTTATCGGGAAAGTTTATTTATCTGAACGACGCATTCCTCAAAGCATACGGATATACAAGAGAAGAGCTCATCGGTAAAACATCTGGCATAATGCGCTCAAAGAAAAACGACCCTGCGCTTATAAGGCAGATTGTACCTGATACATTACAGGGGGGGTGGAAAGGGAGACTGGTTACCGACCGGAAGGATGGAACAAGCCTTTTTGTTGAACTTACTACCACTCCCGTAAAAGATTCCGCGGGAAATGTAATTGCAATGGCGGGGGTAACAAGAGACCTGACGGCGGAAATAAAAAACCAGGAGGCAATTGAAGAGGCCAGAAGCCGTTACCACACACTCTTTATGGAACTTAAGGATGCCGTTTATGAGAGCACTCCCGACGGCAGGCTTGTAGACCTTAATCCCTCCGGAATGCGGCTTTTCGGATTTGAATCTAAAGAAGAGATGCGGAACATTAACGTTGCCGAGGATCTTTATGCCAATAAGGAAGACAGAATAAGATTCAAGGAACTCCTGGAGCGGGATGGATACGTTAAGAATTTTGAAATTGAGATTAAAAGGAAATACGGAGTAACCGCAATAGTTCTTGAAACTTCCATAGGCATAAAAGATAAAGAAGGAAACATAACGTCATACAGGGGAATACTCCACGATATAACCGAGAGCAAGAGGCAGGAACGGCAGCTGAGGCAGTTTGTTGAAAAGCTGGCCTCACTTAATGAGCAGTTAAGGGAATCGGAGACTGAACTTAAGAAACTCAATTCTTCCAAGGATAAATTTTTCTCGATTATAGCACACGATTTACGAAGTCCTTTCAGCTCGCTTTTGGGTTTCTCAGAGTTTCTTCAGGAAGATATAAACGATTTAACACCGGAAGAAATTTCAACATTCGCCGGAAAGATAAACGAATCGGCGCGCAATGTATTTAACCTGCTCGAAAATCTTCTCCAGTGGTCGAGAATCCAGACGGGAAGAATGAGTTTTGAGCCGGTACTATTTAATCTTGCAAAGAGAATAACACAGACTATGGGTATTCTTGCCGATAATGCCGGCAATAAAGATATAGAGCTTTTAAGCGCGGTAGAGTCCGATTCGATGGTCTTTGCCGATGAAAATATGGTAACCTCGGTATTGCAGAATCTCTTAAGCAATGCAATAAAGTTTACAAAACCGGGGGGAAGAATTACAATTGCAGCTAAAGAAGCGGGGGACTTTTTCGAAATTAGGGTGAAGGATACGGGAATAGGAATGAAAGAGGAAGATTTAGCCAAACTGTTCCGTATAGATATTCATCATACAACCGCCGGTACAAATGACGAAAAAGGGACAGGGCTGGGGTTGGTTTTGTGTAATGAGCTCATAATGAAGAATAAGGGAAAGATGTGGGTTGAAAGCCGGCCCGGCGAAGGCTCGGTATTTTATTTTACTCTTCCAAAGTTTCAGATGCAGTAAAAAAAGCCCCGGTAAGCCGGGGCTTTTTGTTTCAGCAATTATGCCTACTTAATTTGTTTCAATGCCTCTTCAATTGCCTTATCAAGCTGCGGGTCTTTATTGTCAAGTTTATCTTTAAAAGTCTGTTTTACATAAACATCCGGTGCAACTCCTGTAATTTCAAGGTCCTTGCCGTCAAGTGTATAGCATCCCCACATAGGCATTCTGTGCGAAGAGCCGTCAACCAGTCCGCGTGACGAGGTAAAAATAATCCATCTGTAAGTTTCGGTGCCTACAATTTTCCCGAGGCCGAGCTGTTTAAACCCGGCAGTAGTCATTTCGCCGTCGCTCAAAGTCTGCTCATTAATCATAAGTACAATAGGCCTGCCGGCAGGGGCAAAGTTTGGCTGAGGAGCCATCTTCCCGTCCCTGAACTTCCAGAGGAGATAAGGTTTCTGGCTTAGCATCTGAAGAACCGCATCGTGAATGTTTCCGCCGGTGTTATAACGGATATCTACAATGAGCCCCTCCTTATGTATTTGCTTGCTTGCAATATCGGCAAGGAATTTTCTAAGGTCTCCTTCTCCCATTGCCTTAATATGCAGATATGCCAGTTTGCCGTTCGATTTCTTCTCAACATAGCTCTCGTTGTCATCAATCCATTCATCATATAATTGTCCCGATAAAGCGCCTGAGGGCTGGGGATGAACCTTGGTTTCAAATTCATCTTTGCCCCTCTTGAATTTAAGCGTAATTTCTTCGAGTATTGAAGGAGCGTTAAAATAAATATCCCTGTTTTTAGATTTATCAACTGCTATACCGTCAACTGCAATTAATTCATCTCCCGGGAGAATATTCTTGCCGAATTTATCTGCGGGAGATTTTTTTACAACTCTGTCAACAACGTATGGGTTGTCGTTATTCCAGAGAATGCCCGCATCATTTGTAGCAGTGCGGTAGAATGTTCTTTCTTCATCTCCCCCTGAATTAAAGCCCAGATGTGAAGAGTTAAGCTCACCGAGCATATCATTCAGGAGCACCCGCAGGTTTCCCCTTGTCTTAAGATGAGGGAGGAATTTTTCGTAGCGGGTTTTCATCTTGCTCCAGTTAACGCCGTGGAAATTGCCGTCGTAGAAATATTCCTGCATATTTGCCCAGGTTTCATAGAACATCTGATTAAATTCCGATTCAAGATTTTTTGAGAATTTGAAATCGACATCAATTGCCTTAACCTTATTTGTGCCGAGCTCAAGTTTATAGATTGTACCCGATGCGAGAAGATAATAATTGTCTTTAGACTTAACAGCCATCGAATAATTTCTTGCGCCTTCAATCATCTTGGTTTCGGGCTGCTGGAAGGGTTTTAATGTTGTCTGCCAGATAACGCCGTAGTCGCCATTGTGGTTTGAAGAATACAAAATGGTTACATCGTCGTTTTTTTGTATAACATATGGATTGTTCTGGTTTCCGTTCTGAGCGGCGATTGCCTGCCATCTGTCTTTTAAGGTTTCAAAATCGATAATGGTTTCAACTTTTACCGAGTCTTTCTTTCCTTTCTTTTCTTCGGCAAAGAGTTTGTCGTAACGGTCCGATTTAAAATCGGTATCATAATTTCTCAAAGGAATGCGGTAAATGTCAGTATTGTCTGAGCCGCGCGGGAATTGTACCTTTGTCCTGTCCGTAGTGAAATAAATATACTTTCCGTCGGGAGACCAGACAGGATCCCCTTCGGTTACTCCGGTATTGGTGATATTTATTGAATTCTTCTTTTCGGTATCATATATGAAAATATCCTGCTCAAAATTTCTAACCGCAGAATAGAGTATATATTTATCGTCAGGGGAATAATATGCGGTCGAACTTCCTGTCCCCCAGAATTCATCTTTAACCAGAGTTTCGCTTTTGAATGTCTTCAGGTCGAGTACGCGCAGCTCATGAATTCCGCTGTAGTAAAGGGCTTTAGTCATACTGCCGTTAAATGATAAGTTGCCGCAGTGCATTTCCTCGGCAGTAATCTGCTTTTCTCCTGCATCTTTGTCGGCTCTGGCGGTAAACAGGTTCTGCCATCCTTTAACTGTTCTGTTATAGAGAATTGTCTGGTTATCGCTCAGGAACATCGCTTCGAAGACTCTTTCGGAGGGATTGGTTTTAATCTGCTTTGTAAATTTCCCTTCAATGTCTGTAACAAATAGAAGGCCTCTTGATACAAATACAATTTTCTTTCCGTCGGGAGATACATTGAAATTCGAAATTTTCCCTTTTACATTGAATTCCTGCTCAATCGGAAGTGTATTGTTCATATTAAGAGTTATGTTAACACTGCTTGCTTTCCCGCTCTTAACGTCGTACAGAAAAATTTTGTAATCTTTTTCGAAAACAATTTTAGAGCCGTCTGCCGATACTCTGGGCCTTTTAATTGATTCCGGAAATGAGGTAAGCTGTTTCGGCTTTCCGTTCTCGAACCTATATAGATTATATTCGTCATTCCCCTGGTCCGATACATAATAGAGGTTTCCGATTCCGTCTACTGTAGGCCACATATCCTTGCCGTTATAAGAGGTTAGAACTTTATATTCCTTAGTAGCGGGATTATATGTTTCAATTTCGGGATTGAAATCCCCTTTATAATGTTTTCTGTTAGAGGCGAAAGAACTTTCCCAGCTGGTATTAAAAATAAATTCCTTTGTCTTCGGGAGTTCAATAATGTTATGTGGCCAGTTGAAATAATTGTCGAACATCCTGACCGGAGTGCCTCCATTAATGGAAACCTTAAATGAAGTCATTCTGTTAAACCGTCCCGATGTAAAATAGATCCATTTGGAGTCCCAGGACCAGGATTCAACTGCGTCGCTTCCGTCGAAGAATGTAAGCTGGGTAATTGTACCTCCTTCCGAGGGGATAAGATATACATTTGAATTTCCATCCTGAGTGCCTGTAAATGCTATCCATTTGCCGTCGGGGGAAAATACAGGACCGGTCTCATTCCCTGTCATTCCGGTTAGCCTGAGTGCGGTACCCCCATCCGAAGAAACGCTCCAGAGATCCCCTTCGTATGTGAATATCAGTTTCTTTGCGTCGGGGGATATAGCCGGTTCCGAAAGGAAATGCTGCGCATTAATTGAGCCGCACAAAAACAGGGTAAAAATTAAAAGCATTAAATGCTTTCTCATGTTGTCTCCTCTTTATAATAGATTCATATTTCTTATTAGAAGCTATTAAGTTATGAAATGTTTACCCGAAAAATCAACGATAATTAAAACCCAAAGGATTAAAATACCTTCTTATATTTTAAAACTGTAAGGGATTATGAAGCAATGCAGAGGCTCATTCCCTTGCTTAAAAGAGGCCTAATATTTATGTTGCAGAAGCTAATTTTGACCATATGGGAGAATAAATGTCCAAAGAATTAATAATCGAAAAAATTCAACAGGCTGTTAAAATTCTTAACGAAAAAAATATAGACCTCTGGCTTACATTCGTCCGCGAAAGCGGAAATATGAAAGACCCTATGATGGATATGCTGGTGGGGACAAACTGCACCTGGCAGAGCGCATTTATTATTACAAAAGGGGGGGATACAATTGCCCTTCTGGGCTCTCTTGATGTTGCCAATATGAGAACTGTCGGCACATACAAAGAAGTGCACGGATATGTAAAATCAATAAAAGAAAAACTGGTTGAAATTCTTGACCGTTATAAACCGAATAAAATCGCGATAAACTATTCCAGAAATTCCTGCGTGGCAGACGGTCTGACACACGGAATGTATATTGAGCTTCTCGACCATCTTTCAGGAACAGATTATAAAGACAGGCTTGTTTCTTCGGAAGAGCTTATAGCCGCTCTTAGAGGCAGAAAATCGGCAAAGGAAATTGAACTGATGAAAATATCAATTGCCGAAACATTGAAGATTTTTGATGAAGTTACTTCATTTATTAAGCCGGGACTAACGGAAAAGGAGATTGCCTCATTCATTCTCAATAAATGCGAAGAGAGAAATTTTCAGACGGCGTGGGATAGGGATTACTGCCCGTCAGTATTCACCGGTCCCGATACCGCCGGCGCGCACGCAGGCCCTACGGATAGAAAAGTAGAAAGGGGGCACGTAATAAATATCGATTTCGGTGTAAAGCTGAACGGTTACTGTTCAGATCTTCAGAGAACCTGGTATGTAATGCGCGAAGGAGAGGAAGCTCCTCCTGCCGATGTGGTAAAAGGATTTAATGTTATTCGGGATTCCATTCAGCTTGCCGCAAAGGAAATAAAGCCGGGAAAAACAGGATGCGAAATTGATGATATTGCAAGAAACCATATTATAAATAACGGCTACGAAGAGTATCCTCACGCGCTCGGCCATCAGCTTGGCCGCTTTGCTCACGACGGCGGGGGACTCCTTTCCCCCCGATGGGAAAGATACGGAAATGTTTCCCATATGCCGGTAGAAGAAGGACAGGTATATACATTAGAGCCGCGACTTACAATTAAGGATTACGGAATTGCAACAATTGAAGAAGAGGTTGTTGTTACAAAAGAGGGATGCCATTTTATCTCGGACCCTCAAAAAGAAATCTATCTGATTAAATAAACAGGGGGGGTAACCCCCTCTTTTTTTTAACCTATCAAAAGGAATAAATTATGCGCCTCACAATAAATAAATCCCTATTACTTTTCTTTGTGATTGTATCATTATCGTTTGTTAAAGCCCAGGAGCATAAAGGCCTTTCCCCCGCGGAGGCTTTAAAAAAGCTTGCCGAAGGAAATGAAAGATTTGTATCAACCTCGGTTGAGCACCCAAATCAGGGAGCCGTCAGGGTAAAGGAAACCGGAAAAGGGCAAAATCCTTTTGCTGTAATTGTCTCTTGTTCCGATTCGAGAGTTCCCCCCGAAATTATTTTCGACCGCGGAATAGGGGACCTCTTTGTGATTCGAATTGCTGGAAATGTTGTGGATAACAACGCTCTTGGAAGTATTGAATATGCAGTTGAGCATCTCGGAGTGAGTCTTGTGGTTGTGCTGGGGCATGAGAGATGCGGTGCGGTTGACGCGACCGTTAAAGGGGGAGAAGCGCCCGGGCATATTGCCGGACTTGTAAAGGCAATAGAACCTTCAGTAAAAAAGGCGAAAAAAGAGAAGGGGGATATTCTTGAAAATTCCATCAGGAATAATACTCTTGAAAGCGTAAGGTTAATAAAGAGTTCAAAACCGATTCTTGAACATCTTGTAAAAGAGGGGCGTATTAAAGTTGTGCCTGCCCGTTACGATCTTGATGATGGCAAAGTTGAATTCTTCGAAAAATAATTAGCGGGAGTAGCTTTTTTTCCTGAGAGAAGATTTATTTAAAATAATTCCGGGCCATTTTGTTACATCAATTTTCGATTCAATATCTGCCTGCGTTTCTGCGGGCAGTTTTGTAAAGAAATCCATTCCCGTGACTCTTTCGAGCGAATCTACCGTAATTGCAAATTTTGAAAGAGGCTGCGAAGAATTCTCGTGCTTCATCAAAAAGGCAATTGTATATAAACCGGTTGTTGTTTTGCGCATTAAAGCTTTATAATAATATTCAGGAACCGAAAGCCTGTTTCTGGCACCGATTCTCGGAAGTCCTGCCCTTAATAACGGCCCCGTTGCTATAAAAATTGTATCGTTGCCCGTATTGGCCCAGCCGCGCACCTGACTCTCGAGAGTCTCCCAGATTCCGGCATTAAAAGAATTCCGCTGTGGACTCATATTGCTGAGGAAAAAAGATTCAGACATAACAGTCTGCGACCAGGTAAAATCTCCTGCGGGCGCCATATGCCCCCTGTCGTAGCCTGTATATTTATAATCATCTAACTGAGCTGAGCCGGTTGTAACAAGAGGGTCTTCCCTGAAATCGTCTGTACGGCTTACACCGCCGTACAATCTTGTCCTTGTAAGATAATATGCCACCCAGTCGGCCTGTTCGTGTTCTTCGTTGTATTGAAGAGTGTATGCAGTGTGTTTTACAATCTGTCCCCCTGTATTGTAAGAAGGAATTTCGAGTCCGCTTCCGGCGTTTACCGCGGGAGGAGTTGTGTCAACCGGATTACTATTGTTGCCGCCGCATTTTATAATAGCTAAAACAATTATTATAACAATTAGAACAGGAACAGCTTTTTTGAAGAATCTCATCATTTTACCAGGTTTCATATTATTAAGTGGGTAAATATATGCTATAATTGCCTCAATTTCATCCCGGCGGGCGGGGGATGTCCGTTATTATGCCCGATTTAAAATAAAAAAACCGGATACAATGTATCCGGTTTTTGGATAAAGCTTTCCGAATTATTATTTCAGTTCGGGAATTCTGCCTGTCGACCAGGGGAAGTTCATTTTGTCGAGTTCGGCTTCGAGTCCCTTAATATCCTGATTATAGATTTTCTTAATCTGTTCAAGAACCGGCGGGAATTCTTCTGAAAGAATTTCGTAAGAACGTTTTTCGTTCTGGGTTAATGCCGATGTTGAACGGTAATGTGTAGATGCCATATCGCTGAGGCGGTCATTAATAGTAACCGGAGAAGGAGGATTCTCTTCGGCGCTCGGACGGTTAGAAGGACGGTTGAATTTAAGCTGAATCTTGTCAAGCTCAAATCCTATTGCTTCTGCCTTCTTGTATAATTCATATGTGCCCTGAGTTGAAGAACCGATTGATGCCTTAATGTTCTCTACTCTTGCCGTTAGCTCACTAAGGAAGCGCTGTGTAGCCTGAATTGTCTGTGCAAGCTGCGATGCCTTTTTCTGGAATGCAACGAGCTCGGCTCTGTCTGCAATTGGAAGAGTTGTGTTTCTGAGAACAACAGTATTAAATTCAACCGGAGCTGAAAGTTCTTTTAATCCTTCCCTGCTTACCATTGAAATAGCCACTTTATATTTGCCCGGCATTGCAAGGTTGCCGCCTCGTCCTGCTGCGCCCTGAACCGGATTGAATTTACCCTGAATCGACGCGGGGGAGAATGACTGATAGCGGAGATCCCAATTGATTCTCTGAACTCCTTTTGAAGCGCTGCGGTTGATTTTACGTACCACATTGCCTGCTTCATCGGTAATTGTAAAAATCAGGTAAGGAGAAGTTTCCTGTTCTTCTGCTTTAAGTTCTTCATCCGAAGGAACCGGAATAGGCTTGTTATCTTTGCTCAAAGCTCTTTCTTTTTCCTTGCGGATTGATTTAAGTGTTTTAGGAACATCTTTAATGTAGTATGTAAAGGTGGCGCCGTATTCGGGATTAGGAGCTCTGAATCCGTCGGAGCCTGATTCGGGGGATGTTCCGCCCCCCGGCATATACATTAATGCATCCTTTATAGGGAATATATGCGCCGGTTTTTCGAAGATTTCTTTAGAGCCGAAACGGAGAGGTGAGTAATCATCAAGAATATAGAAACCGCGTCCGAATGTAGCAATTACAAGGTCGTTTTCCCTTTTCTGAATTGTTATATCCCTTACAGGAATGGTTGGGAGACCATTCTTCATTGCAAACCATTTCTGACCGCCGTCGTTTGAATAGAAACATCCGAATTCTGTTCCTACAAAAAGAAGATCCGGATTAACAAAATCCTGTTCAATTGAATGAACGGTTCCGTTAGCGGGAAGATTGTTGGCTATTGA
>JAEXUB010000106.1 GCA_023453125.1 Bacteroidota bacterium
CGGGTATGTTTTCTCTTGCCGCGGCAATGGCGTGCATAGTGCTTATTGATGCTGTATCGTAAATTATTCCCCAGAAATTTTTATCAAGCCCTATTAAATCCCTGAGCCAGCCAAGGACTTCCATTTCGAGCTCCGTAGATGCAGGGCAAGTTCTCCAGATCATTCCGTTTGCATTGAAAGAGCTGGAAATAAGATCGGCAAAGATTCCGGGCGCGCTGGAGGTTGATGCAAAATAGGCATGGAATCCGGGATGATTCCAGTGAGTAACTCCCGGCATAATTACCTTTTCAACATCCTTAATTATCTCAGAGAAGTCCTCCCCCGTTTCCGGAGGCGACGCAGGAATCTGCTTTCTTATATCCCCCGGCTTAACCCTTGAAAGGACCGGGTAATTCTCGATGTTTTCGAAATAATCCGCCAAAAAATCTACCAGCTCGTGGCCGTATTTTCTGAAATCGCTTACAGGCATATCCCCTTGTTTAGGAGTATTCATAAATCTATTCCCACTGATTAATATTTATTTCTTAAAATAATAATTACATTTCATTTGGGCTAATTAAAAAAATGTTATGTTTTGTCCCCCCCTATTCTTCTGAAAAATCTTTTGTTTTTTCTTAAATCGGCTTAATTTGACATACATAAAAATAATTACTTGTATGCCCGGTATATCAGGTTCTAAAATTGCTTTGTTTCACGCATTCTTTTTTCATAAGGGGGGAGGAGAGAAATTAATTTTTGACCTTCGCCGCCGCCTTAATGCCGACTTGTTCGCCTCATCAGTATATTTTGAGAATTACGGAAGAGAAAAAGAAGATAGCTTTTCAAAAGAACTTTTCGACAAAAACTATAAGCTTACCTATCTCCATTCTGAAAGCGGCAATAAGTTTTTACGCCCGGTTAAAAGGCTGTTTTATTTTCTCTTCTCCCGCAGGATAAATGAGCTATTAAACTATGACGCAGTAATATTCAGCGGCAACATTATGTTTATCCAGAGAAGGCTCAGGAAATTGATTCTTGCTTCCGGCTCGAACACAAAACTTATTATGTATTGCCATACGCCGCCCCGCAAGCTTACGGACCGTTTTGATGATTTTATAAATGCGCGCCCTTATATATTAAGGCCTCTGCTGAAGGGTGCGGGTAAGTTTATACTTAATCAATACATCCGTGATTTGAATCAGATGGATCTTGTGTTTACCAATTCCGCCAACACAAGAAAGCGCCTCCTTGATTATACGGGGATAGATTCTATAATTGCCTATCCCCCCGTAAATACAGAAAGGTTCCGCTATTCCTCTACTGGAGATTATTTCTTATCCTATGCGAGACTCGACAGCGATAAACGGATTCCCATTATTATAGATGCGTTTACCCGAATGCCTGATAAAAAACTTGTTATCTGCTCAACCGGTCCTCTTAAGGAATGGCTTATTAAAGAGCTGAATGAAAAAAAGCCTGCCAATATAATATATGAAGGGCTTGTAACAGATGAACGCCTTGCCGAGCTTGCCGCCGGATGCCTTGCGGGCATTTATATCCCGGTAAATGAAGATTTCGGAATGACGCAGATTGAACTGATGTCTGCCGGAAAGCCGGTAATCGGCGTGTGCGAAGGAGGGCTATTGGAAACAATTATCGACGGCAAAACAGGAATATTAATAAAGGCAAATCCCTCGGCCGAAGACTTGATTGAGGCCTTAAAAACAATGACCCCGGAGCTTGCACGTGAGATGAAAAAGGCCTGCGAGGAAAATGCTGCCAAATATGATTCAAAACATTTTTTTGATAAAATAGAATCTGAATTAAAAACTTTATTTAACAGCCGGTAAATTATGTCTAAAAAATGGCTTCCCTCTTTAATCGGCCTGAGCATTTTTGCAATGCTTGGAAGACTTTTGGGATTTGTACGCGAGATGCTTATAGCCTCGGGATTTGGAGCTACAGACATAACCGATTCTTACCTGACTGCGCTTATATTATTCGACATAGCAATGGCTGCAAACACCTCATTTCTGCAGGGATCTTTTGCATATTCGGCAGAAGTTAAACACAAAAATGATTTAGATAAAGGACTCGTAAACCTGGGGCTCAGAATTTTTATTTTCATTACCGCTGCGGCTTGTATTTACTATTTCTTCGCGGGGGATATAATCCAATTGTTCTATTCCCGCCCGCCGAAGGCTACGGGGACAATAATAAATTCAACCCGTCTATTCTTCTTCCTTTCATCATTCCTGGCGGCGGGAGGAGTCTTCTCGGCACTGCTTCAAATGAAAGGCTATTTAACCAATCCCGGTAGTCTTATAATCTTTCTTAATGTTTCTTCCATTCTCTTTCTAATTTTGTTCAAAGGAAGCGCGGGCATTGTTTCAATACCTTTAGGATTTCTCATTGGAGGAATATTCTTTTTTGCATATCAGCTTATTCTTATTAAAAAATCCGGTTTAACTTTAAAAACAAATCCGGGTTATAAGCTTACCGGATGGAGCGCGATTTTTATAATTATTTTCATAAACTCCCTCTTTCCAAGCATACTGGGATTATTAGAGCGTTATTTTGCCTACTCTTTTACCGAAGGCGCCTTTTCCCATTACCAGTACGCCCAGAAGATACTTCAGCTTCCATTAACGATTTTAAGCTTTGCAATCAGCGCATCGCTCCTTCCTCTTCAGGTTAAATCGGTTAAAGAGGGGAACGGAAAAGAATTTGTTTCTGCTACCCTCAACGGCATCAAAATATCTGTTGTAACCTCGGCTTTTTTTGCCGCAGTCTTTTTTATACTTGCCGAACCGGTAATAGAAATTATTTATATGAGAGGCAGCTTTAATTATGCCGATATGATTGAAACATCGTCGGCCCTTCGGATGCTCTCTTTAGGGCTTGTTCCTTATCTTTTAACGCCGGTAATAGCAAATATTTATTTATCGAAAAAAGGCACAAAAAAATTAATTACGATTAATCTTGTTTTTGCCGCCGCTCAGGTTTTATCCCTCTCTGTTCTGACCTTATATTTCCCCGGAATAAAATCCCTTTCTATCAACTGGATTGCAATGGCCTGGCTTAACAACATAGCTCTTCTGGCATATTCCATTATTAAAATGGATTTCCGATTTAAATCCGTTGAGATAATAAAAATGATTCTGATTCTTGCGGGAGCTGTTCTTTCATCGGCGGCTATCTATTTGCTGGTCCCCCGGTTTGAGAATGCCTGGGTTAACCTCTTTTTGAAAGGGGCTGTTCTATTTGCTGCTTATGCCGCTGCCGCCGCGGCAATCTTTAAAAACGACTTGTCGGCGCTTCTGAAATCACTCAGAAAAAGTTAACTAAAAGTTCTGTTATTGTTTCAGTTCTCCTTCGAGGAGTGAATAAATTACAGAATCCAGAAATTTTCCGGCGTTATAATAATTTTCCCTGAAGTAAGCTTCTTTTCTGAAACCGACTTTTTCCAGTACTCTCTTTGATGCCTCATTGGCAGGATTAACATCCGCCTCAACAGAATGGTAGTTCATCTCATTAAAAGCAACTGGAATAATAGTGCGCAGTACCTCGGTCATATATCCCTTATTCCAGAATTCCGGCAGGAACATATACCCCGTTTCAAGCCTGAAATGCTCCGGACGCAGATTCCAGAAACAGACATATCCCATAAACAAACCGCTCTTCTTTTCAACCGCCGCCCAGGTAACGGCTCTCATTTTCCTATATTCATCTTCAAAAAATTCAATAAGCTTTTCCGCTTCTTCCAATGATTCAAGAGGAGGTCTGTCTATGTATAACATCGTATTATATTCTGACCTGAGCCTGAAAAATTCTTTTGAGAATTTTCCAGTAAGCCTTACAAAGAGCATTCTTTCACTCTCATATTCCCTGAAGTTTTCAAATATGGCGTTGTTTATCTTTCTCACTTATACCTCGTATTTATCCCCGTGACTTTTGGGAAATGAGATTACCAGAAATTTTATTGGAGCGACTGCTTCGTTTTTAAGCATGTGAGGGGTTCCGCTTGGAACAAACAATCCGCATCCCTGATTAATTATTATTTTTTCACCGTCAATATACATTGATGCTGCGCCTTCAAGAAGATAAAAAAACTGGGACGAAATTTTATGATAATGATTTACTTCGCTGCATCCGGGAGGAACCTCTTCCTGTATGATTGATACATCATCTCTTTTCAGCAGATGCCATCCGTCGCATTGACCGCCCCACTTGTAATGCTCGCCGTTTTCTATAGATATAGTTTCCATTTTACCTTTATTTTATTCCTCCTTTGCCGCAGGCTGCTTTTATAAGGTCAATCTGCCCGAGGTGAAAAGTTTCGTGCCAGGCAAGGAAGGCAAGATAATTTCCCAGCGAGCCGTCTCCCCCGGGAAGTTCAATATCAATTTTCTTCTTAAGTCCTTCCTCACCAATTTCATCTAATGCGCCTGCAATTACTTCCCCTCTTTCGGTCATATCCTTCAATGTCTCCTCAAGATTAATCTTAATCTCCCTGTTTTTCACTGAACCCCGTTCAAAATTTTTTTCATATTCTTTGAACGCGCATTCTTTATTCAGTTTTTTTGCGATTTCCCCTCTGTAATAAACTATGTGCCCCAAAATCCAGCCTATTGTATTCGATTCGCCGGTACTCAGCATCATATCGTCGTCGTTCATATTCTTAAGCATATGCTTAGTGTAAACTGCATTCCCAATGAATGTTCTGCCAATTTGTGTGCTCATTTCATCCCTCTTTAGTAAATAATGATTATTCCCATCCGGTACTAAAATTATGGAATTTTGCCCCCCGATTCAATTAAAAAAGGACTTTCCGTCATTTTTGCTTAAACACCCCCAATTTAGATAATTATAATGGACAATTCTCTAATTGCCTTTCCACCTTTCCTCCGCTTTTTGTATCTTTCGCAATCATTTTTTTGAAATTTGGGCTAAATTATTATGAGAATGGACAAATCTTTTATTCCGACCTTGAAGGAAGTTCCTACCGAGGCTGTTATTACGAGTCATATTTTAATGCTTAGAGGCGCACTTGTGAGAATGCTCTCCGCCGGTATCTATTCATATCTCCCCCTCGGCTACAAATCCCTGAGAAAAGTAGCTGAAATAGTAAGAGAAGAAATGAATGCCATAGGAGGACAGGAATGCCACCTCCCGGCTCTAAATCCTAAGGAAATCTGGGAAGAAACAGGACGCGTTGAAGCTTTCGGCGATACGATGTTCCACGTTAAGAACCGTGAATATGTTCTCGCTCCTACTCACGAAGAGATTATTGCCTATCACGCCAAGGGGGTAATTAAATCATATAAAGATTTGCCTCAGATCTGGTATCACATTCAGACAAAATTCCGTAACGAAGCCCGCCCGAGAAGCGGTGTTATAAGAGGACGCCAGTTCCTTATGAAAGACTCCTATACTCTCGATACTACATTCGAAGAACTGGACAAAAGCTACGATCTGCACGATAAGGCATACCGCGCAATTTTCGACAGGTGCGGACTTAAATATTTTATAGTGGGAGCTTCAAGCGGCGCGATGGGAGGAAGCAAATCGGAAGAATTTATGGTTAAGTCCGATGCCGGCGAAGATACCGTTGCATACTGCGAAAAATGCGGATACGCCGCCAACAGCGAAGTTGCTTCTTCTGTTGTCGATTCCGCAGTAAGACATAATACAAGCAATGAGATTAAGGAAATTCATACTCCCGGCGTTCACTCAATAGACGAACTTTGCGCTTTCCTTAAGATAAACGAAACAGAATGCGCCAAATCAAGAATTTATATGCACGATAATCAGCCGGTGCTTGTTCTAATGCTCGGCAACGACGAAGTAAACGAGACAAAACTCGGCTCGGTTCTCGGCGGCAATGTACGTCCGTGCCATCCCGATGAATTAAAAGAAATCTCCGGCGCCGATGCCGGTTCTATAGGACCAATCGGATTCAAGCATAAAACAATTGCAGATAACAGATTAAAAGACGCAAACAATTTATACAGCGGCGCAAATAAAAACGATTACCACATCGGCGGCATCGATATGAAACGCGATCTGGAAGGCATTGAATATTTTGATTTAAGAACTGCAGAAACAGGCGAGAAATGCGTGCGCTGCGGAAATACAATTGATGTATTCAAGGCTATTGAGCTCGGACATATTTTCAAACTCGGCACAAAATATTCCGACGCCCTCGGCGTTGTTTACCAGGACGAAAACGGACAGGAACACCCGGTTGTTATGGGAAGCTACGGCATTGGATGCGACAGAGTGCTTGCCTGCTATATTGAACAGAATAATGACGAGAAAGGAATTATCTGGAACAAGACTCTGGCTCCGTTCGAAATCCATCTTATTGCGCTGAATATGAGGAAAGAAATTGTTGTTGACCTTGCTGAAAAGATTTACACCGAATATACAAAAGAAGGATTCGATATTTTATATGATGACCGCCCCGATGCACAGGCGGGATTCAAGTTCAACGATGCCGACCTTCTCGGTATGCCTGTTCAGGTTATTGTCGGCGAAAAGAATGCAAAAGAAGGGAAGGTTGAAGTTAAAATAAGAAGAACAAATGAACGCTTTGTTGTTGCGGTTGAAGACCTGAAAGCAAAGCTTAAAGAAATTCTGATGTAATTATTCTGAGGGGGGGGGCTTCCCCCCCTGTTTTAATACTAAAAGTTTTTTAAATCAGAAAAAAGCACTCCATGAAACCAAAATTATATTTGGTTGCAACCCCGATAGGCAATTATGCCGACATAACCCTGCGCGCGCTTGAAATTCTAAAATCAGTTGATTTTGTTATCTGCGAGGAATATAAAGAAGCACGGCGATTCCTCTCTTATTATAAAATAGAGAAAGAGCTTTTCTCTCTTAATGAGCATAACGAAAAAGAGGAGGCTCCTCAAATAATTGCCCGCATTGCAGAGGGAAAATCGGCGGCGCTTATAAGCGACTGCGGAACCCCGCTATTTTCCGATCCGGGGCATTATCTGGTTGACCTCTGCATTGCAAAGAAAATTGAAGTTGTTCCCCTGCCGGGGGCAAGCTCGCTTCTCCCCGCCCTAACCGGCTCCGGGCTGAATTTTGAAAAGTTTTACTACTACGGCTGGCTTTCCCCCAAAAAGGAGATACGCGCCGGCGAGCTGACAAAACTTAAAAACATCAAATCGGTTATTGTTATTCTCGATACCCCCTACCGCCTGATTCAGCTTCTTACAGATATCCAGAAAGTATTCGGCCCGTCGCAGAGAATAGTTGTCGCATTTAATCTTACTCAGGATGGCGAGCAATTCTTCCGCGGCAACGTATCTTCAATATTGAAAACTGCCGAACAGAATAAACTCAAAGGGGAATTTGTTCTTCTTATTGATAATTCAAAAAAATAAAAATTATTTTGCCGGAGTAAATAAATGAAAAGCATATTCATTATTACGGATAAAGAAGAGCTCGTTTTGCGTATAAAAAACCTGTCTCCCGATTCACACGCCGAATGGGGCAAAATGAATGTAAACCAGATGCTTGTACACTGCCGCTATATAGTTGAAAACGCAATCGGCGAGAGATATGTTAAAAGAACTCTTATGGGAAAACTGATTGGCCGGTTCTTTAAATCAATGGCCATTAACGATAAGCCATTTGGAAAAGGAAGCCCGACTCATGAAGATTTTGTAATAGTTGATACAGATGAATTTGCATCGGAACAGAAACAGCTTACCGAAGCAATTGAAAGAATGTACGACGGCGGTAAGGGGGGAGTAACAAGCGAGCCACATGCATTCTTCGGGCACCTTTCTCCTACCGAATGGGGAGTGCTTATGTATAAGCATATTGACCACCATCTTCGCCAGTTTGGTGCTTAAATTAACCGGATTTGGCCTATTTTTGGCTCTGAAACCAAAATTTGGTATCTTTTGTTATAGTTTTAAAAGGAGATATAATGTTAAAAGTACAGGACGTTGATTTAACCCCGAATCCGCAGGCTCTCAAATTCATTCTGAGCGAAAGGATTCTTAAAAAAGAAACCCGTAATTTCAAAAATATATCAGAAGCGCAGAACGATCCCCTTGCTAAAGGCATTTTCGAAATTCCCGGAGTAGTATCGGTCTTTTATATGGATAAATTTGTCACAATCGAAAAAGAACCTTCCGTTGCGTGGGGACAGATTCAGAAACCCTTTGTAGAATTTATTGCCGGCTTCGATAAGAGTCTCATTCCTGCCGAAAGCGAGGGCCCTCAGTTAAGCACTCAGGAAGAAACCGAGCTTCTTAAGAAAATCAATGAGGTTCTCGATCAGCGAGTACGCCCGGCATTAGCAGGAGACGGGGGCGGACTTGAGGTTAAAGGGCTAGAAGGGCTTACGCTTAAAATTAAATATCAGGGAGCCTGCGGCAGCTGCCCCAGCGCAATACGCGGTACTCTGCAGGCAATTGAAAACCTTCTGAGAAGAGAAATCAATCCTTCAATTGAGGTTATTCCCGATTAGTTTTCCCAATGGCTGTTGACTACACAACATACATATACCCGCTTCCGAAAGGGAGCGGGTTTTTTTATTTCTTTAATCCGGCAATTTCGTCACTTGTAAGCTCTCTTACTTCCCCCGGCTTCATATCGCCTAGAATAATATTCTTAATTCTTACACGCACCAGCCTTAATGTAGGATAACCCGCCGAGGCGGTCATTCTTCTAACCTGCCTGTTCTTTCCTTCGGTAAGCACAAGACTAATCCATTGAACCGGAATATTTTTTCTTTCCCTTATGGGGGGAGTTCTTTCGGGAAATAAAGGGGCATCAATAAGTTTTGCCTTTGCCGGCAGAGTGCGCTCTCCTTTAATTTCAACTCCGGCGGATAATTTCTTCAACGCCTCTTTTCCGGGCACTCCCTCAACCTGAACATAATACTCTCTTTCGTGTTTCCGCTTGGGATTCAAAAGATGATCGGTAAGCTCTTTATCATTTGTAATTATCAGCAGCCCTTCGCTGTCCATATCAAGACGGCCTACGGGATAAACATCCTTTGGAAAGTTATGAAGCGATGCAAGAGTAAGCCTTCCATCCGAATCGGTAAACTGAGTCAGTACTCCGTACGGTTTGTTAACAAGATAATATTTATATCTCATCGGATGTCCGGTTTATTCAAATTATAAGACAGAATGGGGATCAACATCAATAATAAGCTTAACATCCCGGAACTTTGATTTTTGATTAAAGTCGGTATAAGCATTTAATACCGCATTACGCAGAGCCTTTCCCGAAGGATCTTTTTCCCTGAAACTCTTTACCAGAATCTGATAACGGTAAAATCCTTTAATTCTTGCAATCACCGCGGGATTGGGGGGAATGGCAAGTATTGATGGAATGTGCGCCTTAAGATAATTAAAGAAATCATTTGCCGCGCCCCGTGCATCCGATTCCTTTTCATCTTTGAATTCAATTAAGCAGAGCCTTGCAAAGGGAGGATAACCGCCGTGGCGGCGCAGTTCAATTTCCTTTCTGTAAAAACCTTCGTAATCGCTGAGCAGTACTTTCTGCAGAACAAAATTTTTGCTGTTCTGGGTTTGAATTAATACTTCCCCTTTAAGTTTGCTTCTTCCGGCACGCCCCGAAACCTGGGTGAGAAGCTGGAATGTCCTTTCATCCGCCCTGAAATCGGGGATCCATAAAGTAGTCTCTGCCGATATAACCCCTACAAGAGTAACATTCGAAAAATCCAATCCTTTGGCAACCATCTGGGTGCCGACAAGAATATCAATTTCCCCTTTCCTAAAGCTGTTAAGAATCATCCCCAGCTTTCCTTTTTTATCAATTGAATCGGAGTCTATTCTTTCAATTTTTGCTTCGGGGAAATATGAAGCAAGTTCATCTTCAACTTTCTGCGTGCCGGTGCCGGTAAATTTCAATGCAACCGAACCGCAGTTTGGACAGGCTCTTGGTACCGGCTTAACTATGTTGCAGTAATGACACTGCAGAATATTTCTATTAATATGATGCACCATCGAAACGGAACAGTCGCTGCACGCTACCACCTCGCCGCAGTCGTTGCAATACACCTGCGTAGAAAAGCCGCGCCTGTTTTGAAGAATAATTACGTTTTCCTTTTTCTGCAGACGCGCGCCAATCTCTTCAAGCAGTACGGCCGAGAAAACCCCTTCCATTTTTTTCTTTTTTCTTTCAACGGTTATATCGACAAGCTTAATTTCGGGGAGCGATGCCCCGTCAATTCGTTCCTTCAATTCCAGGAGTTTAAACTTTTCACCCCGCGCATTGTACATGCTTTCAACAGACGGGGTGGCCGAACCGAGCACTACGGGACAATTGTTAAAACGGGCCTTGATTACGGCGGCATCCCTTGCGTGGTATTTGGGCACTATCTCAAACTGTTTATAACTCTGGTCGTGTTCTTCATCAACTACTATAAGCCCCAGATTGTTTAATGGGGCAAACAATGCAGATCGGGGGCCAATTACCACATTATATTTTCCCGCAATAATTCCGCGCCACGTATCGTACCGCTCGCCTAGCGAAAGCCTGCTGTGCATAACCGCTACGGTCTTTCCAAGATTGTTTATGAACCGGGAGGTTATCTGTGGGGTTAAAGAAATTTCGGGCACCAGGATGAGAACATTTTTATTCCTGTTAAGAGCGTGCCTTGCGAGTTCAATATATATCTGTGTTTTTCCGCTGCCGGTAACTCCATATAAAAGATATGGAGCAAATGACTCTTGATTAATTTTTTCTTCCACCTCGTCAACAATTACCTGCTGCGCTTTTGTAAGCACCAGCTCGAGGTGTTTTTCTTCGTAAGACTCGCTGTAAATCCTTTCAACTTCCTTGTCGAAGACTTCAACCAGCCCCTTGTTTTCAAGAGAGTTAACTGAAGTCTGATGGGTTTTTGTCTTCCGCAGCAATTCACTGAGGAGTATTTCCCCGGTTTTATCAGCCAGAAGTTCAAGCAGAATTACAACCTGCTTGGGGGAGTTTTTTTCAATTTCAGGCACAAACTCATAAATTTCATCTTTGGGTTTAGCCAGCCGTACGCATTTAACTTTCTTTACTCTTACCTTTGCGTCTTCAATCTCGTTAAGAAGAGTAATAGCCCCTTCTTTTTCCAGAGTTCTTAAAACCGAATAGATGCTTTTTTTCTTTATTTCCTTTTGGAGTGTGGAAATTCTATGAATTTCCTTTTTAGAAAGAAGGTCCAGAAGTCTGCCCCTCGTAGAGGCGGGCTTTTTTTCCTTCGCGAGGAGCTCGGCGCAGAATCCGCAGTCCGATACAACCTTTCTTTTAGATTCTACATCGGAGCCGTAGGGCACCGAATTGCGCAGTGCTTCACCGAGCGAGCTCAGGTAATATTCCGAAATCCATTCATAGAATTTCAGCGATGAAGAATCAAAAATCGGATGTTCATCCAGAACATCCCTTACCGGCCTGGTTTCTTTAACATCGGTGGTCTCCGAAAGGGATATAACAAATCCGGTCATCACCCTTTTGCCGAAAGGCACTACAACGCGCACGCCGACCTGAACGGAATCCCAAAATTCCTTTGGCACCGAATAGGTAAATGAATTTCTAAAAGGCAAAGGGAAAACGACTTGTGCGTACATAGGTATTCAGTTTGTTTTAACTTAGGACAAATATAATCAAAACGGGGGTAAAGTACTCCTTTATCCCTCCCGGTTTTCCGGGAGAGATAAGGAGCGGATAAACTTATTTAAGGTCGTCAAGGATTGCTTTCAGTTTAACGAGAGCGTTTTCCCAGTCGGCCTGTTTTGTTCTTTCGTTTTCAATTACATTGGCAGGAGCCTTTGCAACAAAGCTTTCATTGGAGAGTTTTTTCTTAACTCCTTCCAGCGAACCGGTAAGACGGTTTATTTCCTTCTCGATTCTCTGCTTTTCAACGTCAATATCAATAAGCCCTTCAAGAGGAATGAAAATATCGCATCCTTTAACAACCGATGATGCGCTTGCTTTCGGTTTTGAAAGGTTTGCGTCAACGTGCAGTTCTTCTATTTTTACTAGGGATTTAATGTATCTCTGCTGTTCTTCGGTTAATGTTTCCGATTTAAGATATACATTTATTGCTTTAGCAGGAGAAATATTCATCTCTCCCCTTATGTTGCGGATGGCGGTAACCACATCCTGAACAAATTCAATTTCCTTTTCTGCTTTTTCGTCAACAAGAGATGCATTGTATTTCGGGAATTCTGAAACACTTATGCTTTCCCCCGCTTTTCTCTCATCAAGCAGCTGCCATATTTCTTCCGTAATGTAGGGCATAAAAGGATGAACCAGTTTCAGCATTTCGCCGAACAGCACTATTGCGCGTGTAAGGGTTGCCGATTTAACTTCATCGGTTCCCTGATACAGCCTGTTTTTTGCAAGCTCAACATACCAGTCGCAGAAATCATTCCATACAAATGAATAAACAATTTTAGAAGCGTTGTTAACTTCGAATTTATCGAGCGCTTCGGAAAACTCCTTAATTGTCTTCTGGAAACGGGAGATAATCCACCTGTCCGTAAAATCAATATGTTTATCTTTTAACGCCGGATCGAGTTTTATATTCTGCGAATTCATAAGGAGGAACCTGCCCGCGTTCCACATCTTATTGGCAAAGTTTCTTCCGATTTCGCATTTCTCGTTGCTGAAAAGAACATCCTGTCCAAGCGGAGCAATATAATTTATGGTAAAGCGGAGCGCGTCGGCACCGTATTCGTCTATCAGGTCAAGAGGATCGGGGGAATTGCCGAGCGACTTGCTCATCTTTCTCCCCTGTGCATCCCTTACAAGGCTGGTAAAATATACATCCTTAAAGGGAATATCCTTCATAAAATACTGTCCCGCAATAATCATTCTTGCAACCCAGAAGAAAATAATATCGGGGGCGGTTACCAGAAGGCTGGTGGGATAATAATATTTCTGTTCTTCTTCCGATGTGAATACATCCTGAGCCCAGAGCCAGCTCGAAGCCCAGGTATCAAGCACGTCTGTTTCCTGTGTCCAGTTCTCAATATCCTTAGGGGGTTCTGCTTCGCAGTATATTTCTTTTGTGTTGTTGTTGTACCATACAGGTATTCTATGTCCCCACCAGAGCTGCCGAGAAATACACCAGTCGCGTATATTCGTCATCCAATGCTCATATGTTTTAATCCAGTGTTCCGGATGGAATTTAACTTTTCCTTCCATCACAACTTCAAGGGCCGGTTTGCAAAGTTCATCCATCTTCATAAACCACTGTTCCGATAGATAAGGCTCAATAGGCACATTCCCTCTCTGGGAATAACCGACTTTAGTTGTGTAATCTTCTATTTTAAGAACAAGCCCTAATTCCTCAAGCTTTGCAACAACTTTTTTGCGAGCTTCAAAACGGTCTATGTGCCGGAATTCTTCAGGAACATTATCATTTGTTGTTGCATCGGGATTAAAGATATTTATGATTTCAAGTTTATGGCGCAATCCCATTTCATAATCGTTTACATCGTGTGCCGGTGTTACTTTAACCGCGCCGGTTCCGAATTCCTTATCAACATACTCATCGGCGAATAATGGAATTTCCCTCCCTACAATCGGAAGAATAATTGTTTTACCTATTAATTCTGCATATCTCTCGTCGTGCGGATTAACTGCAATTCCTGTATCGCCGAGCATTGTTTCGGGACGCGTGGTTGCGACAATTACAAATTTATCGGTTCCCTTAACCGGATATTTGAAATACCAGAGTTTGCCGTTAACTTCATTATAAAAAACTTCTTCATCGGAAATTGCCGATTTTGAAGCAGGGCACCAGTTAACCATTCTGTAGCCCCTGTATATCAATCCTTTTTTATATAACTCTACAAATGCTTCAATAACCTTTTTGTAATAATGCTCATCCATTGTAAAACGTTCGCGGGTCCAGTCGCAGCTTACCCCCAGTTTCTTTAACTGCTGGATAATTATCCCTCCATACTTTTCCTTCCATTCATAGCAGTGTTTAAGAAACTCATCTCTCGAAAGATCCGATTTTTTGATTCCTTTTTCTTTTAATAAGGCAATAACCTTAGATTCGGTTGCAATTGAAGCGTGGTCTGTACCGGGCACCCAGCAGGCATTGTAGCCGCACATTCTCTTGTAGCGGATGTAAATATCCTGCAGTGTATTATTAAGAATGTGTCCGATATGTAAAATCCCCGTAATATTCGGAGGGGGAATTACAATTGAATAAGGAGTCTTTGATTCGTCAACTTCTGAATGATAAAGTTTGTTTTCTTCCCAATAAAGACGCCATTTATCTTCGGCTTCTTTTGGATTGTACGCTTTCGGAATGTCTGAAAATTGTTTAGGCTGCATTAAAATTACTCATATTATATTCTATTTTGAGCCGAAATATAAGGAAAAAAGAGGAATTTCTTAGACGGGAGGCCCCAAAAACTCCTTTGAGATATTAAAATGATTCCCTATTTTGCCCTAAAAATAACCCGCGCAATCATTTAACAATAAAATAAGGAGAATTCCAATGTTCGATCAGCAGTCCCCAAAAGAGGATTTTGCCCTTCAGGAAATGAAGCATATCGCAGTCGATATGTCAGGCTGGCTTAAATTTATCGGCATTGCCGCCATTGTTTACGGCGCACTGGTTGCTCTTACAATTGTAGGAATAATTATTGCCTGGCTCCCGATCTGGATAGGAATACTCCTTTATTCAGCGGGTAATAAGGCTAAAGACGCCCACTATACAGGCAATTCAATGCATCTTATTGAGATGATGAGAAAACTGAAAACATTTTTCGTACTGCAGGGAGTTCTTTTGATAATAGGCCTGGTGGGGTTGGTTATAGCATTCGCAACAATCGGGTTTACACTCTTTTCGGCATTCAGAGGTTTTGAGTCTTATTAAAGATTATAAAAAAGGCCCCGAATGGGGCCTTTAATTAATCTATTACATATAAGTAATTCGGAAGCTTTATTATATATCCCGAATTTCCCCCTTCTGAATCGCTTTTCTGATCTCCTACATTTGCAATAATTTTAATACCCGCGGCAGTAATCTTTGCTCTATGTGCGGATTTATAAGTAACCGCATCAATATTTTTCTCCCCTGCTCCGCGGCAGATCAACGCCTCAAATTTCGTATAACCTTCATTAATTAGATTCTGCCTGGTTGCCTCATAAAATTTTGCATCGCGTCCTGTAATAAAGTAGATTTTTACTCCCCTGCTTACCAGAAAATCATATATTTTCTTAACCTGAGGGATTGCCTTGGCCTTGGCCGAAAAGACCCATTCGTCCCACAATTTACTCACGCTGCCGAAATCTACACTCTTGATATGAGGGTAATTTGCCAATGC
Organism: Bacteroidota bacterium; assembly: GCA_023453125.1. Taxonomy (GTDB): domain Bacteria; phylum Bacteroidota; class Ignavibacteria; order Ignavibacteriales; family Melioribacteraceae; genus JAEXUB01. The sequence continues at coordinate 15,318 of JAEXUB010000106.1, forward strand.
CGTTTCGTCAACATCAAAAAAGGCTCCGGAGTTTACTCCAAATTCCTCATTTTGCAGTTTTTCTATCGCTTTTTGAGCAATTTCATCCATTTCCCTGTCATATTCCCCTTTTTCGTAATATTCCTTTACAAGCAGTTTAGCGTGGGAAAGGTCGGTTAATTTCGGGGCACATCCGGCGGCAAAGACCAATATTAACAACGTAAAAACTAATCTTTTCATCTTATTCCTTTTATATCTGGAGGGTAAAAATAAGAAATTTGAGCAAAAAACGGGAATTTTAAATAAAACCGGGAATTATTTGCATATTCCGATCTTATTATTTAGATTTAGTCTAAATAAAAACAAGTTTAGAATATTCAGGTTCAGTATGAAAAACAATAAAACGGCATATAGATTTTTTCTCCTCCTCCTCTTATCCCTTTCCTCCCTTGTATCTGGATTTAATCCGGACTCAAAATCGGTTACCGGTAAAGTCCTAGATGCATCTACCAAAGAACCTTTAATAGGAGCAACTATTCTTATTAAGGGGACAAAGATGGGAACGTATACCGATTTGAAGGGAGAGTTTAAAATAAACAATCTCCCCTCCGGTATCCTTGAAATGCAGATTTCTATGGTGGGATATAAGACTCTCAGCAAAAAAGTGGACCTCTCACGCGATCTAAGGGATGAAATGATTTTTGAACTTACCGAAGGACTCATTGAAATCGGAACAGTTGTGGTAACCGGAACGGTTACTCCCCATCTCTATGAAGACGCTCCCGTTAAAACCGAAGTTATTCCTCATAAACTTATTGAACAACAGCAGGCCTGCAATCTGGCAGAGGCTCTGGGACTGCAAACCGGACTAATGGTTGCCAACGAATGCAACAACTGCAATTTTACACAGGTGCAGATCCTCGGCTTTGAGGGAAAATATACTCAGGTCCTTATTGACGGCGACCCCGTTATAAGCACTCTTGGCGGCGTTTACGGACTTGAACATTATCCAAAGGAGATGATTGATAAGATTGAAGTTGTAAAAGGCGGGGGTTCCTCTCTATACGGCGGCGGGGCTATTGCCGGAACAATAAACCTTTTAACTAAAAAACCTTCTATGAACAGAACACAGTTTGAATATAAAACCAGCTTTATGAATAAATCAGCCGACCATCAGGTCGGCGCGTTTGCTGAAATTTCAAACAAGGATAATACTTCGAATGTATTTATCTTCGGTTCAGCGCGCAGCCGCGACAGCTACGATCACAATAATGACGGCTTTTCAGAATTAGGGGTGTTAAAAAATTCAACTATAGGACTAAACTGGTTTTATACTCCCGACAAAAACATTGAACTGCAGACCTCATTTCACCGGCTGCAGGAGGACCGCAGGGGGGGAAGCGATTTTGACAAACCGGTTCACGAAGCAAGAACCGCGGAATGGACGAACCATATTAAATGGGGGGGGAAGATTAAATTTTCTCATAAAATTTCGCCTGTTTTCGAATATAAAATTAATTACGCTTTCAGCTTATTATCGCGCGATTCCTACTACGGCGGATTATCCGGCAATACCGCCGAAGCAAAGCTGCAGGCCCTTAAATATTACGGCGTTTCAAAAAACCCACTTCATACCGGGGGTATTCAAATGGGATACGCTGCCGGCAGCCACAACTTTATAGGAGGCCTTCAGTATGACCATGATAATCTTGACGACAGAAGTGCCGCCAGCGAAAACTATTATATAAACGAAACATTTAGAAATCTCGGATTTTATCTTCAGGACGAAATTAATATTGACGACGAGGGACATTTTCAGTTTGTTGCGGGGATAAGGTTCGACAAACATTCCGCTCTTGAAAATATTATTGTAAGTCCGCGCCTCAATCTAAAATATGAAATACTTGAAGGACTTATGTTTAGAGCCGGTTACGCATCAGGCTTTAAAGCACCGCAGATATTTAACGAAGACCTTCATATATGCGGATTGGAGGGAACACAGCGAATTATAAGAAATTCGATTGGATTGAAGGAAGAGAGAAGCAATTCATATACAATGGGATTAGAATTTCAGAACTATGTTGGAGATGTTGCCCTTCTTGCGGGAATTACAGGATTTTATACCCGACTTGACGGCGCTTATGCCGAAAATTTAATAAGCTCGACAAATAATATTGAATATTGGGAAAGAATTAACAGCTCCGGAGCCGATGTATACGGAATTGAATTCGACTTCGGGCTTAAACCGGTTAAAGAAATTGAAATACGCACCGGTGTTACTATTAAAAACAACAAATACGATCTTCCCGTAGCAAATTATAACACAAGAGAATTTTTCAGAACTCCCGATCTCTTCGGTTATTTAAGGGCTTCAGTCGAACTTTCGGAGTACACAGACTTTTTCATATCGGTAAAATATACAGGCGATATGTTTATACCTCACGAAATTGCAACAGACACCTCTCCCAAACTGGAACTGTATAACAGTTCCTCTTTCTATGAGGTCGATTTAAATCTCGCGCACAAATTCCGTATGTCAGAGAGTATCGGAGTAGAATTAACTGCCGGAATAAAGAATTTGACTAATACATATCAGACAAATCTCGACACAGGAATTTCCAGGGATCCGAATTTTGTATACGGACCCTCGGCACCGCGGACTTTTTTTGTAACATTAGGATTATCATTATAAACCATCAAAAGGAATAATCATGAAAAAGATATACATTTTACCCTTGTTTGCATTTTTTACTCTTATACTGTCAGCCGGAATAATTCACGCCGACAAAAAGAAATTTGCCCGCTCATATACATTCCATACACTACCGGCAAAGGCTTTAGAGCTGGAACTCTGGTCGACCGGCCGTTTTGAAAAGAATGACGGGCAGTATTACCGCTGGCAGCCCAGAATTGAAGTTGAATACGGAGTTACCGACAGGTTAACTGCCGCCCTATATCTTAATATGAACGAAGTAAAATCATACAATAACGCAACGGCCTCCAAGGCACTTTCAATTTCCACCTCCTCGATGGAATTCAGGTACCGCCTTGCAAATCAGGATGAATTCATTGTTGATCCGGCCCTCTATTTTGAATTCGGTTACGGGGGAGATAAATTATTCTATGAACCGAAAATACTCCTTTCTAAACAGTTCGGAAATTTTACCTCGGTAATAAACTTTATATCTGAAATAGAAAGATATACTGCGGCAAGCTCAACAGAATCAAAGTTCGAAATCACAATGGGACTGGCTTATGATATTTCCCCCAATTTCAGTCTTGGGCTCGAATTCAGAAATCACAGAAATTATACCGATATCTACAGCGCCGAAAAAAATCAGGCCAGCTTCTTAGGACCCACTGTCAGCTTCCAGTCCGATAGAATTTATTTTGTGGTAAACTTCCTCACACAGATTTCAGGCTCCCCCTCAACAAGAAGTGGGCTCGATCTGTCGGGGCACGAAAAGTATGAATTAAGAACTATTCTTGGAATTGAATTATGATAAGGATTCTATTCCTTCTCATCCTATTTACTGCCGCCGGGTGTTCAACCCGGGAAGTCCATTCGGCAGATGCGGCGGGGGAGGATTTATATAAGAATAAATGCGGCGGATGCCACCGGGTCTATAAAAAGACGGAATATAAACCCGCAGAATGGGAAAAGATAGTTAAAGCAATGAGCACCAAGTCAAGGCTTACCGAGGCAGAAGAAAGGCAGATAATTAAATATCTTTCCTATTAGCCTGTTTTGGAACTATTTTCCGCGCTTTTGCATTAGAATATTAGATTTCATTTTATTTCCTCAATAAAAAGAAAATATGTCAAAATGCCGGTTTCCTCAGCCGGCATTTTTTTATTTTTCCGGTAACAAATCATCCCGATAAGTATCTTTAAGTATAAATGAGAGATAACATTGAATGACCGGGCCTTAAATAATTTTGATTTCGTCTACCGCAATTATAAAACGGCCATTTACAATTATATCCTCAAAATGACAGGGAACATCGGAACCAGCGAAGATATAGCACATACCGTGTTTCTTAAATTCTTTGAAAACCTGAACTCAATCAGGAATCTTGAAACTCCCCAGTTCTGGCTCTTCAGAACGGCCCGGAATGAGATCTACAAATTTTATAAAAATAAGAGGATTCACGTTGACCAGTATCACGCGGCGGATACGGAGGGACTTGAACTTGAAGGAAGCGCAAATCCTGAAATTGAATATGAAGAGAAGGAGCTTTTCGAGCTTATAAACAGGGAGCTTGATAACATCCCCGCGGTGCAAAGGGAAGTCTATATTCTTAAGGAATATTCGGGATTGAACTATAAGGAAATTTCAGAAATAACCGGTATTGAAGAAAACGTACTCCGTAAACGATTTTTTGATGCAAGAAATAAGCTTATTGACCGGTTATCCAATATCTATTTAAAGAGGAGATGATCATGAATAACGATGAAATAAAATATTTGATTAGCTTGTATGCAGACGGCGAACTCGAAACAGATAATGAACCAGATCTTTTTGAAGAAATGTCAAAAAGCGCAGAACTCCGTAATTATTATAAAAAACTTATGCTGGTAAAAATGGCAGTGCATAATGATATAAAGGATGTTCCTTCCAATCTCGACAAAAGAATTTACAGCAATGCCGCAAATGAAAAGAAATCAGCATCAACATCTGCCATTAACAATTTTACCCGCTATATTCCTTATGCAGCGGCGGTAATGCTTTTAATTCTGGCTCTTTTGTATTTCAGGAAATCGGACGATTATCAAAACCAGATCTTTAATTTAACGCGCGAAATTGAGGATCAGAACCGCAGGATAGAGCTTCTCTATCACGCTCTTCCCCCCATTGAAGTGTATTCAAATTACAAACAGACAAATAACATTAAAACAGGAGATTTATAAAATGAAAACGAAATTAATATTAGCCCTGATTCTTTTCTCATTCTGTTTTGCAGCAGCACAGGATAAGAAAAAGAAGAGTGAATTTACCGAGCTTAAAAAGCATCCCTCCATATCTCAGATGGCCGCCCCGGTCTATCCCGAAACAGCAAAGAAACTTGGCTTAACCGGTATGGTTGTACTCGAGCTTTCAATTAACGAAAAAGGGGATGTAACAAAGTCCTCCGTTGCAACAGCAAATTTTGAGTTTACCAAGGAGATGCAGCTCGACGATGCAGCCAGGAACAAAATAAATACCGAATTTGAAAAGGCGGCTATTGATGCCGCGATGAAGATGAAATTCAATCCCGGAATTGATAAGAACGGCAGCGCAGTTAAATGCAGCGTAATGCAGCCTTTTAAGTTCAAACTGGGCGATAAGAAATAAGCATACAAAAAAGCCCGTCTTATGACGGGCTTTTCTTCTTATAAAATATACTTGCTCAAATCCCTGTTCTTAACAATCTTATCCAGCTTATCATTAACCATTGCACCGGTTATAACAATCTTTCCCTCGGGCATCTTGTCCGGTACTTCAAATAAAATATCTTCAAGAAGAGTGGTTAATATTGTATGGAGCCTTCGGGCCCCTATATTTTCAACCTGTTCGTTAACCATTGCCGCTGTTTTAGCCACTTCTTTAATTGCGTCTTCGCTGAATGAGATTTCCACCTCCTCTGTCTGGAGAAGCGCGGCATACTGTTTCAAAAGAGCATTCTCGGGAATTGTAAGAATCTTAACAAAGTCCTCTTCTGAAAGGCTTTTCAATTCAACTCGTATAGGGAACCGTCCCTGCAGTTCCGGAATTAAATCGGACGGTTTAGAAACGTGAAAAGCTCCCGAAGCTATAAAAAGAATATGGTCCGTTTTTACCGGTCCGTATTTTGTATTAACAGTAGAGCCTTCAACTATGGGGAGAAGATCTCTCTGAACCCCTTCGCGGGAGACATCGGGACCGGAGCCTTTGGAACCGGGACCGGCAATTTTATCTATTTCATCAATAAAGACGATCCCCGCGTTTTCAACTCTCTGGAGGGCTTCTTTCTGAACTGCATCCATATCAATTAATTTCTGCGCCTCTTCCTGAGCCAATGCCTTGCGGGCTTCCTTGATTGTTGTTTTTCTTTTTTTCTTTTTCTTCGGAACCATACTGCTCATAATTTCCTGAAGGTTCATCCCTATATCATCCATTCCCATAGGGCTTAAAACCTGCATTCCGAATGCGGGGGTCTGGACATCGAACTCAATCATTTTATTATCGAGCTCCCCTTTCTGAAGCTTTTCTTTCATCCAGTCGCGCGTTTTCTCGTTCTGATATGCTTCATCGTTTTCGTTTTCCTCTTCCGCAGCAGGGCGCTTAACTTTTGGAATAAGAATATCAAGAATTCTTTCGTCTGCCATTGTTTCGGCTTTCTTCTGAACTGTCTGGGTCTGCTCTTCCCTAACCATATTTATTCCGAGCTCAACCAGGTCCCGGATCATCGATTCGACGTCGCGTCCCACATAGCCTACTTCGGTAAATTTTGATGCTTCAACTTTTATAAAGGGCGCTCCCGAAAGTTTTGCAAGCCTTCTGGCAATTTCTGTTTTTCCTACTCCGGTGGGGCCGATAAGAATAATATTATTCGGCATAATTTCGTCTTTAATATTTTCATCGGCATTCTGGCGGCGCCATCTGTTGCGGAGCGCAATTGCGACCGCGCGCTTTGCATCATTCTGCCCGATAATATATTTATCTAATTCGGTAACTGTCTGGGACGGTGTTAATACTTTTATCAATTCGTTTTTCATAATTGAGCCGGATTATTTTTAATTGTTTCAACATTAATTTTGTCGTTTGTGTAAATACATATATCTGCCGCAACCTGTAAAGCCTCTTTAACAATTTCTTCTGCCGAAAGGCCGCTGTATTTTTTAAGCATTCTTGCCGCGGCCAGAGCGTACATACCACCCGAACCGATTGCAACTATATTTTCTTCCGGTTCAATCACATCCCCCGTGCCCGATACTACAAATGTTTTATCCTCGGCAACTATGGCTAGCATTGCCTCTAATTTTCTCAAATACTTATCTGAGCGCCAGTCCTTTGCAAGTTCTACAACTGCACGGCTCACATTTCCCCTGTATTGCTCAAGCTTCTCTTCAAAACGGGCTAAAAGAGTAAATGCGTCTGCCGTTGAGCCGGCAAATCCGCACAGGACCTTTCCACCGTAGAGAGAGCGTATTTTCATTGAATTGTGTTTCATAACGGTATTGCCTAAGGTAACCTGCCCGTCTCCCCCCAGAGCTGCCTGCCCGTTGTGAATTATTCCTAAAATTGTTGTTGATCTTATTCTCATATTTATACCTTTAATCTTAAATCCATATTAGTTATGACGAATCAAAAACCGATTATCCCCGTCCGAATAAAAATTTAACCGGCAGAATGCCTGATACTCTCTTCTTATATTCTAAGTATTCAACACCGAAACGCTCAATAAGTTTCTTTTCTTCAAAATAGGCTCCGATGTAAAAGTAAGCAATTGTGCAGAATAAAATTGTGAGATAAAACAGGTCCATAGCCGGCCTAAGCGCGAGAAAGAGAATAATAAAAGTATACATCGGGTGACGGGATATTTTATGAGGGCCGTGTATAATCAGTTTCTGTTCCCCGTCCAGGTCTTCTATTTTATAAGTTCCTTTATAATAACGTACAACCTGTGCAATTCCGCTTAACTCCTTCATATCCATAACCGCAAAGGACCATATCACCCCGGCCAATGCCGGTATCTGAAGTCCAAATACAATTAAATCAAAAGGATATTTCAGCTCATAGATTAGAATATCGGGTTTGGGAACGAGGGCAAAAAATACAATAAGCGTAATTACCGCAGCGGCATTATAGAAAATCCGGTAGAAAGCAATTTTGCCGCCGGCATTTTCGACAATCCGTTTTTTAATGCTGCCCGATGCTAAATAGGAATGAATAAAGCCGAACAATCCGAATCCGGCCAGAATCAGCACAATGTCAACTGCCGTTTTCATAACTTCTTACGGAGTCTCGCAATAGGTATTTTGAGCTGTTCTCTGTATTTGGCTATGGTTCTTCTTGCGATATGAATTCCTTTTTCGACAAGCATGCTTGCGATTTTGTCGTCGCTGTAGGGCGCGTCGTTCGGCTCGTTATCGCAGATTTCTTTAATTAATTCTTTAATGTGCTTATTGCTCACTTCGTCGCCGCCGTCAGTAGAAAGCCCTTCGCTGAAGAAATACTTCAGTTCGTGAATTCCCTGCGGGCTCTGCACATACTTGCCGTTTACAACGCGGCTTATTGTAGAGATATCCATTCCGATAATATCTGCAATATCTTTATATATCATCGGTTTCAGGAATCGGGGGCCGCCGTCAAAAAATTCATACTGCTTTTCAAGAATTGCCTGCATAATCCTGAGGAGTGTATTCCTTCTCTGCTGAATACAGGCAATAAACCATTTTGCAGATTCAAATTTTTCTCTCAAAAACCTGTGTGTTTCTTTATCCCTCTCTGAAATCTTTCTCTTTCTCTTATTCGAGTTAATCATTTCAAGATAAGTAGGACTGATGGTAACAGACATCATCGATTTATCGTTGAGAGTAACAATAAAATTGCCCTCCACTTTCTCAACCAGGAAGTCCGGGGTAACCTGGTTGGCTTCTTCCGAATCGATATTCCCTTCCCCCGGCTTTGGATTGAGTTTCTGGATTATGTCAATTGCCGATTTAAGTGTCTCTCTGGATAGATCAAGATTTTTCTGTATTGCGTCGAAGCGTTTATTGGTAAAGTCGTCCCAGTAATCCGAAAGAATTTTTTCTGCGAAATAGGAGAAATAGGGGTCAAACGATGCGTTTCGTATCTGCAGCAGGAGACACTCGCGAAGATTGCGCGCCGCAATGCCTACCGGCTCAAGGGTCTGAACTATGTGAAGCACTCTCTCTGCCTGCTCCACGGTTACATCCGTATAATCGAACAAACCAAGGTCGTTAACAATTTTTGCCAGATCCTGCTTAAAGTATCCCTCTTTATCAAGACTATCTATAATATTCTCTCCGAGAACCGTTTCCTCCTCGGTAAGGTTGAGCATATAAAGCTGTTCAAATAGGGATTCCCTGAGAGTGCGCCGGCTGGGAGCAACCGGATGAAGCTTGTCCTCTTCTGAAGAACGGTTAAGTTTATCAACATCGTGATCAACTTCGTTCATATAATCTTCTAGTCCGAATTCATCCTGGTCTTTATCGTAAGAATCGTTTTCTTCTTCGCTTCCTTCTGTTCCTTCCGATTCTGGAGAATCTTCTATCTGCTCCTGCGTCATTTCAAATTCTTCTTCAAGAATTGGATTTAATTCCAGTTCTGTCTTTATTCTCTGTTCAAGTGCAAGAGTATTCAGCTGCAGCAGTTTCTGGTATTGAATCTGCTGAGGAGATAATTTCTGCTGTAAAGCGAGTCTGTGCTGTAGCGAAGGACTAAGCATTATTTTCCTTTATATAATCCTTAACTTTTTTATACCACGTTTTGCCGAATTTTCTTTCAAGAGAGGAGCGGCAGAAATCGAATACGGTAGTTCCTTTTTTCTCTCCATTCTCCAAAGCGGGGTGGCATTCTTTATATTCTTCAAAATAAAGAACCGGACCTCCGAAATCAATAATTCTGATTGGGAAAAGATGGCACGAAATCGGCTTCTTGTACTCAATCTCCCCGTTCAAAAAGGCCTTTTCAATTGCACATAATGCAATTCCGTTTTCATAATAAGCAAAGATGCATTCTCTTTTATTTACCGCCCGCACCATCAAATGTCCGTCTGTTTTGAACCAAAATCCGTTTTTTTCGAGATCTTCGACGTGGGCCCTGGTTAAATACTTCTTTATTTCCGGCAAATGCTTTTCAATCACGGGAATTTCATCTTCATTTAAGGGCGCGCCGTATTCGCTTTCCATTGTGCAGCAGGCCCCTTTGCATTTCGATAGATCGCATTCGAACTTAATTTCGAAAATATTCTCGTTTATTGTGGTTTTTTCTGTTTCTATTAGAGTATTTTTCATATTTTCGGAACGATTTTTGCTAAAGATAAGGATTTTACGCTTCTTTACAAAAATTAGCACCTATTTAAAATATTTTTTTTGAGTTGGTTTTATGAAAACCGAAAACAAAACAATCCTTATAACGGGAGCCTCTGCCGGAATAGGGCGCGCAATTGCACTGCGCCTTGCCAAAAAAAATTGCAGGCTCTTTCTTACAGCCCGCAGAATTGATCTTCTTGAAGAAATTAAAAACTCTCCCCTTAACAGTGCGCAAATAGAAATATTCAAATGCGATGTAAGCAAAAAGGAAGAAGTATCTGCGGCATACGCCAAAGCAAAGGAAATATTCGGCAAAATAGATATTGCCATTCTTAATGCCGGCACGGGAAGTCCCATATCCGTTGAAAATTTTAATTCACACGGCGGAGAAGATGCTTTCGGCATTAATTTCTTCGGGGCCGTATACTGGATTGAACTTCTCATAAAGGATTTTATTGAGAAGCAGGAGGGGATTATTGCGGGAATATCGAGCCTGGCAGATAACCGCGCCTACGGCGCCACATTTTATAATCCCTCTAAAGCGGCATTATCGGTTCTTCTTGAAGGATTAAGGCTGGACCTGAGAAAATACAATATTAAGGTTCTTACTGTTAAGCCGGGATTTGTTGATACCCATATGACTTCCAAGAATAAATTTAAAATGCCCTTTATTATGTCTGCCGATAAGGCCGCGCGGATAATAATAAGCGGAATTGAAAAGGAAAAATGCATTATCCAATTCCCCCTGCCAATGGTTTTCTTAACCCGCATTCTCGGACTTCTTCCTTCGAAGGTATTCGATTTTCTTGTTCCCGCCAGGCGGTAGTTCTTAATAATTTAATTTTTCCAAACTTCTTGATGCTTATCACTTCAATGTTTAAAAAGAAATGGGTAAATTTATCGAACTAAATAACCCGAACGCTTATGAAAATATTTGATCTCACCCACACGCTTGAAAACGGAATGCCTGTATACCCGGGCACTGCAAATCCCGAAATTAAAAACAATGCAACAATCGAAAAGAACGGATACGCAGAGAAGAGGTTTCTCTTTTCTACTCACCAGGGAACACACATTGACGCTCCCGGGCATATAATAGACGGAGCAGAAACGCTGGACAAATTCTGCGCGGATAAATTTTTCGGAAAAGGATGCAAAATTACAATTCCCGCAAATACCGTAAAAATTGATATGCCTCTTCTTAAAGACAAAAAGGAGATAATCCAAAATTCCGATTTCGTGATTTTTGAATCGGGATGGAGTTCAAAGTGGGGTTCAGATGAATATTATAAAGGATTCCCTACGCTAAACGCCGATGCTGCTGAATGGCTCTGCAGTTTTCCCTTAAAGGGAATCGGGTTCGATGCGATTTCTGCTGATCCGTGCGACTCTGAGAATCTCCCGATTCATAAGATTATACTTTCACACAAGAAGACAATTATTGAAAATCTTAACGCCTTAAGCAAAATACCGGAAACCGGATTTTATTTTTCCTGTCTTCCCCTTAAAATTGAAGGAGCTGACGGCTCTCCGGTGCGTGCCGCCGCAATTTTATTATAACAATAAAGAGATTAATTGATTAATTTGGGCGGTGAGTATTTCAATTAAATATCTCTGAAGAATGATTCTAATCCCAAATAAAACCGACAGCGCCATTCAGAAATTTCCACTGGTTAATTATATTTTAACCTTTTTAATCCTGACGGCATCCATTCTTTTTTATGCGGGAAAACTTACTGACTTTTTCATTGAATCAATTATGGTTCCCGGATTTTCCCCCATTAAGGCTTTAGGTAGCGTATTAATTCAGCCGGACCTGATTTCAATCATCTTCATTACCATCTTTATTTATCTTTTGGGGAATGCATTCAATTCAGTAACCGGAAATATTTACTATCTATTATTCATTGCCGCCTCATCTCTCTTCTCTTCGGTAATACAGTCTCTTACTTCAAATATTCCCCCTATAGGAGCACACGGAATTCTTGCATCAATATCGGGGGGGATTATGGCAATTCTTCCTTCAAATCAACTTCTTGTATACAGACCCGATTTGGAAGAGGAAACAGGAATAAATCTTTCCTGGCTCGTATTTCTATGGATTGCCTTTACGGTTTATTCTCTTTTAACATACCTTTCCATAATTAATCTTACGGTTCATCTGGCCTGTTTTGCAGGGGGAGGCATAATAGCATTCTTACTCGTAAAACTTAAACTGGTAAAATGTACAGACGCTACTCTTCCGGAATGGCTTCAGGATAACATTTCCTATTTAACCGCCTCGGAATTTTTTGCATCCATACTTCCCACAAAAAAATTTCAGCCGGCGGATGACGAAATTAAGAAAAAAGCAGAAAAGCTTCTTGCCTCTCTCGTCATTCCCTCCCTGCCCGAAGAAAATGTTGCCGAACCGGAGCCCGCTCCGAAGGAAAACAAAGAGATTAATTCCTCTCCCGAAATAAATTTCAGGCTTCTAAAACCGGTTCTTCAGAAAGACCATATAACTCTTTATTTTGTATATGAAGGGGCCGAAATAACAGACCTTGAGGCCGGGGGAGAAATCAATAAATGCGAAATATTTCCTAACGGCAAATTAAACCGGGGGGATTCCGGTTCAATTAAAGTATTCCTCCGCAATCCCGAAAAAACAACCGAAGTTACTTTCTACATTAAATATAAACTCTCCGGTATTACCGGAATAAAAGAATTTTCATACTCCTCAATTGGCGGCAATCTGACATGCAGATAGCAAATAAAATAAAAATACCCGAATACATTAAAATAATTATTTACTCAATTATAATAGGAATAGCAACGGGGCTTGGCTCTGTTCTATTTCACGAAGCTATAGAATACTTTAACAAGGTTTTCTTTGAAAAAACAGCATCGGGATTTTTCTTTCTCGGCGCATTCGCGGTAATACTGCTCCCCGTTCTTGGAATGCTTATTCAGGCAGTAATGATCTATTCCTTTCCCGAGAGGGCAAAGAGAAAGGGAGTTGCAGAGGTAATTAAAGCGGTCTCAATGCGGAACGGATTCATAAGTTTTAAAACCACCATCTTTAATTTTCTTGCCCCCGTTATCTGTATAGGCTCCGGAAACACAGTGGGTCCCGAAGGCCCCGCGGCGCTTATCGGAGGAGGCGTAGCCAGCAAAATTACTCAGTATCTCAAAATATCAGAATCGCAGAGACGTGTATTTACCGCGGCGGGAGCCGGGGCTGCAATTGCCGCTATATTCAATACGCCGCTCGGGGGAATTTTCTTTGCACTTGAAGTTGTTCTGTTCCACGAAATTCAAGCTTCCACATTCTCTGCTCTCATCCTAAGCTCGGTTACAGCCAGCACTGTATCACGCACTATACTGGGCAATAAGTCCCTCTTTGTCTTTGTCTCCCCCTCTATAGGCTCTTATCAGACATTTTACTTATACATTATACTCGGCATCTTTGCCGGTATAATTTCAATAGCTTTCGTCCGTTATTCCGGCGGTGTAAACAAATTATTTAATAAATCTCTCATTAAGTTTGCACCCCGGTGGGTTCTAATGGGAGCAGCCGGAATAATTATGGGGGTGTGCGGTTATTTCTATAAGGATATTTTCGGTATTGGCTATGCGGGAATTAACAATATACTTGCCGAAACTCTTGTCTGGAAAACTGTTCTAATCCTGTTTCTAATGAAATTTTTCCTAGTTCCCATTATACTGCAATCGGGGGGCTTTGGCGGAACATTCGCGCCGGCTTTGTTTATGGGAGCGGGATTCGGATTTCTGTTCGGCACCGTAGTAGAATCAATCCTTGGGGTTCACATAGACAAAACCGCTTTCATTCTTGTTTCAATGGGGGCGTTTTTGGGGGGAATAAATTCAATTCCCATTGCTTCTATCTTGATGATCTTTGAAATGACGCGCGACTATACATACATCCTTCCATTGATGCTTGCTGTTGTAATTACTACAATTATTGTTCAGATAGTTTTTAAGGATTCTGTTCATCTGCGCTCTCTTTACGAACAGGGATACCGTTTCTCTTCTGTTAGAGAAGCCAACGTACTAAACTCTGTAACTGTGGATGAAATTCTTGTTAAGGATATTCCGGTGATTAAAGAGGATTTATCCTTAATGAAACTGATCTCCTGTTTAATTGAGAGCCCCCATCATACTTTTTATACCGCCAACAAAGAGGGCCGGCTTACCGGTTCAATTACTGAAGATGAAATACGCCCGATTATAACGGAATTTGAACAGGTGCGCGATGTGCTGGTTGCCGGCGACATTGCCCGAAAGGAAGTTATAATTGTTTTCAATACCGATACTCTGGACCACGTATTCAAGCTGTTTGAAAATCACAGCGTCGATGAATTCCCCGTTGCTAAAATAGACGAACCGGATAAAATAATAGGCGTGGTTACCAAGAAGGATGTTATCTCTGTTTATAACAAGGAGAATCTTAAATATAATCTGGCCGAAGGATTTGCAAGAGAGCTAAAGGTTATGGATAAATCCTCCTGCACAAAAGTAGCAGACGGCTTTTCAATTGCCGAACGCAAAGTTAAAACTGATTTTGTCGGCAAAACCATTTCTCAGGCAAGGATAAGAAACGATTACGGGCTTGAAATACTTATGATTAAGAAAGACCGTTCGATATACGACAGCAATAATGAAATTATTATTCCCGATGCACAGTATAAATTCAACGCCGATGACATTCTTGTTCTGTTCGGCTCCGACGGGAATATTGCAAAAACAGATAATTGGGTGTAAGCATGGGTATTCGTATAACGGCAAATGAGGCGGGGCGGGTATTCAGAATGGCACAGGAAAAAGGATTGCTGAACAGGGACGATTCCTCTGCCGTTTTTTATAACCTTTCTTTTATAGAAGACCGTTTTAACGAAGTTAAAGAACTATTTCCCCACTCATCCCTGCACGCCGCTGCAGTTAAGGCTAATCCCCTAATAGAAATATTAAAAATAATCAGCCGAAACGGATTTGGCGCAGAAGCCGCATCGCTTCCCGAAATTTATCTATCTGAAAAATCGGGTTTTACCCCTGATAAAATTGTTTTTGATTCTCCCGCAAAAACAGAAGATGAATTGTTATATGCGCTTAAACAGGGAGTTCATATAAATGCCGACTCTTTGGAAGAACTTGATTTGATTGACCGACTTTTAATGGGCGCGGAATCAAAATCTACTGCGGGCCTGCGGATTAATCCCCAGGTCGGCACCGGAAAAATTGCCATTACAAGCGTTGCAGGAGAATATTCAAAATTCGGAGTGCCCGTTAAGGAGTTCCGCCTGGAAATTATTGAAGCATACAAAAAATATGAATGGCTGACCGGAATACATCTCCACGTCGGTTCGCAGGGATGTCCTCTCGAGCTCCTGTTAAAAGGAGTCGGAGTTGTTTATGAACTGGCTAGCGAAATAAACTCCCAAATTGAAAACAGGCAGGTAAATATTTTCGACCTCGGCGGAGGCTATCCGGTTAATTATAAAAAGGAAGACTCTGCTCCTTCTATGAAAGAATATGCCGATGCAATAAAAAAGAACTATCCGCTTCTTTTTACCGGGCAATTTAAATTGATTACAGAATTCGGGAGATACTATTTTGCGAATTCCGCTTTTGCATTGAGCAGAATAGATAATATAAAACATCAGGAAGGTGCATCAACCATTGTAAGCCACCTGGGAGCCGATTTTCTTCTCCGACGGGTTTATAATCCGGAGTCGTGGCATCACGAAATTTCAGTGCTTACAGATTCCGGCGACGTTAAGCAAAGCTTATTAAAAAATTATGTAATCGGAGGACCCCTCTGTTTTGCGGGGGATATAATTGCAAAAGACATTGCGCTTCCAGAGGCCGAGACCGGCGATTATCTTCTTATATCGGACGCGGGGGCATATACTATAAGCATGTGGTCAAGGTACAACAGCAGGCAGCTTCCAAAGGTCATAGGATATTATAACGAAGGAAAAGAAATATTTATTTTGAAGGAGCGTGAAACGCTGGAGCAGGTTTACAAATTCTGGAGCTGAGCAGATGACAACAGATGAAATAATAAATTTTCTAAAGAAAAACAGTGATCAAAAGAACCGGGAAGGAATGGCCCGTTTCGGCATAAACGCATCCAATGCTTTCGGAATATCGATGCCTCTCCTTAGAGAACTGGGAAAGAAGATCGGCAAAGACCATAAACTTGCCGTTGAATTGTGGAAGACGCGATACCACGAAGCCCGAATATTAAGCTCTCTTATTGCCGACCCTGCACTTACAACATCTGCACTTATGAATAAGTGGGTAAAGGATTTTAATTCGTGGGATTTATGCGACCAGTGCTGTATGAATTTATTTGCAAAAACCCCTTACGCGATGGAAAAAATAATTGAATGGAACGATTCCCCCGATGAGTTTGTAAAAAGAGCATCCTTTTCGTTAATGGCTACCTGTGCAGTTCATCGGAAAGATTGGTCCGATGGCGATTTTGAAAATTTCTTTCCTTTGATAGAGAAACACGCCGCGGACGATAGAAATTTTGTAAAAAAGGCTGTAAACTGGGCATTGCGACAGATTGGGAAAAGAAACCGGCGCCTTAATAAATCGGCGTTTAGATTTTCGGAGAAATTGCTGAAAATTGATTCAAAATCGGCAAAATGGATTGCTTCGGATGCTATTAAAGAGTTGACAAACAGCAAAATTCAAAGTAGATTGAAATCCTAAAGTTACAATAAATACAAATGAAGCAAATTAAACTTGAACCTGCGGCGGCTTTAATGCTGCAGTGGGGCAAAGAAGCATTCAGCGGCGAAGTTATCGATAATTTCGTCAACCATATCGACCTTTCGTCGGGTAAGTCCCTTATTGAGGAATGCAATACTATATGTAACTGGTATAATCAGGTGGTTGTAAACGGCAAACGGTTTATTAGCGGCTACCTAAATGATTTGCTCGAAAATTCTTCTAATGAACATTTAATAATAATTCCAGGCGCCGGCAAATCCCCCCTGGCTCTCGAAATTCTTACACGCCATCCTGAAAAAGTCCATAAGATTATCGAAATTGATATTACCGGAATGGATGAAAAAGTTGAGCTTTATTATAAATACTTCCCCGAATCATCCGGAAAAATAAAATGCATTACCGCGGATGTTACATCCGAATCGATTCTTGCGGTACTCCGTACAATGGTTCACGAATATTATCAGGATATGCCCTGTATAATCCTGCTTGAGGGAATTACTTATTTTCTCACAAAAAGAGAGATAGAAAAAATTATTACCAGCTTTTCCTCGAACGGCAACAAGAATATCCTGATGATAGAATATCTTAAACCTCTCCGCGAAGTAAGCGCCGGTATGCGTTATATTCCGGAGAGAATTTTCGAAAAAATTAAGGCTCATTCGGGTATTAAGCAAATCTCCTCATTCCCCCCTTCTTTTATTGAAAAGACCATTACCAAACGGGGAGGAAAACTCGAACTGAAAAAGAGCCTATGTGACCTTGAAAAAAGCCAGCCGGGGAAAAATAAACATTTCGAACAGCCGGATAACGGTTGGATTGAATATGAGGTCTGGAACATTTAACTCTCACTAATTATTCCGGCGGCCATGCAGGAAGATTCCATATATTATGATGAACAGCGGCTCGGCAGAAAATGGCTCTGGCCTTTATTAATTTTAATTGACATTCTCCTGCTGCTGGTAATTGTAAATCTTCTCACAAACCGCGTCAGTATTATACTATCCGGATTAGCATCAATAGTACTGCTTGCCTCTTCCGCAGCCATTATATATCTTTTTCTCTATCTTAGAATAGCCATTAAGATTGATTTCGACTATTTAACTGTTTTTATATCCGGGCGGATGGTTGTCAAAATTCCCGTAAGCGATATTTCATTTACCGAAATTACATCCTATAAGCGTTTTCCCGATTACGGCGGCATCGGAATAGGACGCTCTTTTAAAGGAAAAGACCCGGCCTATTTTTTATCCCATTCGCAGGGAGTTAGAATTTATTTTCCGCTGGGGAGAAAAATAATTATCGGTGCCGGAGACCCGCAGAAAATAATTACCGCCATTATTTATGCGCAGCAGAGAAAAAAGATTTTATCGGAAAGAAATTAGGAAAACAGAGAAGGGGAATAATTCAAATCACTCCCCTTCGGTGTGCAAAAACACTAATCGGCGAGAGAGAGATTAACAAGCTTTGCGTTTACTCCGGGCAGAACCGAGATCTTTCTTGTAAGCTCCTGAACCTGTTCATCGCTTCCAACCAGTTCAAGAATAATCAATCCTTCATTAGAACAATTCTCAAGCACCCCTTCGTGAATCCCGAGACGCGTCTTAATTATGCAACCCCAGCCGGTCAGAATCTGCTGAACCTTTACCGCTTCCTCTTTCCTCTTGTCAATTAAAATCAATAAGATATTCTTCGACATATTTACTCCGCAATTTGATTTGGATGAGGCAAAATAGACAAAGGAATCCGAATTTTCAACATCCATCCAACCTAAAGAATATTATTGTATAACAATAATTTATTATTGACAAACAGAATGATAAGAATTATTTTTGTTCTGTTGGAAAACAAAAAGCCTGGGAGAATATGAAATTGGGATTATTTAAACGCGTAAAAGAATTCTTTAATCCCTTTGCGGGAGCAAATTCAGGAAAAAAACTCTATTTAATCAGAGTGACCCGGTTTATAGTCTCTCTTGTTTTCGCGGCTGGGTTGTTAGGCATGCTTGGGTGGATTGGAGGATTTGTCTATCACTCCTACTTTTGCGGAGAGGATCACAGCGATAAGTACTTATCCTCCCGTTTCCTCCCCTACATTGAAATAACCGGGATTGTTTCCGTTAATACAAATACTGAGCAAGAATTTCTTAATCTCCCCCATCCGGCTTTTTCCGATCCAAAAAGCCTGGCAATTACCTCTTATTTGCATCAAAAATATTTCATAACAATCTATCCTTCTTTCAGCACTCCCATACTATATTTTTTCCTTCTCCGCTTTGGCATGGGCCTGCTTCTGCTTGCTTCTCTTTTCCTTCTTCACGAACTGCTTTACAACATTTCGAATCGGAATTTCTTTTTAAGAAAAAATTTCTATTATCTGCGCATTATCGGGGTATTTTCATTTTCATTCTCAATCCTGAATTTCATTCTTGAAAAAGCAATAATAAAAAGTTTTCATCTTGCGCATACAATACAGTTTCCCTCATTCTGGTTCGACTGGAAACTTGGCATCATCTTCTTTATTATTGCAGAAATCTTTCTTGCCGGCATAAGCATTAAAGAGGATAACGATTTAACAGTCTAGGAAACCGATGGGTATTAGAATAAATTTGGATGTTATGATGGCAAGGAGGAAAATAAGCCTTACCGAACTTGCCGACAAAGTAGGCATTACAATGGCAAACCTTTCCATACTAAAGACGGGCAAGGCAAGAGCAATTCGCTTTTCTACACTGGAGGCAATCTGCAAAGAACTTAATTGCCAGCCTGGAGATATTTTGGAATATGAAATTGAAAACGCAATTATCAACGATCATCAGGGCGATGATCCTGTCTGAAATACCCTGTTAATTTGTTTTTCCTCACTTCTTCAATCCCTGCCAAATGTTTATTTTTAGAGATTGATTTTTTTACATAGGACAAATTATGTTAGACTATATTCTTGGCATACCTGTTATTGTGCGAACCTCATTTCTACTGATTCTTTCAAATGTATTTATGACATTTGCCTGGTACGGGCATCTTAAAAATCTTTCAGATAAAAAGTGGTATATAGCCGCACTTTTAAGCTGGGGAATAGCCCTTTTTGAGTATCTTCTACAGGTACCGGCCAACCGGGTAGGATATACAGAACTTTCCCTGTCGCAGCTCAAAATCCTGCAGGAAGTTATAACTCTCTCCGTATTTATTCCATTTGCTATGATTTATATGAAACAGCCCTTTAAGATGGACTATATTTATGCCGGATTCTGCGTTTTAGGGGCGGTTTATTTCATTTTCAGGTCATAATTAAGACTTTTTATTATTTAAATTGGAACAGAATACGCAATTAAACCGTCAAAATATTTGTGATTTTTATCTAAACAAGGGACTATACAAATGAAATCTATTTTATCTTTTACTCTGCTTTCGTGCATCGTTCTGTCGGCTGTTGTCTACGGAAACGGCCCCGATGGAAAAAAGAAATCCGCATTTGATTTAAAGAACCTTAATACATCCGTCAGCCCCAAAACCGATTTTTATGAATATGCTATTGGCGGCTGGCTTAAGAACAATCCCATCCCGGACCAGTATTCAAGCTGGGGAAGCTTTGAATTCCTTTACGAAGAAAACCTTGCTGTATTAAAGAAAATTTTTGAGGATGCCGCCTCCGATAAATCGGCAAAAATGGGAAGCTTTGTTCAGAAAGTGGGCACCTTTTACCGACTTGGAATGGACGAAGCTAAAATTGAAAAAGACGGATACACTCCTATTAAAGAAGATATTGCCAGAATAGACGCAATTAAAAACGGAGATGACCTTGCAAAGACAGCCGCTTATTTTCATATTAATCTCGGCGCTCCTTTTTTCAGTTTCGGTGTTGATGCCGATGCCAAAAACAGCAGCTGGAATATTACACAGCTCTATCAGGGGGGAACAAGTCTTCCCGACCGCGATTACTATCTGCAGATTGACGACCGGATGAAAGAAACCAGGGAAAAATACCTTCAGCACATAGCGAATATGTTTAAGCTTATCTCTGTTGACGATGCATCCGCGAAGAAATATGCGCAGGCTGTTCTGGCAATTGAAACCTCACTTGCAAAAAATTCCCGCTCAAGAGTTGAATTAAGAGACCCGGAAAAAAATTACAACAAAATGAAACTGGACGCTCTTGTTAAAGCGGCTCCCGGATTTAACTGGAGTCTCTTCTTCAAATCTGCCGGATTAAAGAATCCCGGCGATATTAATGTTTCTCAGCCGGAATTTTTTAAAGCTCTTGGTGAACTTGTAAAGAACACTCCCATTGAAGATTTAAAAGTTTATTTAAAATGGGGCGTATTAAAGAACAGCGCTTCCTATTTAAGCTCGGCGTTTGTAAATGAACGTTTCGAGTTTTTCAGCAAATACCTTAACGGCGCCAAAGTGCTTTCAGAAAGGTGGAAAAGAGTGCTTCAGACAGTAGACAATGGACTCGGCGAAATTGTAGGACAGCTTTATGTTAAAGATAATTTCCCTCCCGAAGCAAAACAGAGAGCATTAAGCATTGTTAAAAATTTAATTGCCGCAATGGGGGAAAGAATTAAAGGGCTCGACTGGATGAGCGCCGCCACCAAAGAGCAGGCATTAAAGAAATTAAGCACTATCACCATCAAAATAGGCTACCCGGATAAATGGATTGACTATTCATCGCTGAATATTAAGGATGATTCATATTACGCCAACGTAGTCCGCGCAAGCAACTTCTCATCTCTCAGAACACTGAAGGATGTAGGTAAAAAAGTAGACAAGAAAAAATGGTTAATGACTCCTCAAACCGTTAATGCTTATTATAATCCCTCTACAAACGAAATCGCTTTCCCGGCCGGAATTCTCCAGCATCCCTTCTTTGATAAGGATGCCGACGACGCTATAAACTACGGCGCTATGGGAGCTGTAATAGGACACGAGATTACTCACGGTTTTGACGACCAGGGCAGACAGTACGATTTACAGGGAAACCTGCGCGACTGGTGGACAAAGGAGGATAACGACAAATTCAAGGAAAGATCGAAAGGATTAATTTCGCAGTACAATAATTTTGCCGTTATAGATACATTCAAGGTTAACGGCGAACTTACTCTCGGCGAAAACATTGCCGACCTTGGCGGTCTTACTGTTTCGCTTCAGGCTTTCAGGAAAACTGAACAGTATAAGAAGAATGAAAAGATAGACGGATATACCCCTCTGCAGCGCTTCTACTTATCGTGGGCTCAGGTGTGGAGAAACAACATAAGAGAAGAAACCGCAAAGATGTACTTGAAAATTGACGTCCACTCTCCTGCAAAGGCAAGAGTAAACCAGCCTCTTAAAAATCTGCCCGATTTCTTTGAGGCGTTTGATATAAAGCCGGGGGACCCGATGCGTCTTGACGATAAAGAGATAGTTAAAATATGGTAAATCACTTCTATTCCTCCCCCTCAGGGGGAGGAATTTTTTGCAAAACCATCTTACAATGCATTCTAACTAAAATAATAAGAGATAAAAAATGTATGCTCTTGAAGTAAAAAACCTATGCAAAAGCTTCGGACAGTTAAAAGCCGTTGACAATGCATCCTTCACCGTTCCAGAAGGTTCTATTTTCGGACTTATCGGAAGAAACGGCGCGGGAAAAACCACTACCATCAGGATGATGATGAATATTTATCATCCCGACAGCGGGGAAGTAACATTACGGGGGGCCAAAGTTGGCCAGGAATTTAAAAACAAAGTAGGGTATCTCCCCGAAGAGAGAGGACTCTATAAGAAAATGAAAGTGCTCGAAACACTCCTTTTCTTTGCAGAAGTAAAAGGAAAATCGGGGCGGGATGTCGAAAGAAAGGCGATTGATTACCTTAAACGCTTTGAGCTCTACGACAGAAGACTAACTAAAGTTGAAGAGCTCTCAAAAGGAAATCAGCAGAAAATCCAGTTTATCGCAACAGTGCTTCACGATCCCGACTTTATTATTCTTGATGAACCTTTCTCCGGCTTAGACCCGATTAACACAAATCTCCTTAGAGAAATAATAATGGAGAAAAGAGACGATGGAAAGGTAATTATTTTTTCAACACACCTTATGGACTTTGCCGAAAAGATGTGCGACCATCTTGCAATGATTGACCACGGCAAAGTAATTCTGCACGGCTCTATTGCAGATATCAAAAAGAAATACTCACAGAAAAATATTACCCTTAACCACGAAGGGGATATTTCGTTCCTGAAAGGGCACCCTTTTGTTGAAAAGATTGTTGATTACGGCAACACAACCGGAATAAGAGTAAAAGAGCCTTCGCATGCGCAGGAGCTTCTTAAGGCTCTTGTAGAAAGAAATGTAATTATTAAGAAGTTCGACGCCAATGATATCTCTCTGCAGGAAATATTCATTGATCTTGCGGGTAAAGAGGAAGATGTATTCTCAGCAAAGGGGGTGTCTAATGTTCAATAACAGAGTAATTGCAATTATTAAAAGAGAGCTGAGAGAAAAGCTTTCTTCAAAATCATTTATTATTATGACCATTCTTATGCCCCTTCTGATTGTTGCTATGGGAGCTATTCCCACTCTTATAATGCAGATGGGTTCCGGGACCACAAACCTTCAGATAATTTCGGAGGAACAGTCCCTTGGCGAAGCTTTCCAGAAAGAACTGGGCAACTATGAATTTGTTAAGGACGGAAGCTATAAGATTGAATACTTTACAATGAGCAAAGAGGAATATAAGAAACATCTCGAGACTGTGAAGCCTAAAATTCTCGACGAAAGCATTAACGCCCTCATTTATATTCCGGTTTCTTCGCATAAGGATAAAGTGATTGAATACTATGCAAAAACGCCCAACATCTCGATTAGCGAAAAACTTAACCGCCCATTCAACAAAATTCTGGTTAACAGCTATTTCAACAACAAGCTTACCGAAGAAGAGCTGGCCTTTGCAGGAAAGGGAGTCGATTTTAAAGGATTTACCGTTTCGGAAGGGGCCGGAGTAAAGGAAGAAAGCTACGGCAATCTGGTCCTTTCTTATATAGTAACAATTCTGCTGTTTATGGGACTAATGCAGATCGGATCGATGACAATGCAGTCGGTAATTGAAGAGAAATCGAATAGAATTGTGGAAATCATTCTTTCTTCAATGAAGCCGCAGGAACTGCTTGGCGGAAAAATTATAGGAGCATCCATTACCGGGCTTGCCCAGATGATTATATGGCTCTCCCCTGTTGTTCTTCTTGCAAGCGGAACTCTATTTGCGCTCCCGAAAGATTTTTCGGTTACGCTATCCACTTTCCAGCTCGGATATATTCTTCTTAACTTCCTTTTCGGCCTTGTAATATTTACCGGTTTATTTGCAATGGTCGGCTCAATATTCGACAGCCCGCAGGACGCACAGCAGGGAGTTTTTCCGGTTATGCTTCTGTTATTAATTCCCTATATGATTTCTTTCACATTAATACAGAATCCGACCTCCTCTCTAGGCGTTATTACCTCAATGCTGCCTATAACCAACATTATCATAATGCCCGTCCGGTTTACAATTATTGAGGTTCCCCTCTGGAATCTTGCAATTCCGATTATAGTAAACATAATTACAATTTATTTTGTAATCTGGTTTGCGGGAAAGATTTACAGGGTTGGAATTCTTAAAACGGGCAAAAAACCCAAATGGTCCGAAGTTATTAAATGGCTCAAGGAAAAGAATTAATGCTTTTAAGCCGCCTGAAAAGGCGGCTTTTTTGTTCCCCCGCCCCCATTCCCGCTCATAAATAAAATTTAATGCCCGTACTCCTCCTCCCTGCTTTAAATAACCTGTGCAAAGTTGTATTTTTGTGTTAACTTCTTATAATTATACTTGATAATAATTTAACTATAAAAGGACCTGGTGTAAAATGACACGGAAATTCAATGTAAAACATCCTGTAATGGAGTATCTGGCAATTGCCTTCGGCGCCGCATTAATGGCTATAGGCATAGGTATTTTTCTTGTTGACGCTAAAGTGGTTCCCGGCGGCGTGAGCGGTCTTGCTATGTCCCTTCACTACCTAACCGGAAATTCTGTCCCCGTAGGCGTTTTGATGTGGGCCCTTAATATTCCCCTCTTTTTCTGGGGATTGAAAGAGCTTGGCAAAAACTTTGCCATGCGAACATTTGTAGGCTTTTCGCTTAACTCTTTTTTTATAGATTTATTCAGGGGAGATATTCCGGGACTCGGGTTTATCCGTCTGCAGGATTCGCCGGCAGTAAAAGACCTTCTTCAGAATGACTTTCTCTTTTTAATCTTAATCGGTTCGGTTCTTCTTGGGCTGGGGCTTGGAATTATATTTAAGTTCAAAGGCACAACCGCAGGTTCCGACATCATTGCTTCGATAATGCATAAACGCTTCGGCACAAAGCCGGGACAGGCGATTATGTATATAGACTTTTTTGTAATTTCATTTGCGGGGGTCATTATCGGATTGAAAGACTTATCCCCCGACAAGCCTGCTTTATCATTAACTCTTTATGCGTTTTTCCTATTGTTCCTTTCTTCAAAGCTTATAGATGTTATCCTGGACGGTTTTGACTATGCAAGAGCCGCCTTTGTAATTTCCGAAAAGAACGACGAAATATCAGAAGCAATTATGAGTGAAATGGGACGCGGAGTAACGGCGGTTAAAACACGCGGCGCATATACAAATGTTGAGAGGGAAATGGTCTTTACCGTTGTTCCAATGAGGGAGCTGGGAAACCTTACCGATATTGTTAAGGAGGTAGACCCGAATGCCTTTATTATAATTCACAATGTACACGAAGTTCTGGGCAGCGGCTTCAGAAGGAGAATATAACGCAATGGGTTCCGATAAATCACCCGAGCTTTTTAATCCTGCGGCAATCAGGGAAATGGCAGTTGCTTTTCAGCAAAGCCGAATTCTGCTTACCGCATATGAATTAAACCTCTTCACAATTATGGACGGGCATTTATTAACATCTGACTCTATTGCCGAGAAAACCGAAGCAAGCAGAGAGGGGATTGAGCGGGTGCTTAATGCTCTTGTATCAATAGGGCTGGTTAGAAAAACTCACGGAAAATTTTTTAATTCCGAGGAAGCCTCCCGTTATCTTGTTAAGGGAAAACCGGAATATATGTCGGGACTGATGCATACAAATCATATGTGGAACAATTGGAGCACTCTGACGGATGCCGTTAAAAAAGGTTCATCTGTTTGCAAAAGAGAGCCCGAATCGGTAGACGCCAAGCTCGATTCCTTTATAAGCGCAATGCATTACCGCGCTATACCGCAGTCAAAGATTATTTCGCTTCTTCTCGATTTTAATAATGTTAAACATATTCTGGATCTTGGAGGCGGTTCGGGCGCATTTGCCATGACCTTCCTCAAAAACAAACCGGATGCCAAAGCAACTCTATTTGACGTACCCGGGGTTGTGGAACTTGCAAAAAACTACGTCGACGCCGAAAATCTATCTGACCGCTTCTCATATATTGCGGGGGATTATCTTGCTGATAATTACGGGGAGGGATATGATATGATTTTCGCATCGGCAATTGTTCATATAAACTCATTCGAAGAGAATAAGAATTTGGTGAAGAAGTGCTACGACTCCTTAAATTCCGGGGGTCAGATAGTAATCTCAGACTGGGTTATGAACGACGAAAGAACCGAGCCGAAATCGGGCACTCTGTTTGCCATCAATATGCTTGTGGCTACGGAGTCGGGAAACACTTATACGGAAAAGGAAATCTATTCCTGGCTTACAGACGCGGGATTTATTAATCATCAGAGAAAAGATACTTCATTCGGCACCACGCTGATAATAGGAAGAAAACCATAGGTAGAATATGAAAAGCTCTGCAGGGGAACCGGTAACAAAATTTTTTGTGTCAATAATCGGACTGGTAGTAATTCTTCTTGTACTAAGGGAATTTCAGTTTATTTTTATTCCCCTTGCAATAGCATATTTTCTCTATTTTGTTTTCGAGCCGGTGAATAATTTTCTGGTAAAATATAAAATTCCAAAGGCTGCTGCTGTAATTATTGACCTTGTAATTATGATTGGGCTGCTCTACGGAGTTTCACACGTATTTATTTCATCTTTCGAAAGGATGGGAACCGAATTCCCCGCTTATATTAATAAAATAAATTCTCTTGTAAGAAATGCTGCAGTATCAATGGATGTAAAAGAACCCAGCATCCTGAATTTCGACCTTCAGACGTGGCTTTCAAAAATTGATTATACTTCCATTGCCGGCGGTGTGTTTTCTTCTACCGTATCATTTTTCTCAACCGCATTCCTGGTTCTTTTCTTCTTTATTTTTGTAAGCAGCGGCCACTCCCAGATTTATGAAGCCGTCCGCCTCCGTTATGTGGAAAAAAACATCTATAATTCACTTGGACACGATGATGATGAAATCTCGGAAGAAGCAATTGAAAAGATAAAGAATGATCGGGGGGAGAAAATTGAAAAAACCTTCAAAGATATTACCGGACAGGTTCAGCAGTATATTGCGACAAAATTCCTTATTAATCTGATGAGCGGGATTGTTTTCACCGCCATTCTTCTCCTGTTCGGCGTGGATTATGCCGTTGTATGGGGGGGATTTAGTTTTATGTTTAACTTCATTCCCAATATCGGATCCATTTTTTCGGTCGTCTTCCCTACTCTTATGTCTTTAATCCAATACGGCTCTTTCGGATATACTGGCGTTATTCTGATTACACTTATAGTTGTGCAGAATCTTATAGGAAATATAATAGAACCCAAAATATTCGGCGACCGGCTCGGGTTAAATCCCCTTGTAATCCTTATTTCCCTCCTCTTGTGGGGCTATTTATGGGGTATTGTGGGAATGTTTATGTCGGTTCCTCTGACTGCAATCATCAAAATCTCAATTTCTGAATCCCATTCAAAAAACCTCCGGTTTCTATGCCGGCTTATGAGCAATCATTAGAGTCAATTAAGTTTAAATTACTCCCATTTCCCTTCTCTTTTAGCATTTAATTCCTCTAAAAAAACGGCCTTTGTTTACGATAATTAATCTGTAATATTGCTGTTTTTCCTTTATTTTGCACAAAAGAGAGACGCCTATTTTGAATACACGGGCCGGAGAGAATATAGATCCTGCAAATATACCCATTGATAATCTTCTTAATGAGGATAATCTAAGGACTATAATAAAAAAGATCCCCTTCATAATGCTTGTGCATGTGAAGGGAATAATTGTTTTTACCACGGATGAAACTGCAAAGCAATCGGGTTACGATTACACCGGAATAATAGGGAAAAACATATTAGAATTCATTGCCGACGAGCACCGGGACATTGTAAGCGGCAACATCAAAAAAATCTACGGCGGCGAAAAATCTTCCGATTCGGAAATATTAATCCGGCTTAATAACGGACAAAAGAAGAGAGTAATTGCCAAATCGAGCAATATTGAATTTAACGGCCAAAATGCTATTCTAACCGTTCTAACCGACTTAACCGATATTCACAATGCTCTCTCTGATTCGGCAAAAAAAGAAACACTTCTAAATGCCACTGCCGAAGCCTCCGAACTCCTTTTAAAAAACAAAAACATCAATTCCGCCATATCGGAATCATTATCTATAATCGGCAAGGCGCTGGATGCCGACAGAGTTTATCTCTTTGCCAATTCAAGCAACGATGAAAAGGGAATTCAAACAGCCAGCCAGATGTTCGAGTGGACCTCTATAAACGCACTGCCGACAATAAATGATTCCTCTCTGCAGAATATAACACTTTCCGATTTCGGTGATTTTTTCTCTCCCCTATATAAACGGAAATCAATATCGAAGATTGTAAAGGATATTGAATCCCCCATTAAGGATCTGCTTACTTCTCATTCGGTAAAATCAATTCTAATTTTTCCAATTTATAAACAAAATGATTTCTGGGGATTTGTAGGATTTGATGATTGCCGAAGCGAAAGGATCTGGACTGAAGCAGAAGAAGCAGCTCTAAATTCATTTGCGGCCTCTATTGCAGGCGCCGTAGAAAGAAAACAGTATGAAGTAGATTTGCTTCAGGCAATGGAATCGGCAGACCGGGGAAACCGGGCCAAATCTGAATTCCTTGCCAATATGAGCCACGAAATAAGAACCCCGCTGAATGCAATTTTGGGATTTGCAGAATTGCTTCAGGATTATACCGAAGATCCGAAATATGTTCACTATCTAAACGGCATTACAACAAGCGGGCGGGGACTGCTTAAGATTATTAATGATATATTGGACCTCTCCAAGATTGAAGCAGGCAAAACCAGAATTGAAACAGAACCGGTTAATGTATCAATTATGATTACGGAGATAAAGAATATTTTTTCCGGTCTGGCCGCCGAAAAGAATATTGTACTTAATATATACATTGATCCCAAGGTACCAAAAATTGTTTATATCGACGAAACAAGAATACGGCAGGTACTTATAAATCTTATAGGCAATGCAATTAAATTCACTCCCCGGGGCTCTGTTTCTATTTCGGTCTTTCCGATAATTAAGAGTTATTCAAACAAGACAGATATTATTTTTGAAATTAAAGATACCGGCGTAGGCATACCGGTTGACCAGCAGGAAATAATATTTGAAGCTTTTACGCAGGTGGATGGAAATAACAGAAGGAATTTCGGCGGTACCGGGCTCGGACTAACAATTACAAAACGCCTGGTAGAGATGATGAACGGCCGCATCTTTCTGAAAAGCGAACTGCACAGGGGCTCTACATTTAAGGTACAGCTGTACGATCTGAAATTTTCCAACAGTTCCATTTTTAATCCCGACACAAAAGCGGTAAATCTGCTCAAAGGAGTTAAATTCAACAATCCGCTTATACTTATAGTTGAGGATGTAGAATCCAACCGGCTTCTGGTTTCTGAATATCTTAAAAACCGGAACGTGAGAATGATATTTGCCGAGGATGGAAAATCGGCAGTTGAAAAAACAGAATTGTTTTCACCCGATATTATACTAATGGATATTCAAATGCCGGTTATGGACGGATTTGAAGCATCGGGCCTAATCAGAAATCTTCCCGGCAAAAAGAAAATACCGATTATTGCGATAACGGCGGCGCTGACAGGGGAAAACAAAGAAATGGATTATGTCTTCGATTCTATAATATCAAAGCCGGTAACAAGAACCGAACTTCTCTCTGAACTCAACCGGTTTCTCCCTTCATCAACCGGCATTTCTGTTGCTTCTAACGAATCTGTCCCCGTTCAGAATCCTGTAATTGAAGAACTCACGGAGGATCAGTTAAAAGCTCTTGAAGATATTATAAAAAACAAACTGGCAATAAAGCACCGTAATATAAAAAACGCATTTGTGGTTGACGAAATTATAGAATTTGCTGATCTTATAGTTGAAACCGGGGCCCGTTTCGAAATAGACTTCCTCGGACAGTATGGTAAATCGATTAAACAATACGCCGAATCTTTCAGAATTGAGCCCCTAAAAAAAGCAATAGAATCTTTCGATGATACAATTGAACTAATTTTTAGCAGTCAGCGCGGAAATTAAATGCCTGAAAACAATAATTTGCACCAAATTCTAATAGTTGACGATCTGGCGGAAAATATTGAAATCCTCGGTACCATTCTGCGTAAAAATAATTACAGGGTTGCCGTTGCGCTCAATGGCGAAGGGGCCATTGAAATAGCCAAATCCATTAAACCCGATCTTATCCTTCTCGATATTTCAATGCCGGTGATGGACGGCTTTACGGTCTGCCGGATATTGAAGAATGACGAGCGTACATCCGGAATACCAATCATTTTCCTAAGCGCATCAAACGAAGTTGACGATGTTGTAACCGGGTTAACTCTGGGAGCGGTGGATTATATAACAAAACCTTTCAAGCCTTCGGAACTGCTTATTAGAATTAAAACCCACCTTACTATTAAAATGCTTCAGAAAGAGCTTGAGACAGCTAATCAGACTCTTGAAAAGAAAGTTGAAGAACGGACCAGGGAATTGCAGGCAGCAAAAGAAAAGGCTGAATCATCCGACCGGTTAAAATCCGAGTTCTTATCCCAGATATCTCACGAAATAAGGACCCCCCTGAATG